>DASXNH010000001.1:0-9767 GCA_036495195.1 Candidatus Dormiibacterota bacterium
TTACGAGAGCGTCATCGGCGTTCTTTATGAGGACGAGGAGGCAATCGCCATCTACAGGGCCGACCTGTTCGACCACTTTCATCGGGACCCGGAACCGAGGGCAATTCTCTCGATCGCCGTGGGTGATTGGCAGGACGGCACCGATCACTCGGACCGCTGCTCCGCCGCCATCGAGGCCTGGGCCGAGGGCGAGCGCGTACGCATGGCTTTCAGCGATCGCGCCGGCTCGCCCTGGCAGGAGCTGGAGGTGGTGAGCTGGCAGCTGTCAAGCCAAGAGGCAGACGCGAGCCCACTGCGGGAGGCATTCCTGCGCCTCGCGGACCACGTCGCCCATCACGACCGGCGCCTTCGGCGAGTCTTGACGCCTAGGGGCGCAGCTCCGGCACTGTAAACCCCGGCTTTACATCGGCTATGATGCGCCGATGCCTCCGGTGGAGACGGTGGGCCAGCGCATCCGGCGCCTCCGGCACGACCGTGGCATGAGTCTCGCCAAGGTCAGCGGCGTCGACTTCAGCCGAGCTTTCCTGAACCAGGTGGAGCTTGGTCGGAGCCAAGCGTCGACGCGTGTCCTACGTGTGATCGCCGGCCGGCTCGGGACCGAGGTCGACTATCTGTTGGAAGGCAGGCTGCCCGCCATGGAGCGAGAGCTCGCACTCGAGAAGGCTCGCGTGCTGGTCGCCCGCGGTCATGCCCGTCGCGCCCTGGCCGCCCTGGCCACGGTCGTCGGGTCGTTCGACTGGCCACTTGGCACCGACGCGCGCCTTTGCCAGGCCGAGGCTCTGCTTCTCCTTGGTCGTAAGGACGAGGCAGTCGAGCTGCTTTCGGACGAGATGCCGCTGATCGCAGCCCGCCACGACAGCCACCGCCTCCAGCGTCTGCGTTCGCTGCAGCGAGGAGAGGCCCTGCCGGTTGGCAATGGCGACCTGGACAGTGCGGCGCATGCCCACCTCCGACTGGCCGACAGGGCGCAACGAGCCGCCAACAGCCACGACGCGCTGGAGCATTACCGCGCGGCCAGGGTCCTTCTGGAGGTCAGAGCCCCGACTGGAAAGTGAACTTCGGCGGGGGGTTCACGATCGGGGGCGTGATCTCGAGCGTGATCACCTCATGCGGCTTGAGCACGATTGCCGCCGGGTCGCCCGCGTAAATCTGCGGCCCCTTGCCATCGCTGAGATCGATGTAGACCACCAGCTTCTCGTCACCGGTGAGGGTGAACACCGACACGTGCGTGGCATCCAGCGGCTCAGGCGTCTTCTTCGAGACGGCCCAGACCTTGAAGAATTCGCCGAGCGTGAAAGTGCGGCCCTTCGGCGATTCGATGTGAATTACGCCTGGAGACTCGGCGTGAACGTGCAGCCAGTAGAAACACGTGCTCAGCCGGCCGACATCGCTCGGGATGGACACCGGGGTGCCGTGATAGATGATCTGCAGTGCAGCGTGATAGTGGACCTGCGTGTGCTCGAGCGCGTCGCATGGAATCCCAGCCGCGGCGGGAATAACGACGGCGGGCTGCCCTTTGGCCTGATTGAAAGCGTAAATTCCCAACACGAGCGCCAGAACGATCAGGATCCCGCCGATTGCAATCGGAAGCAGCGGCAGCTCCGGCCCGGCTTTCACCTTCACCGGCGGCCGGCGCCCTGACTTCGGTCTTACCTTGGCACCACGGACGGCCGCCTTGGATCGGGTCTCGCTCACTCGACTGATACAATACCGACCTTACCTTTCTGGCCTCGGCCGGTGGCACCTGCCAGCGATCGATACGAGGCCTGAACCCATAGGAAGGAGGTCCCGTTGCGGGATTACGAAGTTCTTTACATCGTTCGTGCCGACCTCGAAGACGACAAGGTCCAAGACATCGTCAAGCGAGTAAACACGCTCATTGAAAAAGCCGGCGGCTCGGTGGAGCGGACCAACGTCTGGGGCAAGCGGAAGCTCGCCTACGAGGTCAAGCATCAGAAGGAGGGCTCTTATGTTCTCCAGGACTTCCACATCGGTACCGACGGCATCCCCCAGCTCGAGGCGCAGCTGAAGATCACCGAGGACGTTTTGCGCCACCTGATCGTGCGCAAACCTGACAAGGCGACCCCGACCCCGGTTGCACCGCCGCCGGCGGAGGTCGTTCCCGAACCGGTCGCAGTAGAGTCGCATGGCGCGGCAGAGCGGCTAGATGGTGCGAATGTGGAGGACGCCTAGATGTCGAATCTCAACAAAGCGCTGCTGATCGGCCGTTTGACCAAAGATCCGGAAATGCGTTACACGCCCAGTGGAACGGCGGTGACCAACTTCAGCATCGCCACCAATCGGTGGTCGACGGGGCCGGACGGCGAGCGCAAGGAGTTCACGGACTACCACAACATCGTTGCGTACCCGATCGGCAAGAGGAATCTCGCCGAGACCGTTGCGCAGTACACCCGCAAGGGTGCGCTGGTCTACGTCGAAGGCCGCATCCAGACGCGCTCATGGGAAGGCCAGGACGGACAGAAGCGCCGTGTCACCGAGATCATCGCGAACGATGTTCAGTTCCTCGAGCCGCGCGGCTCGGGCGGTGGGGCCGGCGTTGCTCACGGGGCTCCCGCGACTACGCATGACGATATTCCAGCTCCGGACGACGCGCCTCGCGATGTCGACCCGGACGACATTCCGTTTTAGGAGAGACCGATGGCAGTTAACCGTCCACCACGTGAGAGCTCGTCGAGAGGGGGGCCCAAGCGCCAGCACCGCAAGGTGTGCAGCTTCTGTGTCGAGAAGATCGGCTACATCGACTACAAGGAAATCTCGCGCCTGCGGCGCTTCGTGAGCGACCGCGGCAAGATCCTTCCGCGACGCGTGACGGGTACGTGCGCCAGGCACCAGCGCCCGCTGACGACAGCGCTTGAGCGGGCGAGGGCGATCGCGCTGCTTCCGTATACGACCGAACAGCACTAGGGCCGGCCATTGGGTCCGGGCAACAAAGCCCGGACCCCAATCGCCGGTAGAATTCACCTCGCCGCCGCAATCCTTTATCGGAGCGCGCCCAATGATCTTCCAGACCCAGCTTCGCATCCCAGGTCCGACGCCTCTTCCCGAGCGCGTCGTGCGCAGCATGAACCGGCCGATGATCGATCACCGTGGCCCCGAGTTCGCCGCGATCCTCGCGGAGATCACGACCGGCGCCAAGCGGGTTTTCAAGACCTCCAACGATCTGTTGATGCTCACCAGCTCAGGCACGGGCGGGCTTGAGTCGGCCATCGCCAATCTGGTCTCGCCCGGCGACGAGGTCGTCGTCGCGCTGTGCGGCAACTTCGGCGAGCGGTTCGCCGCCTTGGCGGCCGCGTACGGCGCCGACGTGGTCCGCCTCGAGTTCGAATGGGGACAGCCCGTTGATCCCGCCGACCTGGCCGCGGTGCTGGGGCGGCATCCAAACGCGAAGGTTGTCCTCCTCACCCACAACGAGACTTCGACCGGCCTGACCAACCCGCTTCAGGCGCTCGCTCGCGTCGCCCACGATGCAGGTCGGATCGTTGTGGTCGACGGCGTCAGCTCGATCAGCTCAATCGCGATCGAGACCGACGCATGGGGAATTGACGTGGCTGTCACCGGGTCGCAGAAAGGCTGGATGGCACCTCCCGGCCTGGCGCTCGTGAGCGTGAGCGACCGCGCATGGGCGCTGCAGGCGAAGGCCCGATCACCGCGTTTCTACTTCGACTGGAAGGAAGCCAAAACCTGGGCCGACAAGGGTATGACTCCGTTCACGCCGGCGGTCGGCGTCGTCTTCGCGCTGCAGGAAGGCCTGCGCATGCTGGAGGAGGAAGGGCTCGAGGCCGTGTACGAGCGCCATGAGCGCCTGGCTCGAGCCACCCAGGCAGGTCTCGAGGCGCTGGGCTTCCGCCTTTATGCGCAGGATGGGTATCGTTCGAACACGGTCACCTCGGCTACTCCTCCGCAGGGGTTGGACGTCGCGGGGCTGCGCAAGCTTCTCAACGACAAGTACGGCGTCGTGATCGCCGGTGGCCAGGGAAAGATGACCGGAAAGATGATTCGCGTCGGCCATCTCGGCGCAGTCGCCGCGGGCGACGTCGTCCAGGTGATGTGGGCGATCGAGCAGGCTCTCGAGGAGCTGGACATCGCCCCATCCGACGGTCGAGGAGTGGCCGCGATCACCGCGTCACTGCAGGGCGTCGCCGCCGCGACCCGGTAGGCGACTTGCCCCGGATCCTGGTCGCCGACACGATCGCCGAGGACGGCCTCGAACGCTTGCGTCGAGCCGGCGACGTCACCGTCGTGAGCAGGCTCCAAGAAGCGGAGCTGATCAAGCGCATCCCTGACTTCGACGCGCTCGTTGTTCGCAGCGAGACGAAGGTGACCGCGCCGATTCTCGAGGCGGGCCGGCGGCTGCGCGTGGTGGGTCGG
Source organism: Candidatus Dormiibacterota bacterium (assembly GCA_036495195.1). Classification (GTDB taxonomy): domain Bacteria; phylum Chloroflexota; class Dormibacteria; order Dormibacterales; family Dormibacteraceae; genus Palsa-872. The sequence continues at coordinate 4,390 of DASXNH010000001.1, forward strand.
GCCGGCGTTGGCGTCGACAACATCGACGTGCCGGCGGCGACGCGCAAGGGGATCCTGGTCGTCAACGCGCCCCGCGGCAACATCGTCGCCGCCGCCGAGCACACCATCGCGCTCTTGTTCGCGGTGGCGCGCTGGGTTGCACAGGCCGATGCCTCGGTGAGGCGGGGCGAATGGACCAAGTCGAAGTTTATGGGCACCGAGATCCGCGGCAAGACCCTTGGGGTCATCGGTCTTGGCAACGTCGGATCTGAGGTGGCAAAGCGGGCGCACGGTCTGGAGATGGAAGTGGTCGCTTATGACCCCGTCGTGTCAGTGGAGCGTGCGGAGCTCTTCAACGTCGAGCTCGTAAAGCTCGACGAGCTGCTGGAGCGGGCGGATTTCGTCACGATTCACGTGCCGCTGGTCGAGGCCAACCGCAAGCTCATCGGAGCCGCCGAGCTGGCTCTGATGAAACCGACGGCCAGGCTCGTGAACACGTCGCGCGGCGGAATTGTCGACGAGGACGCCCTCTATCAAGCGCTCGAGTCCGGACATCTCGCGGGCGCCGCGTCAGATGTTTTCGTCAATGAGCCGGCTGGCGCGCATCCTCTGTTCACATTGCCCAACTTCATTGCGACTCCCCACATTGCGGCCTCCACCCTGGAAGCGCAGGTGTCCGTCGCGTTCGATGTCGCTGAGGAAGTCGCGGCGGTGCTCGCAGGCGACCTTCCGCGCTACGCGGTCAACGCTCCCTCATTGCCGCCTGAAGAGCTTGCTTACCTTCGCCCGTTCGCCAGTCTCACGGAGCGTCTGGCCACGCTTTACACGCAGCTGTTCGGTGGCCGCGTCAGCACGATCGAGCTGGACTTCGAGGGCGAGCTCGCCGAGCACGATGTCAACCTGCTCGTAGCCGCAGCCATCAAGGGGGTGTTGCAGCCGTTCACCGAAGACCGCATCAATCAAGTCAACGCGCGTGTGATCGCATCCAGTCGTGGCTTGAAGCTGGTCGAGCGCCGCAGCCCCGCGCATGGCAATTACGCCAGCCTGGTGACGTTGAGAATCGACGGTCACGAGATAGCGGGCACGGTACTGATGGGCGAGCCGCGCGCAGTCCGCATCGATCTGTTTCGTGTCGACCTCGTGCCCGAAGGTCGCTTCCTGGTCAGCCGCCACGAAGACCGGCCTGGTGTCGTGGGCCGCTTCGGCACGATCCTCGGAGAGCACGACGTCAACATCGCCAGCATGCAGGTGGGGCGCGATGGGCCTCGCGGCAACGCGATGATGATCTTGGCCGTCGACGACCACGTTGGCGATGACGTTCTTACGCGACTGCGCGAAGTGGATGGGATGTCTGACCTGCGTTACGTCGAGCTCAAAGGAGACTCCGACGGCTGACGTCCGGGCGTTCCCAGGAATTCGATATCACCTCGCGCGCGCAGGCGACCTGACCGCCCTCGTCTCACCTCCGTACGACGTCATTTCCGAGCCGGACCTCGAGCGCTATCGCTCGCTTTCGCCCCACAACGTCATCCGTCTCATCCGGCCAGGCCCTGACTACCAGGGCGCGGCCGCCACCTTCGAGGAATGGCTCCGCAGCGGCATCCTGGAGCCGGACCCGCCTTCGATGTACGTCCACGAGGTCGCGTTTGGCGGGCGCCGGCGCCGGGATCTGATAGCTGCGCTCCGGCTCCAGCCTTACGAGGACCGAGTCATCCTGCCCCACGAGCGGACGCACCGCGGCCCGAAGGAGGACCGGCTTGCCCTGCTCCGCGCCACCAACGTCAGCCTCGAGCCACTCTGGTTCACATACGAGGGGCGAGGAGTGGGGATTACGAACATCCTGGACGCGGTCACGGCGCGTATTCCAGCCGTCGCCTTTGCTGGTCCCGAAGGGACAAAACACCGTCTCTGGACGATTGCCGACCCGGTGTTGCACGCGGCTGTTCATGCCGCCATGAGCACCCTGCCGGTGCTCATCGCCGACGGGCACCACCGTTACGAGACGACGTTGGCGCACTCCATGGAGGTTGGCGGCGCTGCCGACGCCGCCTCGCGTTTCACGCTCGCCCTGCTGACCGACGTGGACGATCCTGGCCTGGAGGTGCTGCCCACCCATCGGGTGCTTAAGGCGGGCGTGGCTGTCAGCGGGGGCGAGGAGATGCCGTCGCTGGACGCCACCCTATCAGCGCTTCGCGGGCGGGTGGCTGCCGGAACCTACAGGGACCACCGGTTCGAGTTGCTGGAATTGGAAGGGGAGATGGCCCTGGTGGAGTTGCATAGTCAGGTGATCGACAATATCCTGGGCAAGCGGAATCCGGAGGATTTCCTCCTTTACACGCGCGACGCCGCGGAGGCAGTGCGTTGGGTCGACGAGGGGGTGGGGGCTGCCGCCTTCTTCCTGCCCCCGCCGGACTTGCGACAGGTTTTGAAGCTGGCCCAAGAGGGCAGAACTCTTCCACAGAAGAGCACGTATTTCCACCCCAAGCCGCCATCCGGCATGGTCTTCCACAGGCTGGATCCAGGCCGGCGGCTATAGTAAGGAACCCCTAGAGATGCCAACTTACGGTTACCGCTGTGGCAGTTGCGGCCACGAGTTTGAGGTCCAGCAAAGGATCACAGACGAGCCGTTTGTCACGTGCCCAAAATGCGGGGGCAAGCTGTCCAAGATGCTCTATCCGGCAGGCATCATCTTCAAGGGCAGCGGCTACTACACGACAGACTACAAAGGCAGTGGCAACGGCTCTGCCGGCTCGAGCAACGGCGTTGCTCCCGCTTCCACCTCTGAGGGCAGCTCGGAGAGCAAGCCCGAAACCAAATCGGAGTCAAAGTCCGAGACCAAGACGGAATCGAAATCCGAGCCGAAGTCCGAATCCAAGTCCAAATCGAAGTCAGAGTCCAAGTCGAGTTCAACCGACACGAAGGGGTCCTAGATGTCAAACATCCAAGTCGTCACCGATGCAGAGTTCGAGGCCTCAGTTCTCAAGGCCGACATCCCCGTCCTGGTAGATTTCTGGGCGACGTGGTGCGGGCCGTGCCGCATGATCGCCCCGATCGTCGAGCAGATCCAACAAGAGCTTGGCACCAAGATCAAGGTCATGAAGATGGACATCGACGAGAACCCGGCGACCCCGATGTCGCTCGGGATCATGTCGATCCCCACGGTGATCATCTTCAAGGACGGAAAGGCGGCCGAGCGAAGCGTTGGCTACCGGCCGAACATGAAGGGCGACCTGACCACCAAGCTCGAGGCGCTGCTCGTCGTCTAGCTCGTCCTCCGAGCGTCTGACTCCAAACCGCCATCACGCACGACTCAGTCGCCCTATCGTCCGCGTGCCTGCAGCTCGGAGACTGCTGAACCCGGGTTCACGCTGAAGCCGAGAGCCGCCTGCTTGCCGATTTCGGCCGCCATCTTCCAATGCAGCGCAGCTGAATCAATGTCGGCGTGGCTGTACAGGAATTCCGCGCAGGCGATATGACAGTCACGAAGTCGATCCGGCATGTCCAGCACCTCGAGGATGCCGATCGCCGAGCTGAAATGTTCTCGCGCCTGCCTCGGATCTCCCTGCCTGAACGCCACCTGTCCCAGCAGGGCGTGTGCATTGGCAAGCACCACTTGTTCCCCGACCTCCTCGCCGCAATCCAAAGCGTCGACGAGATGTTGTCGTGCCTCGTCCAGCTCTCCCCGTCTTAGACAGACCTCGCCAAGGTTCGCCAGGATGTAACCGCGGCCACGCCGATCCATATGCAGAGAGGCCGATCCAGCCAGAGCAGAGCGAAGATGCTGCTCCGCCGAATCAAGCTGTCCTTCATGAAGCAGCAAATCCCCAAGATCATTCTCCAGTCGATAGGTGGCGCTCAGGTCGGACTCGATTGAATAAAGAGCGAGCGCTTTGTCGAACTGGTGACGGGCCTTGGCCGCGAGCCCCATGCGTTGATACGCAGTGCCCAGACCGTGATGCATCTTGGCCAGCTGGAGAAGGTCCTTGACGCCTTTGGAGGCCTCGACGGCGGCTTCGTAGTAGCTGATGGCGTGAGCCCAGGAGTGGGCGACGATGTGCATGTTCGCCAGATGGACGAGAATTCGGGCTTCGGTTTGAGGCGGCTTTGGGTTGAGGTTTCGGCAGCGCGTGAGAGCTTCACCAGCGGCAACAACCGCCAGGGGATCTTCCATTAGACCGAGGGCAGAGGCTTCCCAGTCCAGAGCCTCGACCGCCATCCACTCGTCTCCGACCTGCTCGAAGGCCGCTCGGGCCAATCTCAGGTGCTCGATGGCATCAACCGGTCGAACCAACCGACAGTAAGCCTGACCGAGATAGAAGCGGATCAAAGCAGCGGCCTCTTCTCCAGCTTGCTTCTCGAGAAGAGCCTGACCGCGCTTGATAACTTGCTCGAAGTCGCGTGTCGCGGTGAGCCGCTCGAGCTCGTCCAGGCCTTTTCGGACCTCGGTCATTTCGGGAGTGCTATCGGGACTGAGAAGAAAGAACTCCACCGGCTTGTGGGTCTGGCGCGCAATCTGTTCGAGCGTATCCAGCGATGGTCGGCAACGGCCCGTCTCAATCAGGTGGATCGCGGTTCGGGAAACTATGGGGCCCGCCACCTGGGCGAGGGTGAGATTGGCCTCTTTTCTCGCCTGACGGACGGAGCCCTCTCGGACGGGTATTCCCTTACGCCTGCCGCGGCGTTTACTGTCGAGCATGGCGGTGAGCATACCGCCACGCTCGACAGCCTGCTACAAAGTTGCCGACTTACTTTACTTGGGCGTCGGCCCGATCGAGTCGGCCAGCGCCGGCAACACCGCCAGCGCCATGAACCAGGCGGACAGGAATACGGAGAGCATCAACTTGCGCATAGCGCACCTCCTAGAGTGATGGCCTGAGTGTCCGTTGACTTGACAGGGGTGTCAATTCAAACTCGGCCTCTAAGAAGCCAAGTGTGAGGCTTGTCAAGCCATAGACTTAACTAATGCAGGAACAGCCTCAGCTGTTTCTGGGCCTATGCGGCTCTCGTCCCTGCCAGAACGCCGACCTGAGCGATCAGCAACAGGGGGAGTTCGCAGAGGCCACGCCGAACCTGGCGCTTGCATTAACCGTCGTGGTGCTAGCGGCGGCGTTGCCGTGCGTGCCGGCATTGGTTGAGCTGACCGCTCAGTTGGGGATCCCATGGTCAGTCCCCATCGGGCTGAACGCCTTCGGCCTGGTCGCCGTCGTGGTCAAATGGGCCTCGATCGCCTACGGGCTCGGCCGATACTCCACCGCCTGACCCTTTCGGCCCCGCGGATCGCGCCCGAAGCCGGCGTACGGGCAGGAGCTTCGCTGGTCGCTTAGCGCTCTCCCGCCGGCGCTAACCTAGCTCTCGAGCTGGGGATGATCGGGGGCTGGTGCCTCCCGCGGTCTTCAAAA
>DASXNH010000002.1:0-38456 GCA_036495195.1 Candidatus Dormiibacterota bacterium
AACTAGCTCCGGGCGGCTCGCGTTCCCAGGCCGGCCAGCAGCTTGCCCAGGTCGTCGAGGGCCTGCAGATTGTGGGCGGCGAGAAAGTCGTCGCAGTGCGGAAGGGCTGCCGCCATGCCGCGTGTCAGAGGCTGATAGCCCTTGGACCCGATGAGCGGGTTCAACCAGATCAGCCGGTGCGCCGATCGTCTCAGGTGAATCAGCTCGGCCGTGAGCTGGGTGGGGTCACCGCGATCCCAGCCATCGCTGACGATGATGACCACGGCGCCGTGGCCGAGGACGCGGCGCGCCCAATGGCGGTTGAAGTCGGCCAGCGCGTCGCCAATCCGCGTGCCGCCGCTGAAATCGTGGACTCCCTTGGCCAGCGAGTTGAGCGACCGATCGAGATCCCGCTGCCGGAGCAGCCTGGTGACTCGGGTCAACCGCGTGGAGAAGACAAACGCCTCGAGGTCCTCGCGGCGCGCGATGGCATAGGCAAAGATCATCAACAGGCGCGAGTACTTCTCCATGGAGCCGCTCACATCGCAGATGAGAACCAGCGGACGGCGGCGCAGCCGCGGGCGACGCCTGAAGAGCTGCATGAGCTCACCGCTGGATCTGATCGCATCTCGAGCCGTTCGCCGCATGTCGATGCGGCCCGCCTTGGCCGGGCGCAGCCGGCGTGTCTTCCGCTCCGCCATGCGCCACGGCGCCTGCTCGAGGAGCCGCCGGACCTGTTGCGTTTCCTGCCATGTCATCTGGTCGAAATCCTTGTGACGCAAGAGCTCCTCAGAGCTGTAGCCGCTGGAGCTCTCGGGGACGACCGTCACCTCCTGCTGGCGGTTGATCTGGGACTGGTTCAGGCCGAGCGCGTTCGACCACGCTTGGGCACGCTCAGGCGACATCGGAAGAGCGCGACTTCGCCCAGGCACCTGCCCGGCGGAGGCGCGTGGATCGGGGGGCGACCAGAAGATGTCAAATGCCGACTCGAAGGTGTCGATGTCCTCTTTACGGCTCACGAACACCGTGCGCAGGGCGTTACGAAAATCGACCGAGCTTGCGATGGCGACGTGGTTCAGGGCCCGGGTCGCGTCGGTCAGCCTGCGCGGGCCGGCCTCCATCCCGGCGTCATGCAGCAGCCGGGCAAAGGCTCCCAGCCTGGGGAGGAGGTCCGGCTCAGGCACCTCTCGCCTTCTCGACCATGGCCGGCACCTGCTCGCGAACCTTTTCGAGATCCTCCTGGTATTTGAGGGCCGAGCCCAGGGTCGCATCGACGAGGGCCGGGTCGATGCGCGTCGCGCCGAGGGCGGCGAGCGAGCGGGCCCAATCCAGCGTCTCGGCCACGCCTGGCACCTTGTAGAGGTCCATGCCACGCAGCCCCTGGACCAAGGCGGCCACCTCACGAGCCAGCCCCTCTGCGGCCTCTGGTGCGCGCGTGCGAACTATCTCGACCTCTTTCTCGAGGTCCGGGTAGTCGATCCAGTGGTAGAGGCATCTGCGCTTCAGGGCGTCGTGCACCTCCCGGGTCCGGTTGGAGGTGATGACGACGAACGGCGCCTTTTTTGCCTTGATGGTTCCAATCTCCGGGATCGACACCTGGAAGTCGGAGAGCAGCTCGAGCAGGAAGGCTTCGAACTCCTCGTCGGAGCGGTCGATCTCGTCGATGAGCAGCACCGGGGGCGTCGGGTCGTCGTTGTCGATGGCGTCGAGCAGCGGCCGCCTCAGCAGGAACTCGGGGCTGAAGATCTCTCGCTCGGCGGTGTGGCGGTCGTCCTGCTCGCCGAGCAGCCGGATGTGGAGCAGCTGGCGGGGATAGTTCCATTCGTAGACCGCGTGGGCGAGATCAATGCCCTCGTAGCACTGGAGGCGGATGAGGCGTGTGCCAAGCACGTCCGCCATGACCTTGGCCGCCTCGGTCTTCCCGACGCCGGCCTCGCCCTCGATGAACAGCGGCTTCTCGAGCTTGAGCGCCAGGAAGATCGACGTCGCGAGCCCGCGGTCGCCGATGTAACGCCGCTCGCGCAGGCGCGCCTCGACCTCGTCGATCGACAGCGGAGCAGAACTCATCGTCGAAAGACTACCGGCCGCGTAGAACGAACGCGGCCGGTAGCGAGAACCGACTGATCAACTAACCCGCTTGCTCGATCGCCCTCTTGGTGAGAACCCTGGCGAGATGCTTCTTGTACTCCGGGCTGGCACGAAGGTCGCCCGAGGGGTTCAGGCCGTCGGATGCATGCTGCGCCGCCTCTTCCGGCTTGGCGCCCTTGTGCAGGGCGTCCTCGACCGCCTTGGCTCGAACCGGCGTCGGGCCAACGTTGGTCAGGCCGATGCGCCAGCCGCCGTTCATCTTCTGAGCCGCGGCGCCGACGATCGCCCAGTCGAACAGGCGACGCCGGAACTTGATGTACTTGTGAGGGCCGTCGGCCACCGGGAAGACGATCTCGGTGACCACCTCGTCGGCCGCGAGCGGCGTCGTAAAGATGTCCTGGAAGAAGTCTTTGGCCGGAATCGTCCGCTTGTTGGTCACGATATCCGCGTCCAGCATCAGTGCGATCGTGGGGTAGTCGCCGGCGGCATCCGCATGCGCGATCACTCCGCCGATCGTGCCCATGTTGCGGACCTGGTTGTCGCCCACCTCGCTCGCCACCTCGGCGAGCAGCGGCAGCTTGTCCTTGACGACTTTCGAGTCGTGGATCGTCACGTGGCGGGCCAGCGCTCCGATGTGCAGCTTGCCGCCGCTCTCCTTGATCTGGTCCAGCCCCTTGACGCCGTTGATGTCGACAAGGGCGCTCGGTTGCGACAGGCGCAGGCGCATGAGCGGGATGAGGCTGTGCCCTCCCGCCAGCACCTTGGCGTCCTCGCCGTACTTGGTGAGAAGCTTCACCGCCTCTTCGACGGAGGAGGCGCGCGCGTACTCGAATGCGGCAGGAATCACTTGCGAGCCTCCTTTCCGTTGCTGGACGCGGGCCGCGCGTTCTGTATCTGCTTCCAGAGCCGATCCGCGGTGGCAGGCATGTCGACATGCTTGATCCCCAGCGGACTCAACGCATCGCAGATCGCGTTGATGACCGCAGCGGTCGAGGCGATGGTGCCGGCCTCGCCGATGCCCTTGACGCCAAGGTCGTTGGTCGGGCTCGGCGTGACCGTGCTGTCGAGCTGAATCGCCGGCATCTCGTTGGCGGTCAACATGGCGTATTCGAGGAACGTCGCCGACCTGAGCCTTCCAGTCTCATCGTCGTAAACCATCTCCTCGAACAGCGCCTGCGCGATGCCCTGCGCAATACCGCCGTGCAGCTGACCCGCCACGATCATCGGGTTGATGACGTTGCCGCAGTCATCGACGGCGACGTATTTCTGGATGTCCACCGCGCCGGTTTCGCTGTCCACCTCGACGACGCAGATGTGGGTTCCGAACGGCCACACGAAGTTCGGCGGCTCGAAATATGCGACAGCCTCGAGCCCCTGCTCCATGCCTTCAGGCAGCTGGCCGTAGGCTGCGAATGCGATCTCGCCGAGCGCTTTTGACTTCTCGGGCGCGCCCTTCACGTGGAACTTGCCCTGGTCGAACACAACGTCTTCTTCGGCGGCCTCCAAGAGGTGCGCCGCGATCTTCTTGCCCTTGTCGATGACCTTGTTGCAGCTGCGTAGGATCGCGATTCCGCCCACCGCAAGAGAGCGAGAGCCGTAGGTGCCATAGCCGAAGCCCGGGCCCTCGTTGGTGTCGCCGTGCCTGATGTCGATCTGCTCCATCGGAAGGCCGAGCGCATCCGCTGCGATCTGGGCATGTGTCGTGTCGTTGCCCTGGCCGTGGTTGTGCGTGCCGACGTAAATGCTCACGCCTCCCGCGGGGTGGATCTTGACCTGCGCCGACTCGGACAGCACCACGCCGCCCGTCGCCGGGCCGGTGGCCGCCCCGGGTCCAAGGCCGCAGAGCTCGATCCACGTCGAAAGGCCGATGCCCAGGAGCTTGCCGTGCTTGCGGCCTTCCGCCTGCTTCCTGCGCAGGTCGTCGTAGCCGACGATCTTCAGCGCCTTGTCCATCGCCTTCTCGTAGTCGCCCGAGTCGATGGTCAGCCCGAAGTTCTGGGTGAAGGGAAACTCTTCTTTCTTGATGAAGTTCTTGCGGCGCAGCTCCACCGGGTCCATGTCGAGCTCAACCGCGAGCAGGTCCATCATCCGTTCGGCGACGTGAGTCGCCTCCGGCCGGCCGGCGCCGCGGTAAGGATCGGTGGTGATCTTGTTGGTCAGCACCGCGACCGACCTCGACGAGATCGCCTGCCAGTGATAAGCGCCGCCTGCCATGAGGCAGGCGCACGTCTGAAAAGCGCCGAATGTCCCGATGTACGCGCCGGCGTCAAGCATCTGGGTACAGCGCATGCCCAGCAAGGTGCCGTCCTTCTTGGCCGCAACCTCGACGTCGAAGATCTGGCCCCGGCCTGCGTATGCGTTCTGCATCGCCTCGGTCCTGGTCTCCGTGTACTTGACCGCCCTGCCGAGCAGCTTGGCGCTGGCCGGCACGAGGTAGTCCTCGGGATAGGGGCTGATCTTGGAGCCGAAACCACCGCCGACGTCGTGCGAGATGACGCGCAGCGAGTGCTCGCCCATGCCGAGCGCGCCCGCCACGAACAGCCGGATCCAATGCGGGTTCTGCGTCGACAGCCACATGGTCATGCGCTTGTCGTACGCGTCGAACTCGGCCATCACCACGCGGCTCTCCATCGGGTTCGGGCTGAGACGCTGCTGGAGGATGCGCTCCTTGACCACGACATCGGCGCCCTTGAACGCCTCGTCCGTGGCTTCCCACGGGACGTAGGTGACGTCCCACGCGATGTTGTCCTTCTGGTCGAGATGCGCCTTCGGGCTGCCGGCCTTGAGCGCTGCCTCGATTTCCATCACCGCCGGGAGCGTCTCGTAGTCGACGTCGACCAGGTCCGCTCCGTCTGCGGCTTGCGCGCGCGATTCGGCGATCACGACCGCCACCGGCTCGCCCTGGTAGCAAACCTCTTCTTTCGCGATCGGGTAGCGCGGTGGGTTGGCCAGCTTGATGGGCGCAAAAACCGGCGCCACGGGGAAAGTCGCAGGCCCGCCGATCACGTCTTTGAAATCAGCGGCGGTATAGACGGCCAGCACGCCGGGAGCCTTCTTCGCGGCCTCGACACCGAGGCTGCGAATCTGGGCATGGGCGTGTGGGCTGCGGACGACGGCCATGTGCACGAGGCCCGGACGGGTGAGGTCATCGGTGTATCGGCCGTGGCCGGTGATGAGACGCGGATCTTCGCGCCGGTGAATCTTGGCGCCGACCATCTGAGAAACCGCCATGGCTACTCCCCTCCCGCGGTCGCTGCGGCAGTGGTCGCGTGCTTGGCCTTGCCGTTCATCGCCTTCGCCGCGGACTGCACCGACTTGACGATGTTCACGTAGCCGGTACACCGACAGAGGTTGCCTTCGAGCCCTCTGCGAATCTCATCTTCGGTGGGATTCGGATTCTGAGAGAGCAGATAGTCGGCAGCCATGATGAAGCCTGGGGTGCAGAAACCGCACTGGAGCCCGTGCTCGTCCCAGAACGCCTGCTGGAGCGGATGCAGGGTGCCGTCCTTGGCGGCCATCCCCTCGATCGTGGTGATGGTCTTGCCCTCCGCCTGAATCGCGAACATGGTGCAGCTCTTGACCGCCTTGCCATCGACGGTCACGGTGCACGCGCCGCACTGGCTGGTGTCGCAGCCGATGTGCGTACCGGTCAGCCCGACGACATCTCGCAGGTAGTGCACGAGCAGGAGGCGCGGCTCGACCTCGTGCTCGCGGTGTTGGCCGTTGACTGTAGTCGCGACCTTGTGCTTCATACGACTCCTCCCAAACGCGGTGGCGGCGCCCCTGGCGCCGAAAACTGCCCCCATACCGCGTCGGCCGCGACTATGGCAGGTTCAACTATTTCGGGTGACCGGTCGGCGGGGGACCCCATCTCCTCGTGAGCTGGCCGAAGGTGTACCCGTCTATTGCGCTACTTTTAGCGGCGAAATGCAACTAGAAAATTCGTTCACGGTGGGCGCGCCTCCCTCCCGCGTCTTCGCTTACCTCCTCGACGTCAACAAGATTGTCGGCTGCGTGCCCGGAGCCGAGCTTTCGGAAGTTGTCGATCCGACCACCTTCAAAGGCAAGGTGAAGATCAAGGTGGGGCCGATCACCGTTGCCTACAGCGGGACCGCGCGGATCGTGAATCGCGACGATGCCAACCATGCGGCGACGCTCGAGGCCGAAGGGCGTGAGACCACCGGGCCGGGCTCTGCTCGCGCCAGCGCCCGGATGACCGTCGAGGCCGATGGCTCAGCCTCTGTGGTCAAGATCGTCACCGACTACAACGTCGCCGGCCGCGTCGCCCAGTTCGGCCGCGGCGTCATGGAGGACGTCTCGCGCCGAATCGTCAACGACATGGCCGCGTGCATCAAGACCAACGTCGAGGCCGCCGAACCACGTGCCGTTGACGGGGGCGAGGTGGCGCCGGCGACAGGGCCGGGCGCAGCGCCGGCCTCAGCCGCAGCGGGCGGCGCAGCCCCAGCCGCGATTCCCGCACCGGCCACCGCAAAGCCCGTGAACGCGTTTGGACTGCTGTTCTCGGTCTTCTGGGCTCGCTTGCGCGGAGTCTTCGGGGCGAAAACCTAAGCCGAAGCCGTATCCGGGCGATCAGCCCAAATACAGCGCGAGCATGTGCGCCCGATTGACCCACATGATCGGCTGCGACCAGCTCTTGCCCGCGACACCGATGATCGTCACGGTCACGTCGACCAGAGCGAAGAAGGGGTTCTTCAGCAGCACCTCGGCGTGCATCTTGGGTTCCTGCGCCTTGGAAAACTCCGCCGCGCCGGCGACCATGAAGTTGCCGGCCTGGACCATGGCGTAACGCCGCGTCACGTCCATCTGGTCGGGTGGCGGTGGCTCCGGCTCGATGGTTCTGATGCCTCCGATGAGAGCTTTGCTGAACAAGCCTTCCGGCACTCCGTTCAGAGCCACAGCACCTGGAAGCAGGGGCTCGGCGCTGACATTCCTGAGGTGGAAGTACGGCTCGGGATCGTTGATGGTTTCGCGAAGCCGGACCCGCATCTGAATCTCGCCAGTGAGGCGCTGATAGGAGGTGAGCACCTCCACCTTGGTCCAAGCGACTGTCGGGTTGATGGCGCCGGTGATCTGAGGCATCGCGAGGGAGGATACCTCGCCGACTGCCAGAATTGGCACGATGGAGCTCGAAAAGGCCCGCCGGCGCATCCTCGAGCGGGCCGACCTGAACGCTTTCATCTCGGTGTCAGCCGAGGAAGGCAGCGGCACCGTGGTCGCGGTCAAAGACCTGGTCGACGTCGCCGGCACGATCACGACAGCGGGCGGGGTGATCCTCCCCCGCGAGCCGGCCGTCGAAGATGCACCGGTAATTCGGCGCCTGAGACAAGAAGGATGCGTCATCGTCGGCAAGGCGAACCTTCACGAGTTCGCCTACGGCGTGACCAGCGTCAACCCGCACTACGGTGCCGTGCGCAACCCGCACGATGTCGCGCGGGTCGCCGGCGGCTCGTCCGGCGGCTCTGCGGTCGCAGTGGCGGCGGGCATGTGCGACTGGGCAGTTGGCAGCGACACCGGCGGCTCCATCCGGATACCGGCATCGTTCTGCGGAGTCGTCGGCTTCAAACCCGCATATGGCAGCATCGACATGACCGGGGTGATCCCCCTGAGCCCGTCGCTGGACACCCTCGGTCCGCTCGCCCCCGATGTGTTTAGCGCAGCGCGCGCCTACACGATGATGTCCGGTGAGGCCATGCCGCGGGAGCCGATGCGCCGGCCGAGCCTGGCGATTCCCGCGGGCTGGGTCGCCAACCTCGACGAGCAGACCGCCCGAGCCTGGCGGCTGGTGTCAGCCGGACTGCCCGAGGTGGAGTTCATCGAGCGGGAGCCGCTGTATAGGTTCAGCATCACGGTGCTCCAGGTCGAAGCCAGCACCTATCACCGGCGCTGGGTGGCCGAAACTCCGGAAAAATACGGCGCTGATGTGCTCGGCCTCCTACGGCGGGGGCTGGACATACTGGCTGTCGACTACGCCGAAGCGTTGGCCGCCCTCCGCGAGCTGCGCGCGGACGCGACGCGCGCCATGGACGGCATTGACGCGCTGGTCCTGCCCGCGACCGCGATCGTGGCGCCTTCGATCAGTGCTTCGATCGAGACGCGCGAGCCGATCACGCGCTACACCCGTCCATTCAATGCGACAGGTCAGCCTGTGGTGTCGCTCCCCGCACCGGTGCGGGGCATGCCAGTCGGCATCCAGGTGGTCGGCCGGACGAACAGCGGAACCATCGCCGCCGCGGCCTGGTTAGAGCAGCAGTGGAAGCAGCTGGGCGCTTGAAATCAAAGGCGCTCCTGCCTCCTGTCTTCAGCCACCAAACGAAGCAACCATGCGCTGGTGCCGGGGCCTGATGCACCGAAAAGGGCCTGTCGTCAGGGCCAGAGCGGCGCGGGGGCTCCGGTGCGGCGTGCTTCTGACCGCCGCCGCGCTGATTGGGTGCACAGGTCAGTCACCTGCCGTGGCCACGGTGGCCTCGCCAAGCGAGCCCGCCGCCGCCAGCCCGAGTGCGAGTCCGATCTCGCTTGGTCCACCGCAGTACCGCGCCCTTTGGGTGGACGCCTTTCACGATGGGATGAAGTCGCCCATGCAGGTCGAAAAGCTGGTTGCGGATGCACACCGAGGCAATCTGAACGCACTGATCGTGCAGGTGCGCAAGCGGGGTGACGCATATTTCAACCTCGCGGACGAGCCGCGCGCGACCGACATCCAGGGGCCGCCGGAGTTCGACCCGCTCGCGTACCTGATCCAGCTCGCCCACGGCTCGACGCCGCGGATCGAGGTGCACGCGTGGCTCAACACCTTCTTCGTTGGCAATACGAGCGACATCTATGCGCACCACAAAGGGTGGGCCACGCTTTCCAACACCGGTACCAAGAGCGCGTTCTTTGATCCAGGAGTGCCCGATGTCCTGACCTACACCCACAAGGTATTCATGGATGTGGCAAGGAACTATGACGTCGACGGGTTGCACATGGACTACGTCAGGTATCCGGGAAACGAATGGGGCTACAACCAGCAAGCGGTCGCCCTGTACATGCAACAGACGGGAGCGAAAACCACACCTTCGCTCGATGACGAGGCCTGGAAAGCATGGCGCCGGGGACGAGTCACCGCGTTCGTGCGAGACCTTCACGCCGACCTCAAGCGCATGAAGCCGAACGTCAAGCTGAGCGGTGCTCTCATCTCGTACGGCGGCGGCCCCGCTTCAGGAGCGGACTGGCCATTCACCTCGGCTTACGGGTCGGTCTTTCAGGATTGGTACGGGTGGCTCGCCAACCGTTACATCGATTTTGGGGTGCCGATGAACTACGACAGCGCTTGGGACAGCCTCGAGCAGGCCTGGTTCGTGCGCTGGCTCGAGTTTGAGAAGAACTCCGGCTTTGGCAACCGCATCCTGACCGGGGTCGGGGGCTTCATGAACTACCCCGAGGACACCCTCGCGCAGATCCGCCTGGCGCTCGCGCCTTCTGCACAGGGGAACCGTCTGCTCGGGATCGCGATCTACTCGTATGGCTCGACGTCCGTCTATGGAAATGCCGACTACTACAACAGCTCCGACCTGGCGGCCGGTCTGCCGCGCCAGCCCTATTACGCGGGCACCAGCCACCGCGAGTCTCCAGCCGCGCGCGGGCGCATCTTCAACAGCGCGTTCATGAATCAGCTGAGGAGATCTGACATGTATTGGGACGTGGAGCGAGGCTGGGTGACCACGAAGGGAGTCTTCACGCGCCCGGCCGCGGTGCCGGCGCTACCCGCGGCGTGATCCATTAGCGATGCCGCACGCAAGCAGGCTCCTGCGCCTCGTCGCCTTTGCGGTCCCCGCCGGCCTCGGGATGGCTGCGGTGCAGCCTCTGCTGGGCGCGGCAGCGGGGGCGGTCGGAACTGGCTGGGCGGTCTCCCTGACGGCGCCGGCGTTGGGCGCCGCCGCGCTGGTCTTCGGCATCGGGCGGCTTGTGGATGGCAGCGACCTCGTCCAGCCTCCGTGGTACTGCGCATGGTTGCTGCTGCCGGGCTCATTCCTGCTCGCGGGAGCGGCCGCGATGTGCATTTTCGGAGCGCTCGTGCAGTTTCCCCGGATCATGCCGGCGCTTTGGACCCTGCTGGCGAGCGGGTCGCTTTGCTGGGCCACCGCGATGGTTGTGGTGCGCCGGGCATCGCACTGACCGGAAGGAAAAGTCTCGGTAGGGGCGCTGAGTTAAGCGAGCTTGATCCGGTTGGCCCGCGGACCCTTTTGGCTGGGCTCGATTTCGAAGTCGACCCGCTCCCCGCCGGCGAGCGAGTCGAAGTTCACGCTCGGGTCGAGTCCTGTGCGGTGAAAGAAATACTCCCGCCCATCCTCCGCGGCTATGAAACCGAAACCGCGGTCGGAGACCAGCTTCTTGATGGTGCCTGTCGGCATCTCCCCTCCCTCTTCTCGAAAGCAATTGCCACGAACGCACCGGTCCTTTCGAGAAGATCGACGACCGCGGCGAACATCGCCTCAAAGTCGGCGACTTTTTCACATTACCACCGAGATTTCAGACTTTTCATCCCACATTTCAGAAGGCGAGCAGGGCCACGCCGATCAGGGTCGCGCTCGCTCCCAAAAGCTTCATTAGAGCGCCCCTTCGCTCGCGCAATTTCCAGATCCCCCAGACCGCCACAGCCACGATGGCCGTCTCCCGCACCGGCGCGACCACCGAGAGGGGCGCGATGCTCAAGGCGGCGAGCACCAGCAAGTAGCCGCCCCATATGAAGATGCCGATCATGGTCGCCCGCGGCCAGCTGACCGGCGGCACCTCGAGCTCGTGCGAAAGGCCCATCAGGCGCGTACCAAAAGCGCCGAGCCGGGGCGCGATCCGGCCCCAGATCACCAGACCGATGGCGAGCAAGAAAGTGAGAAGCCAGCCGTAGAGCCACGGCGTCGACAGCCTCACGCCGACCCTGTCGACGGCGCTGTAAGCGGCGATGGACACCCCTGTCAGCAGGGCCGGCACGGTGGCCCGACCGCTCGTCTGAGGCAACATCACAGCCAGGATGCCGAGCAGCAGCAACGCGACGCCCGCCATCTGGCCCCCGGTCAGCCGTTCGCCGATCAGGCCGATGCCCGCGGCCACGGAGAGCAGGGGCGCTGAGCCCCGGGCGATCGGATACACAACGGAAAGCTCGCCCCGGCTGTAAGCAGCCGACAGCAGGACCAGGTAGACGAGCTCGAGCAGCGCGGACAGGGCAGCCAGGCCGGCTGCTGACGGCGTGATCGAAGGCCGGCCGGCAAAGAACCACACCACGAGGGTGATCGGCGTGACCACCAGAGCCGCGGCCACAGTGGATCGACGAAAGGTGCGCATCGGGTCACCGCTCACCTTGACGAGCACGTTCCAGGTGCCGTGAATCGACGCTGCTGCCAGCGCCAGGCCGATCGCCAGTGCCGTCATCCGCGGCGCGGCCGCGCGAGCAGGCGGCCAAGCAGGCGGTACACCTCTGGATTGACCAGCAGTCCGTTATGACTGCCCCAAACCGAGATGGCTGGAATGTCAGGACGCAGGCAGCTGCGAAAGTTCACAACTTCATCGGAGCGCGAATAGATCGAGGTTGTGGGCACCAGCGGTGACAGCCGAAGATCGTGCGCAAAGCGTCCCTCGGCGCGAAGACGACGGCCAAATACAAGCTCGTTGGCCGTCGTGGCAACGCCCACCGCGGCGCGGGTCATCAGGGCCAGGTCGGTCATGTCGGCGAGCGGGGCCCCGAGCGTGATCACCTGTTCGACATCTTTAGGGCGGCGCTGTGCGAGCACCTTGGCCAGGAGGCCGCCTCGGCTGTGCCCGATCAGAGTTATGGGTGCGTCGTCGTCCTTGAGAATCTCGGCCATGCGGTGACGGAGGCCTGCCAGCATGTGCTCCGAGTGGAACGCGTTGACGTAGATCCCTGACAGATACGAGCTGTAACCGATTCGTTTCAACCAGCCATGCAGCAACCGCAGCGACCAGTCGCCCGACATGAATCCAGGCACGAGAAGAACCGACCGACCATCGCCGCGGCGCACTCCGCGGCCGCGGTAAACCGGATCCTTCCACAGGGCGTTCAGCTCGCGAAGGCCCAAGGGATTCCATAGCCTCACGGCTGCGATGGTAGGTTGTGGGCCCGGGACGCCGATGGCATAGGACTCACGCCCGGCTTGCTGTTAAGGGCCGGCTGGTGAGCAGCGCCGTGGTGCCCCACACTGGATTGGTGACTCCCCAGCAGGTGCTGCGCGATGTCTTCCACCTCGAGTCCTTCAGGCCCGGCCAGGCGGAGGTGGTGGACGCACAGCTGAATGGCCGCGACGTGCTCGCGGTCGCACCCACCGGTTCGGGCAAAAGCCTCAGTTACTGGGTGCCGGCGATTCTCAGCGATGGCTTGACGGTGGTCGTCTCGCCGCTCATCGCGCTCATGAAAGACCAGGTGGATCGACTCGTGTCGCATGGAGTGCGCGCCGCGTTCATCAACTCGACGCTGGACTCGACCGAGCAGCGCAGACGGCTCGAAGCCGCTTCGCGCGGCGAATATCGGCTGCTCTATGTGGCCCCTGAACGATTCGGCCGGCCGGGTTTCACCGACCGCCTGGCCACGATGGGGGTCACGCGCTTCATCGTCGACGAGGCACACTGCATCTCCACCTGGGGCCATGACTTCCGGCCTGACTACAGGCTCATCGGCGGTGCGCTCGAGACCTGCGGCCGGCCGCCGATCGGGGCATTCACGGCGACTGCAACACCAGAGGTTCGCGACGACATCGCCTCGAACCTTGGATTGCGCGAGCCCCTGGTCGTCGTCACCGGATTCAACCGACCGAACCTGCGGCTCGAGGCTTTGGAAGCCCGCGGAGGTCGCGACCGACTGGAGCTGCTTCGCCGCCACCTCGATCCCGGCGACGGGCGCGCGCTGGTCTACACGGGCACAGTCAAGGGAGCGGAGACGACGGCCGCCGCCATCAGCCGGTGGGGTTTTCCTGCCGCCCCCTATCACGGCCGCCTGCCTGACATGAGCCGCCGCCGTATCCAGGACGGTTTTGCCGCCAGGGATCTTCGCGTCGTCGTTGCCACCAGCGCCTTTGGGATGGGCGTGGATTTTCCGGACATCCGGCAGGTGATCCACGTCGGATACCCGGGCAGCGTGGAGGCTTACTACCAGGAGGCCGGTCGCGCCGGCCGCGACGGCAAGCCGGCGTTGTGCCTGCTCATCCATTCGGGCAAGGACCGCGACCTGCAGGTCTACTTCATCGAATCCGCGCTACCTGACCTGCGCGAGGTCATGAGCGTTCATACCGCTTACTCACGCCTTGGCGTGTGGAACTCAGATCCGGAGGAGCTCAAGCCGCTGATGCCGGATCCGGCCTGGCAATCGCTGGATGCATCGAAGCGTTGGCTGCTGAAAGCGGGCGCCCTTCGGGCCGATGGGAGCGTCGGGCCTCTCGACCCCTCGCGCATCGACTTCAAGCAGCTCAAGGCGCTCAAGAGCCACTCCTACAAGAAGCTCGCCCAGATCATCCAGTACGCGCAGCTCCGCTCGTGCCGCCACGCTTTCGTCACCGATTACTTCGGCGAGCCAACGGGCCAGCGCTCCTGTCACTCGTGCGACAGCTGCGAGCGCGGGGAGGTGGTGGTCGCGGAAGGTGCGCCAATTGACGATTCAGTCATTCGTGCGGCCCTGGCCGGGGCGGCACGCTTTGCCGGGCGGATCGGAATGGTCAACCTCGCGGCCATCCTGTCAGGCAAGGAAAATCGCTTCACTCGTGAGCAGCCCTGGGTGGTGCAGGTGCCTGCGTACGGCTCTTTGTCGAGCTGGAGCCAGGCGAGGTTGCGCAAGCTGTTGGACGAGCTGGTCGCGGCGGGCTGCATCGCTCAGAGCCAGGGCCAGTACCCCATGGTCGAGCTGACCGATCGCGGTCGGGCGGTGCTCGGCGGGTCACAGACAGTCTCGATCGCCATGCCTCCGGATCCCGCCGGGACGGTCGTCCACGACGCGGATCCCATCTTGTTTCAGAAACTTCGCGACTGGCGCGCGGCCGTGGCCCGAACCCAGGGGATCGCGGCATTCATGGTTTTCCACGACAAGACCCTGACCGAGCTGGCGGCGCGCAAGCCGGCCGACCTTGCGCAGCTCGGGACCGTGCCCGGGATCGGGCCCTCCAAGCTCGATCGGTACGGCCCGGCGCTCCTGCAGGTCATCAGTCCCAATTAACTGAACATACTGTCTGTTAAACTAATTGGATGGCGCGGAGGTATCGACTCGGCCGGCGTCAAGGCGCTGTCGACCGCACCCGGCTGGCGATCCTGACGGCCGCCCGCGAGCTGGTCGCGTCAGGTGAGGCGGGCCTCAGCGCGGGGGCGGTCGCGAGGCGGGCCGGAGTCTCGCGAATCACCGTTTACAACCAGTTCGGTTCGAAAGCCGGGCTGCTGAACGAGCTGGCGAGGGACGCGCACAGCCGTCCGGCCGCCGGGGCGCCTGACCCAACCGACCCGCTGGCCGAGCTGCGCCGGCGGATCGCCGACTCGTGCTCGATGTGGGCGTCCGATGCCGCCCTGTTCCGGCGCCTGCCCCGAATGGGCACCCTCGAGCTCGCCAGCCCGCACGACGACAGGGCGCTGGCGGAGCGGCTGGCTGCCGCCGACCGGCTGCGACCCGGTTGTTCGCTGAAAGAGGCAGAGGACGTCATTGGGGCGATCACCGCGTTCACGGTGTTCGACCGGCTGCACAAGGACGGCAGGCGGTCGTCAGGCGCCGTCGGGGAAATTCTCATGCGCCTGGCGTCGACAATCCTTGACGGTCAGGCAACTCCGCACAGCCAGTAGTCCGCGCCTCGTGGCGTACAATTGACGCAGTGCGGCATAGGACTGTAGACCTGGACGGGCCGGTCCAATTCCTCGACTTCGGGGGAGAAGGCAAGCCTCTGCTCATGATCCACGGCTTGGGCGGAGCTGCCGTGAACTGGCTGGCAGTCGGTCCGGGCTTCGCCCGAAATCACCGTGCGTTCGCTCTCGACCTCGCCGGCTTTGGCAGGACTCCCCTCTTCCATCGCTCGGCCGCGCTCGGCGCCAACGCCGAGCTTGTGAATCGCTTCATCGAGGAGGTGATCGGCGAGCCGGTCATCTTGATGGGCAACTCGATGGGCGGCCACATCGCCATCGTCGAGGCGGCCGACCACCCGAAATGGGTCAGCCAGCTCGTCCTCGTCGACCCGGCGGTCCCGGGCGCCCACGTGCGCAGGCCGGACCCCGCAACTCTTGGAGTGGTGGCTGCGCTGTCGCTGCCCGGCCTCGCCGAGATGGTGATCGACAGGCGAGCCCGAAATCTTGGGCCCGAGGGTCTCGTCAGGCGAACGATCAACCTGGTCATGGCCGACCCCTCACGCGTTGACGGCGATCTGCTGGAGGCTCATATGCAGCTGATTCGCGAGCGGAGCTATCTCGGCCGCCAGAACAGCCGGGCTTTCACGCAGGCGGTGCGCTCGTTAGGGCTCCGGATGGCCGACCCCCGCTTCTGGGCGCGCATGAAGAAGATCGAGGCCCCCACCCTGGTGATCCATGGCGAGCTCGATCGCCTCATCCCCCTTGCCGCAGCACGCGATCTCATACGCCGGCGCCCCGACTGGACCCTTGAGATCCTGGAGGGTGTGGGGCACGTTCCCATGATGGAGACCCCCGAGCGGTTCGTGGAGGTTGTCAACCAGTGGTTGACGTATAGAATCGCACCCGAGCCCGCTGCGGTTTCATAACGGAGAAGCACTCAGACTTTACTTGGCAACAGTCCCACAACCCCCTGCGAGCAGGCGGAGCCGGATCGAGGAGATCGCCGCCTCGATCCTCCCCGATCTACGGCATCTTGGGCGGTGGGATCCGATTCCTCCGATGTGGCTCGAGGGCCGCGTCTACATCGAGTACCTGCGCCTGATCCGAGACCCCGTGTACCGCGGCATCGAGGTGCCGCCTGGCCGTGGGCGGCCGGTCATGCTCATTCCAGGTTTCCTGGCCGGCGACTGGACTCTGCGAACCCCGTTCCAATGGCTGCGCCGGGTCGGCTACAACCCCCAGATGGGCGGCGTTTCCTTCAACGTCATGTACTCCGAGATGATGCTGCGACCGCTGATCAACTCGCTGCAGCACCTCAAGCGGCGAACTGGTGCGCGCGTTGCGCTGATCGGGCACAGCCGGGGCGGCGTCCTTGCAAAGGTGCTCTCCCACCGCAATCCTGAGCTCGTCGAACAGGTCATCACGCTTGGCTCTCCGCTGGGCGCGCCGTTCGACGTTCATCCTCTGACGATGGCCGGCGTGCGCGCGGCGCATGCCTACAACGTGTTCCGCTACGGCCACCCGGCGTCGGTGGAGAAGCGGTTTCTGCGTGACCTTGCGGCGCCGCCTCGAGTCCCGACGACGTCGCTGTACTCGCGCACCGACGGCGTCGTCAACTGGAGGGCTTGCCTCCGACCCGACGTCAACGTAATCGAGGTGAACGGCAGCCACATCGGCCTTGCGCTGAACCCAGAGGTGTATCGAATCCTGGCTCAGCTCCTGACGGCGCCGTGGAGAACGACATAGCCGATCCGGCGTAATATCGGCTGCAGGCGGGAGCTCGGGAGCCGGGCTGAGAGGGCGCATTCAGCGCCGACCGCATGAACCTGAACTGGGTAATGCCAGCGGAGGGATCCAATGAGCGACACCACGACGACGCGTACCGAGGCCGCCGCCTTTGGCGAGGTCGAAAGCCAAGGCATCGACGTAATCCCCGCCGCGCAGCGTCACGGCAAGCCGCGCGAGCTCGGCTTCCTATGGGCCGGAGCGTTCGTGAACTACGCGAGCCTTTTCACGGCCAGCCTGTTGACCACGTACTACGGGCTTGGCGTGTGGGACGGCCTGGCCGCAACCGCGCTGGGCACACTTGCCGCGGCCGCGATCCTCGGCCTCCTGAGCAACACGGGTCCGCGGACGGGGCTGCCTCAGATCGCATACACCCGGAGCATCTTCGGGTTGCGCGGCTCGTACGTCGGCGCGGCGCTGACCCTGTTCCTGGCCATCGGCTGGTTCGCCGTCGACTGCGTGATCGCCGCTCAAGCCGGCGCGCAGCTGCTGGGAGTAGGCGACCGAACGATCGTCTTCGGGCTGGTGGTCGTGGTCGCCGCGATCAGCGTGGGAGTGGCGATCTTCGGCCACCAGACCATCAAGGTGCTCGAGGCGTATGGCGCCATCGCGTTCGGAGCTGTCCTGGCCGTGCTGTTCGTGGTGCTGGCGCCCCAATTTCACTGGAACCAGGGCCCGACGGCATCAGGCGGCGATTACCCGGGGGCATTCGTCCTGGGCTTCATGACCTGCTTTGCGCTGGTGGCATCCTGGTACCCGTTCGCCAGCGACTATTCGCGGTACCTCCCGGTGTCCAGCTCGAAGCGCTCCGTGACGTTGTGGCCGGTTGTCGGCGTGATGCTGCCGATGCTCTTCCTGGGGCTGTTCGGACTGCTGCTGCCGACCATCGATGCGGGCCTGGCCGCGGAAAAAGGAGTGCTGGCTGTGATCAGCGCTCACGCGCCGGGTTGGGCTGCGGTGCCGTTCTTCGTTTTCGTCGTCGCCGGCGAGATCTGGGCCAACTACCTCGACGTGTACACGGCCGGCCTCGTATCGCTGGCCATGGGCATCAAGGTGCCGCGATGGCAGGCCGCGTTGGGATGCGGCGTGCTCGGCACGGCGCTGGCTGCCTACGCCGTGCTCGTGAGCGACTTCCACATTGCTTACGAGGACTTCTTGATCCTCACCTACCTCTGGGCGCCGGCATGGGCCGCGGTGGTGCTGCTGACCTTCTTCGTCTTCGAGGCGAAGCCACGGCCCGCGATGGCGCTGGCGGCCTGGGCGTCGGGCACAGCCGCCAGCCTGGTGTTCGTCAATTACGACAACCTCTTCAGCAACCTTGGGGGCGGAGCCGGCCATGGGCTTTTCAACCACAGCCTCATCGCGGCGCTGCACGGCGCGGACGTGAGCGGGCTGGTCAGTGCCGCCGTGGCGGCCGCCATCTACTTGGGCGCACGTCGCCTGGGGCCGGCATGAGGTTGCCGGTTGCACTCACCATCGCGGGGTCGGACTCCGGTGGCGGAGCCGGCATTCAAGCCGACCTCAAGACCTTCGCCGCACTGGGCGTGCACGGCACCTCGGCGATCACCGCGATCACCGCGCAGAACACGCTAACAGTCACCGACATCTTCGAGCTGCCCATTCAGACGATCACTGCTCAGATTGCGGTCATCGTGAGCGACTTCGATGTCCGCGCGGCCAAGACAGGGATGCTCGCATCGGCCGAGATCATCGACGGCGTCGCGGTCGCAATCACCAAAAGCCGGATCAAAAACCTCGTCGTCGATCCCGTGATGGTCGCCAAGGGCGGCGCCAGGCTGCTCCACGAAGACGCGGTCGCATCGCTGCGCCAGCGGCTCATCCCTCTGGCGGCGGTCATCACTCCCAACCTGCCCGAGGCCGAAGTGATTCTGGGCCGGCAGGTGCGAACGCTCACCGAGCGCCGTGGCGCCGCCCGTGACCTGGTCGCCCTCGGTGCGCGGGCCGCCGTCGTCAAGGGCGGCCATGCGGAAGGCGACGTGACCGATGTGTATTGGGACGGCACGGAGATGGTCGAGTTGGCGGGGACCAGGGTGCCGACCGCCAACACGCACGGAAGCGGGTGCGTCTTTTCAGCCGCCATCGCCGCCGGGCTGGCCAAAGGACTCGACACGCTGGCGGCGGTCCGAGTCGCGAAGGAGTTCATTGGCGGTGCAATCGAGCATGCACTCGAGATCGGCCATGGTCACGGCCCGGTCAATCCGATGTTCGAGCATCGCTCGTAAATGGCACGCGCGATGAAGGGCTCCGGCACTTCTGAGCGTTAAGCTGGTCGCCATGCCCAGAACAAGGAAGAGCGCCTCCGGACAGCCGCCGGCGAATCAGGATCTGCCGAAAGCCGACGAGGGCGATGCCGCCGCGATGGCGCATGTCTCGGCCGACGAGCTCGCCGGGAGTCCGGACGTTTTTGCCGCCAAGCGATCGTCGAGTTCCAGCTTCGACGCCCCGGCCGGCGAGGAGACCACCGCCCAGACTCACGCTTCCGAAGCCCAAGTGCCGGCCGCAACGCCGGAGCCGCCTTCGGCACCCAGCGAGCCGATAGTTGTCCCGCTCGAGCCACCGGCCTCTCGAATCGAGCTGCCGCCTCCGCCGGCGCCTGTGCCACCGCCGCCCCATGTGCCGTCCCCACCACCGGTGCGCAGGAGCGGCGCTGGGATTGCTTTGGGCGTGGTCCTGGTCGTGGTTGGGATGTTCTACCTCGTAGTGCAGATCGCGGCGGTCGATCTCAGCTCGTTTGGCTGGCCGCTGATCGTGATCATCCCTGGGGTGACGCTGTTGATCGTGGGGATCATCAGCCTCGGCAGCGGAGCAGCGATACCGGGCGGGATCCTCACGATGGTTGGGCTGGTCCTCGCCTACCAGAACAGCACCGGGCACTGGACCAGCTGGGCTTACGCGTGGGCCCTCGTCGCACCTGGCGGTGTCGGATTGGGACTGTTCCTGCAGGGCCTCCGTGAGCGGAATAGCAGTCTCGTCAGACAGGGCCGCTCGCTGATGTTCATCGCAGCGTTGATCTTCATGGTGGGGTTCGTCTTCTTCGAGTCGATCCTCAACATCAGCAACATCAACGATCAGCCCGTGGTCAGGGCAGCGCTGCCGGCGCTGTTCATCGTCATCGGCCTCCTGCTGCTGGCCAGGAGCATCTCCAACAGCCGCAGAGCCTGAAACGAGCCTTCCGCCGCTAGGTTGACGAGCCTCGAAGGTTCAGCTTTTCCCGGCTGATCTGGTACTCGGTCCCAGCTCGGTACTCCTTGAACCCCATCTTCTTGTTGATACCGAGCATCGGCGCGTTAGAGCCCGCATTCTCGGTGGCGACCACCACCACGTCCGGGTAGCGCTCGTGGACGTGAAGCAGCATGGCGGCCTTCAGCCACTTGCCCAGTCCACGCCCACGGGCGTCGCCGCGCACGCCCGTAAACCCTTGATGGATGGTGCCTGGCTTCCACGACGGCGCATAAGTCATGTCGGTGATCCCGGAGATGACCCCGTCCGGTTCGCGCGTGAGCATCGTGTGGTCATTGGCACCCTGTTCGTCGAGGCGCTCAATCCAATCCTTCATATGGGCCGGCGTGACGACGATGTCGCCGTGGTCCAGCTGCTCCCAAGGCATCGTGTTGAGCATCGTCGAGAACTGCGGGCAGTAGTCCTCCCACATCTCCTCGGGAAGATGGCCGTCGTAGACCTCGAGCTTGGTCGTCGGTGACTTGCGCGCTCCTTCCTTTGCCCATCTCTTCAACATCGCCCAATCCACCGACCGGAGGTCCAACCGATTCTCCGCACCGCCGAACCTGGACTCCGCTCCAATCCAATTGAGGAATGCGTGACCGGACGTCTCCTCGGTGCCCATCGACAGAGTCGTGCAGCCGTGCCGGTCCATCAGCTCAACCGCGAGCGGAATCCATGCGCGCCCAATCCCGCGGCGCCTCTGGTCCTGCCGCACTGACGCGTCGGCCCACAGGATGTGTTTGTTCGACTCGTATCCGGGCGAGCCAGGCTTCGCCGTGCTGGCGGTGAACCAGCTCAGCAACACTCCATCGCGAACGAGCTCGTAGCGGTACCGGATATCAAACGGATCATTGTGTTTGAGGTCCTTCTCCGTCAGGTCGTCCGGTTTGACAGGGTCGTCTGGTCGCACCTCGGCATGGCGAAGGCGGCGAAAGAGGTGATAGCGCGACCAGAATTCGCGCGATGCGCTCCTGCTGTCCACCGCCGCCGGCGATAGGTTGCCGGTCATGAGAGGGAGAGGATAATCGCTACCTCATGGCGTCGCAAAAAGGCCCCTAGTCCGCAGGTCGAGACTCCATCCGTTCCCCGGGACGGGGGCGCCGGATCGGCGGCGCTTCCGCGTCGACCGCAACCCTGTGCAGCTCGCGCATCGCGCTCAGGAGCTGTTCGGTGGGAACACCGAACGCGTTATGGATGACTCCGTCGTAATAGGCGAGGTTGCTCCAGCGCTGGCGCCATGTCTTGGGCACGCGCACGAGAGCATGGTTGAGCCGGTAGTACACGACGTTGGGCACGAGCTTCGGGTCCTGCCACTCCCCACTCTCCGACATCCGCGCGGCCCTGAACGCGCCTGAGCGCGCCCCGATCAGCTCGGTCACGTGAATCCAACGCACCACTCGCTCGTGGCCGGGCAGCCCAATTCGAAAGCCGTCCTGGGTCAACGTCAGCGGCTCGCCCAGGTTCTGCATCGCGGTGAAATAGAAGGCGTTGATGCCGACCATGACCACCACTGTCAGGGGCACCACCAGCGGGTACGACGGGTTGGCAAGGAGGGCCAGCGCCAGGGCCGCCGGAAACGCGATCCAGCCCGCAACTCGAAGCCGACGCACCGCGCTCGGCAGGCTGGGCGCCTTCAAAGTCACGTCAGCTCCCGGGCCGGCCATCAACAAGACCGGCGGCACGTGACCGCGCCGCCAGGCCTCTCGAATCCGGATCGCGGTCGCGGTGGTGCCGCCAATCCCGACGACATAGATGGTCAGGAAGGCGACGGTGACCAGCAGCCACACCGCCCGGGCGTCCATCAACCGGATTGTAGGTTGGGCGCTTGGGTCACAAGGAAGACGGCATTGATTTGTGGGCTGCCCACTACCTACTTTGCGCCCGGCTGCCTAGGATTGGTGACACCACACCCTCTTCGCGGCGCGAGCCTCCTGTCGCTTGGCAGGGGGCTCGTGTCAATTCACGGGCAAAGCAGGCTTTTATCAAGGGCAAGGCAGGCCTTGCCCTTGGGATGCAGTTACACGGTGCCCGGAGGTGTTTGGAGGAGGCATAGGTGACGGCCGGAGTAAATCCGGCCTGCCGGCCACGTTTGGGTTCTGGTTAGGCCGCTTTTACACAGTGCCTGTAGGTGCGCATAGGTGACGGCCGGGATAGATCCGGCCTGCTGGCCGCGTTCGGGTTCTGGTTAGGCCGCTTTTACGGCGCTGACCAGGCTGGTCAGGGATTCTTTTGCATCTCCGAAGAACATCATCGTCTTCGGGTCGAACATCAGCTCGTTGTCGATGCCCGCGAATCCCGGTCGCATCGACCGCTTCATGAACACGATGTTCTTGGCCTGGTCCGCGTTCAGAATCGGCATCCCGAAGATGGGGCTGCCCGGCGAGGTGCGTGCGGCTGGATTGACCACGTCGTTGGCGCCGACGATCAGCACGACATCGGCATTCTTGAACTCATCGTTGATCTCGTCCATCTCCTTGAGCTGCTCATAAGGAACGTTGGCCTCGGCGAGCAAGACGTTCATGTGCCCTGGCATACGGCCCGCCACGGGATGGATCGCATAGCTCACTTCGACGCCACGCTTCTCGAGGAGCTCTGCCAGCTCGCGAACGGCGTGCTGTGCCTGGGCGACAGCCAGTCCGTAGCCAGGGACGATGATCACGCGTCGCGAATAGGCCAGCAGCGTGCCGAGGTCCTCCGCCGACGCCGACCTCACGCTGCGTCCCTCCTGCCCAGTCACCGCCGCGCCGCCGCTTCGAACCTGGCCGAACGCGCCAAACAGCACGTTGGTCAGAGAGCGCCCCATCGCATCGCTCATGAGCTTGGTCAAGAGGCTTCCGGAGGCTCCGACCAGGGTCCCCGCAACGATGAGCGCGAAGTTCTTGAGCGTAAACCCGCTCGCCGCCACCGCGAGGCCCGTGAACGCATTCAGCATCGAGATCACGACCGGCATGTCGGCCCCGCCTATGGGCAGCACGAACGCCACCCCGAGAACCAGGGCAAGGATCATGAGAGCTATGAAAGAAAAGGGGACTGAGGCGACCGCCAGCACGGCGATTGCGAAACCGATGATCGCGGCCGCCAGCAGTCCGTTGACGAGCTGCTGCCCGGGATACGTGATCGGAGTGCCGGTCAAAAGCTCCTGCAGCTTCAAGAAGGCGACCAGGCTGCCGGCAAACGAGACCGATCCGATGACGATGCTGAAGACGCTTGGAAAGGCGACTGTGAAAGCCGGGTGCTCACCGAAGGCAAGGAGCTCGGCGACAGCCACCAATGCCGCCGCACCGCCGCCGACGCCATTGAACAGCGCGACCATCTGCGGGATCGCGGTCATCTTCACGCGCCGCGCCCCGACCACCCCCACGACCGTCCCGATGGCGACGCCGATCAGGATGATCGTCACACCGGCGCGCGTGAAATGGAGCAGCGGAAGTGTCGCGAGGAGTGCGATCACCATGCCGGCCGCCGCGGTGAAGTTGCCGTTGCGGGCGCCCTTCGGCGAGCTGAGCTGCTTGAGCCCGAGAATGAAGAGCACCGCCGCGACCAGGTAAGCGAGAGCGATCGCGATCGTCATTTCGGCTGTGCGGTTGTCTTGGGCGCCTGGCGCCCCTTGAACATCTCGAGCATTCGGTCGGTCACCACGAATCCGCCGACGACGTTGGTGGTGGCCAGTGTCACCGCGACCAGTCCGATCCCGATATTGATCGGGGTGCTCGCGCCGGCGGCGATCACGATCGCACCCACGAGGATGATGCCGTGTATCGCGTTGGTGCCTGACATCAGCGGTGTGTGCAGGATCGTCGGAACCTTGGAGATGACCTCGATGCCGACGAAGATCGCCAGCACGAAGAACGTCAGCTCGTTGAGAAGCTCGTTGTTCACGCGGTGCTCGGGGAAATCAGTTGCCTGGCCCTCTCGTTGACGATCTCTCCGCCGTGCGTGACGCACGCGCCCTTCGTGATCTCGTCAGTGAAATCCAGCTTTATGGCGCCGTCGTGGACCAGGTGCAGAAGAAGGTTGGCGACGTTGCGAGCATAAAGCTGGCTGGCATGGAGCGGCATCGTCGACGGTACGTTCCGGGTGCCGATTATGGTGAGGCCGCCGACGACGACGTCCTCACCGGCCTTCGTCAGCTCGACGTTGCCGCCCGTCTCGGCAGCCAGGTCGACGATGATCGAGCCGGGCCGCATCCCTTTAACCATGTCGGCAGTGACAAGGAGCGGTGCGCGCCGCCCGGGGATCGCTGCGGTCGTGATGACCACATCAGATTTCGCGATGTGCTCGCCGATAAGCTCCCGCTGCTTGCGGAGGAACTCCTCTGACTGCTCGCGCGCGTATCCGCCCTGGCCCTCCTGGGCTTCGAGCGGAAGCTCGATGAACGTCGCGCCGAGCGACTTGACCTCATCCTTAACGGCCGGCCGCACGTCGTAGGCGGAGACCACAGCTCCCAATCGCCGCGCTGTGGCAATGGCCTGAAGGCCGGCGACCCCAGCGCCCATGACAAGCACCCGGGCGGGCGCCACAGTGCCGGCCGCGGTCATCATCATCGGAAAGAACTTGCCCAGGCGGGCCGCCGCCATCAGGACCGCCTTGTAGCCTGCCGCCGATGCCTGCGACGAAAGTGCATCCATCGACTGGGCACGCGAGATTCGCGGCACCAGCTCCAGGCTGAATGCGGTCACGCCACGCTTGGCGAGCGCGGCGACCAGGTCGCCCTGGGTGGCGGGCTGGAGAAAGCTGATGAGCACAGCGCCCTTTTGCAGAAGGTCCACCTCGCCGGCGGACGGCGCCTGCACCTTGAGGACGACATCGGCAGCCTTCAGAAGTGCTGCCTCGCCGCTCACGATCTTGGCCCCGGCGGCCTCGTAGGCCTCGTCAGGGACGAAGGCGCTCGAGCCGGCTCCCTGCTCCACGCTGACCTCCAGCCCGGCAGCGATCAGCTTGGTCGCGGTGTCGGGAACGAGCGCTACCCGTCGCTCATCCTGAGCAGTCTCTTTGGGGATGGCGACCTTCACAGATTGAGGACTGTAGCGGAAATGGCTCTACCCCCCGCCTCGCGCGGAGGTGGGCCGAAGGGCCGGAGTGGATGACAACCCGCCTTCCGGAACGTGACTTGTCGGAGGCACCAGACGCGTAACATTCTTAATCCGCCACCTAGAAACGAATTGACCGAGCAAATAATCAACGACCTAACCATCCAGGCCGCGACCGTCAACGGATCCGGAAGCCAGACGGCCAACCTGGTCCTGACGCGGGCGATTTTCAAGATGGGTATCCCCGTCGCCCCCAAAAACGTCTTCCCCTCGAACATCGAGGGCTTGCCGACCTGGTACCAACTTCGAATCACGCCGGCCGGGCATATGGCCCGCACAGACCAGGTGGATGTGCTCGTGGCCTTCAACCCTTCCACCTGGCGCGAGGACCTGAAGTCCGTCCGTGCGGGCGGAGCTGTGATCCACGAGCAGGCCTTCTCGAACGCAGACGCGCGCACGGACGTCACCTACTATCCGGTCCCGTTCTCCACGCTCTCCAAATCGAAGATCCAGAACGACGCACTGCGCAAGCAGCTGGCCAACATGATCTACGTCGGCGTTGTCGCCGGCCTGCTCGGCATCCCCTGGGAGGCCATCGAGCACGGCGTGAAGCGGCAGTTCCTCACCAAGCCAAAAGCCGTGCAGGTCAACCTCGACGCAATCAAGGTCGGCCTCGACTACTGGCAAGACAACTTCTCGAAGACCGACCCGTATCGCCTCGAACCGATGACGGGCCTCGTCGAGGGCAAGGTGCTGGTCGAAGGCAACCAGGCCGCCGCCCTGGGCGCCCTCATGGGCGGCGTCACGGTCTGCGCCTGGTACCCGATCACCCCCTCCTCGTCTCTGTGCGAGTACCTGATCGCATACGCGGATCGCTACCGCACGGACCCCGCCACTGGCGAAAAGCGAATCGCCGTCGTTCAGGCTGAGGATGAGCTGGCGGCGGTTGGCATGGCCATCGGCGCCGGCTGGGCCGGGGCCCGCTCGATGACATCGACCTCCGGCCCGGGCATCTCATTGATGGCCGAGTTCGCGGGTCTCGGCTACTACGCCGAGGTGCCTGTCGTGATCTTTGACATCCAGCGAATCGGGCCGTCGACCGGCCTGCCCACACGGACCTCCCAGGGTGACGTCGGGTTTGCGTACACGTTGTCCCATGGCGACACCAAGCACCTTGTTCTGCTGCCCGGAACCGTCGAGGAGTGCTACGAGTTCGGGCGCGACGCGTTCGATTACGCGGAACGATTCCAGACACCGGTCTTCGTGCTGTCCGACCTTGACCTGGGCATGAACCTGTGGATGACACCCGCTTTCAAATATTCCGAGAAGCCCTTTGACCGCGGCAAGGTGCTGTCGAAAGAAGACCTCGACCGGCTGGGGGGCCAGTGGGCCCGATACAAGGACGTCGACGGCGACGGGATCACCTATCGCACGGTGCCGGGCACGGACCACCCCTCGGCCGGTTTCTTCACACGAGGGTCCGGCCATGACGAGTCGGCTCGGTACACGGAGAACGCGGACGCTTATGCGCGCAACATGGATCGCTTGACGCGCAAGCTCGAGACGGCTCGCGCAGCCCTGCCCGGCCCCATCGTCGATGAGACATCAGGGTCGCCCATCGGATTGATCGCATTCGGCTCGACGCACGCCGCGGTGCTCGAGGCGCGTCAAAGCCTGGCAGCTGCGGGTCGGCCCGTCGACTATCTGCGCCTCCGAGCGCTACCGCTCTCGACCGAGATCGTCGAGTTTGTGGCGAGGCACGAGCGTGTTTACGTTGTCGAACAGAATCGAGACGGCCAGGTCTACGATCTCATCCGGCTCGACCTTCCGCCGGCGCTGGCCGAGCGTGTCAGATCCATCCGCCACTACAACGGCCAGCCGATTCCCGCCGTCGCGATCTCGGAGCCGCTGCTTCAATCGGAGGTGGTACCTGTATGAGCGTCACCCTGAATCGCATCGGCCTGCAGCGCGACGCGTACAAGGGCGCCGCGACAACGCTATGCGCCGGCTGCGGCCACAACTCGATCACGAACCACATGATCAAGGCGCTGTACGAGCTTGGGGTCGAGCCGCATCGCCTGGCCAAGATGTCCGGCATCGGGTGCTCGTCGAAGACGCCGGCCTACTTCGTCGAGGCCGCGCATGGATTCAACGGTGTGCACGGACGCATGCCTGCCCTCACCACCGGCGCTCAGCTCGCCAACCGCGAGCTGATCATGCTCGGCGTTTCGGGTGACGGCGACACTGCGTCGATCGGCCTCGGGCAGTTCATGCACATGATCCGACGCAACATCGACTGCACCTACATCATCGAAGACAACGGCACCTACGGCCTCACCAAGGGCCAGTTCTCGGCCACCGCCGACATCGGCTCGGTTCAGAAGAAGGGCGCCGTCAACACCTTTCAGCCGATCGATCCGTGCGCGGTCGCGCTGACGCTCGGCTGCTCCTTCGTTGCGCGCTCGTTCAGCGGTGATGGCAAGCAGGTGGTGCCCCTCATCAAGGCCGCGATCGCTCACCGCGGCACCGCAATCCTCGACATCATCTCCCCGTGTGTCACCTTCAACGACCATGACGGCTCAACCAAGAGCTACAGCTGGGTCAAGGACCACGAGGAATCAATCGCCGACGTTTCCTTCGTGCCCTTCTTTGAAGAGGTCCACGTCGACTACGAGCCGGGAACGGTTCGCGACGTCGAGCTCCACGACGGATCGCACATCATGCTCAAGAAGTTGGGCGAGGACCACGATCCTTCGGACCGCCGGGCCGCTCTGAGGGTTCTCGAGGAGGGTCGCGCCGCCGGCCACCTGGTGACGGGGCTGCTTTACCTCGACACGGCGATGGAGGACTTCGCGACCACTGAGCACATCCCGGCCGGAGCGTTGAAGGACCTGGGCGAGGACCAGCTCCGGCTGAGTCGCGACGACTTCGAAACCTTCATGTCCGAATTCGCCTGAGCCGCCCGAAAGCCGACCCGCTCTCCACCCAACAGGAGCTGGCCAAAGGCAGCAGGCTCGTCGCTCGCCGCGATCCGGCGATGTCACGCCTCATCAGGGCGGTAGGGCCTCTTGAGCTGCGCGACCCCCTACCCGACGGCTTCGCGGCGCTGGTGCGATCGATCATGTACCAGCAGCTGGCGGGCGCGGCGGCATCAACCATCCATGGAAGGTTCCTGAAGCTGTTCTCGGACGGCCTCTCCCCCGCCGCGGTGCTTGCGCTGCCGGAAGGGGCGATGCGCACCGCGGGAGTGAGCGGGTCGAAGGCCGCAGCCATCGCCGACCTTGCGATCAAGGTGAGTGACGGAACCGTGCCCCTCCACGACGTGGAGGGACTGTCCGACGACGAGCTGGTGGCGCGGCTGATGCTGGTGCGCGGTATCGGCCGGTGGACCGCCGAGATGTTCCTGATGTTCCAGCTCGGACGCCTCGACGTGTGGCCCGTCGACGATTACGGGGTGCGCAAGGGTTGGGCGCTGGCCCACAAGCTCAAGCAACCACCGACGCCGCGCGCTCTCGAGGCGGAAGGAGATCAATTCCGACCGTACCGTTCAGTCGCGGCGCTTTACTGCTGGCGAGCCGTCGATGCGGAATCCAGCGTCTGGTAACCAAAGCCGGGGTGTCCGTACCTTCGTCGGACCCGTTCAACAGCGGAGGGAGTAGCCCTCGACCCTGCCCAGAGCGCCTGTACGATTGGTGCTCGACGGGTGTGGGTGGGGTGATGACACTTCCAGAGTCTCCGGATGCCTTCAAAGAAGCGGCTTGGGAGGACGTCCAGCCCTTCTACGAGGAGCTGGACACTCGTCCGCTTGACGCCGGCAACGTCGAAGAGTGGCTCGCCGACTGGTCCCGATTCGAATCCCTGTTGTCCGAAGCGTCAGCGCTGGCGAGCTACGACTACTCACGCGACACCGGCGACCCGGCTCGGGAATCCGCCCAGCTGCGTTTCGGCACGCAGATCTCGCCCCAAGCCCAGGAGCGGCGCGTCAGACTGCAGGCACGGCTCGTAAAGCTGGGCTACATGCGGGCCGGCCTCGAAACCACCGTCGAACGATTCCGCAACCAGATGCGGATCTTCAATGAAGCCAACGTCCCGCTCGCCGCCGAGCTCTCCAGACTCACCACCAGGTGGTCAAAGCTGGTCGCCGCGATGAGCGTGCAATGGGAGGGCGTCGAGAAGACGCCGGCACAGCTTCTCCCCTACCTCGAGGCTCCGAACCGCGCCGTTCGCGAGCGCGCATTCAAGCTTCGAGCGAAGCCCTACATCGAACAGCGTGACGCGATCGCGGACATCTTCGACGCCATGTACGACCTGCGGCAGCAAACGGCGCGAAACGCGGGCTTTGAGAATTTCCGCGACTACGCACATCAGGAAAAGAACCGGTTCGCCTACACCCCCGATGATTGCATGCGCTTCCACGAGGCTGTGGAGGAGGCAGTGCTGCCGGCGGTCGACCGCATCCTGGATCGACGACGGAGGGCGATGAAGGTCGATCGACTGAAGCCCTGGGACACCGCCGTCGACCCCCTTGGACGAGCTGCGCTCAAGCCGTTTACGGACATGGATTCATTCATTGATCGCGCGGCGAGCGTCTTCGGCCACGTCGATCCGGACTTCCGCGGTTACTACGAGACGATGGTCGATGCCAAGTTGCTCGACCTCGACAACCGCAAAGGCAAGGCGCCCGGTGCCTACAGCCAGACACTCGCTTTCAGGAAGCAACCGGTGATCTTCATGAATGCCGTCGGCGTTGACGACGATGTTCGAACTCTTCTGCACGAATCCGGTCATGCCTTCCATTCTTTCGAAGCGGCACGGTTGCCAATCCTTTTCCAGCGCCATCCGGGGTCGGAGATGGCTGAGGTGGCTTCGATGTCGATGGAGCTTCTGGCGGCGCCGTTCATCGGCAAGGAGAGCGGTGGTTTCTACAACGTTGAGCAGCAACGTCGCTCGCGGGCGGAGCACCTGGAAGGGATCGTCATGTTCTTCCCACACTGCGCATCGGTCGATGCATTTCAGCATTGGATCTATCTGGACGAAGCGGGGCGCAGCCGAGATGCGCGCGACGCCATGTGGCTCGAGCTGCGCGCTCGATTCGAAGGAGATGCGGTCGATTGGACTCGGCTCGACCGAGAGCGCATCGCACGCTGGTATCAGCAGCCGCATTTCTTCTCCAGCCCCTTCTACTACATCGAGTACGGCATCGCTCAGCTCGGCGCGCTGCAGATATGGCGAAACAGCTTGATTGACCCGAAGGAAGCGGTGCGGAAGTATCGGGCAGCGCTGGCTCTGGGCGCCACTCAGCCGCTGCCTGAGCTGTTCAGAGCTGCGGGCGCACGGTTGATCTTCGACAGCGCGGGCATGCGCGAGCTGATCGACGTGGTCGAACAGGAGATCGCGAAGCTCCAATAGCAACGCCCGCGCGTACCACGAGCGCGGGGACGCGGAGGAAGCGGGCAGGACGGGGCTAGCTGTGCGTGAGGTCGCGAAGCGGCATTCGTGGACCGAAGCGCGGCGCGGTGATTCCGGCCACGGCTATGAGTCGCAGGACCCGAGCCCGATGGCCGCGATAAGGTTCGAGCAGCTCGAGCATGCGCTCGTCGGTCGACCGCGGAGTGCCCTCGAGCGCGAAACCGACGCTGTGCGGCAGGTTGTAGTCGCCGACAGGGACGGCGTCGGGATCGCCCAGTGCCGCTGACGCGATGAGCGCCGCCGTCCACGGGCCGATACCGGGAAATGCTTGCAAGCGGCGGTACGCGGTCGCCATGTCCATGGCGACGGTCTCTTCGAGGCGCGCCGCACTTCGAGCCGCACCGATGATCACCTCGGCGCGGCGGCGCTCGATGCCGAAGCTGTGGAATGTCCAGTAAGGCGTTCGCGCAAGCACGCGCGCAGCCGGCGGAACCTTCATACGAACCGGTCCTGGCGCCGGCTCGCCGAGAGCGTCAACCAGGCGGTGATAAGACCGGCGCGATTCGATGCCGGTAACCTTCTGGCCCAGAACTGCGGGGACGACGGCTTCAAAAACGGCCGACGTCTTGGGCAGGCGCAGCCCGGGATTTCTCTTGTGCAGCTGCGAGAGAAATGGGTGCTGCGGTTTGAACCCGGCATCGTTGTCGTGCTGTCCGCATAGTGGACCGGCGTGGGCGACGGCCCAGGATGCACCCGGGCCCCACCCCTCGATATCAACCCCGCCGTCCAATTGCGAGAGGTGGACCGTCGCCGGCCCATCGGGCGTCAGGGTCGCCCGCCAGGCCTCAGCAAGGCTGATGCGCAAGCAAGGACCGTGGCCGAGCGGAGCCAGCGTCAGGGCGAGATCAAGTGGCCGGCCCGGCTCGAATCGCGTGCAGACATCCGGGGTCACGCTACGTGATGAGCGGAACCCGGAGCGTGAATGTGCTGCCTCTTCCGGGGATCGATTCAACTGTGACATCACCATCATGCATTCGGGCGATCTCGCGCGACAGCCATAGCCCAAGACCCGTTCCCGAGATGCTTGCGGTGGCTTTCGTCTCGATCCGTACGAAGCGGCTGAAGAGGCGGGCCTGGTCTTCCTCCGTGATTCCTATGCCCTCATCGATCACAGCGACCTTACCGACGCCATTACCTGTGACACGGATCCTGATGTGCGCTCCTTGAGGTGAATACTTGGCCGCGTTGCTCAGCAGGTTCCTGACCACGATCTGGAAGCGATCCGGATCCACCTCGGCTGCCACAGCCCGCGGTGGCTTCTCAACGCTGACCTGGTGATTGCTAAGGAGCTGGCTGACGCCCTCGATCGCAAGGTCGGTGAGCTCGACGAGGTCGGCGGGCAGCTTTTTCAGGGCCATCCGGCCCTCTTCGAGACGGGCGGCCTCGACCATCTGCTCGACCATCCAGTTGACCTCATCGGATTTCGCGATCAGCAGGTGAACCACCGACAGCGATCGGGCCGAAAGGTCGCCGAGCGAGCCGGCCTCGAGCATCGTCAGATACCCTTTGATGACGGTAAGCGGGCCCCTCAGCTCGTGCGAAGCGACGTTGAGAAACTCGGTCTTCGCCTTCTCGAGGGATGCGATCCTTTCGTTCAGCGATACCCGGTCGAGGCCGGCCGTGATGCTGTTTGCATACTGTCGCAAACGCATGATCTCGTCGTCGCCGAAGATCGGAGTGAAGGGGCCGGCCACGATAACCATGCAGCCTTCGCCTTGCTGGAGATGCAGTGGGACGGTGAGTATGTTGCCCGCCTGGCCTGAGACAGGGGGCATGCCGGTGCCAGAGCGCGCAAGGTGTTCGGCCGCGATCACCGCCGCCTCAGCGAGGGTCATGTCCCGCGAGGCCAGGATCGAGCCATTCGCATCGATGATGAGAGCGCTCGCACCGCCGACCAGCCGCGTCGCCCATCCGAGGGCTCGAAGGGCGAGCGTAGGGCGGTCAGGGCTGTACAGCAAGAGGTCGTGCAGCGCGTTCCGGAACGCATCCTCCTCGGGTTCTCTCCAGATGCGTCGAAGCCATGATGGCGGCGAGAAGCTCACGTAAAGCAGCGGCACTATCGCCAGCGTCACCAGGCCGGTTGCGAGTTGGAAATAGGGCTGGCGAGCGGCCGAGCCGGCAATCGTCGCGACGGCGACCTCTGCGATCAGGGCCGCGTAACCGAGGCTCAGCGCACGAAGTCGGGCGGCTTCGACTGCACGGCGGTGGATCGATGTGCGCCACATGCGAAAGACCGGCTCGACAATGCAGAGCGTCCACGTGATCAGAACCGCGCCGGCAGCGAACGATTGGAGGGGCGTCAGAGTCTTTTGCGCATCGGATGCGAACCCCGCGAGAAAGGCCAACGCGGCGACTGCCACCATTCCAACGGTGACCCAGCGCCTCGCCGCACCTAACGGAATCAGCGCATCGCGGAACATCAGCAATGCGTAGCCGGAGAGCAGAAAGATCACGAGGGTGACATCCGTCAGCACCTGGTTGAAGGGTCCAAAGTGGCCAAGCAGCGGCGCCAGCAAGATCAGAGCGGTCAGCGAACCAAATGCCAGGGCCAGGTGGCCGCTGCGAGTATCGCGATGGCGATTCCAATCGATCACCGCCGCGACCGTCAGAAGAACGAAGGCTGCTTCTGTGGCCAGTTGCAGGGCCCTGAGCACATTTGCCACTGGCCGAGGATAAAGCAACCGCCTGACGTATGCCAATGTGAGATACCAAAGACCAAGCACCGATGAAGTGAGTGACGTTGCGCTTCACCAATCTGCTGTGATCGGGCCGCGGCGCCGATATCGCGGCCGGTCGGACGGTCAAGCCTGCGGAAGAGTGACCTCGATTCCGTCCGGGTCCTTGGTCGGCGCGTCAATCCGACTCACTTCGAAGCTCGCGAGGCCTGCGACGTCAGGTTCCACGGGACTGGCACCGCGGCCCTGGAGCAGGTTGATACCAA
Source organism: Candidatus Dormiibacterota bacterium (assembly GCA_036495195.1). Classification (GTDB taxonomy): domain Bacteria; phylum Chloroflexota; class Dormibacteria; order Dormibacterales; family Dormibacteraceae; genus Palsa-872. The sequence continues at coordinate 33,355 of DASXNH010000002.1, forward strand.
GGTGATGGTGGTAGCCGTCCCAGCTCAGGAAACGCATGACGTGTCCAGCCTCAGCCGTCAGCTCCATCCCCATCGATTCGTAAAAAGCCTGGCTCCGGTCGAGATCCCCGACGTTGAGGTGCATGTGGCCCAATACCGTTGCGTCTGAAAATTTCGCCTGGGGTGCGGCCGCGACGCGAAGCAGCCGCTCGAAGTCCAGGTGCTCGATGCCGATGTTCAGCCGCCCACCGGGATAGGTCCATTCGCTGCGGGGCCTGTCTGCATAAACCTCGATGCCGTTGCCTTCAGGGTCGTCGTAGTACAGCGCCTGGCTCACAAAGTGGTCGGAAGTCCCAGTCAGCGGGAGCCTCTCCTCCAGCGACCGCCGCAAGTGCCCACCAAGCTCTGCCTCGCCTGGCAGGAGGATGGCGAAGTGATACAGGCCGGCAGAATGGCGCGGGCGCGGGCGCAAGCCTGGCGTCGCTTTAAGACGAAGCAGAGGCTTGCCGCCTGCCCCAAGCGTTGCGGAGGCTGTATCCCCAGCCAGCATGGTGAGCCCGAACCATTCGTAGAAGCCGGCCTGACGCTCGAGATCGTGCACCTTCAGCTCGACCGCACCGAGCGGCCACTGAGCCGTCATGTGGCGGTCGAGGCGGTGCGCGTCGAGCCAGGCTTCGAGACGGTCGAGCTCGTCACGCCCGATGAATCGTCGCCGGTCCAGAAACCGCGAATGATCTACCGCGCACCCAGGACCACTTCGCGCTAGATCGCCTTCGCGCGCGCGGCCACGATCGCCGCCTGCACCCTGTTCTTCACGCCCAGCTCATCGAAGATCGACTGCAGGTGCGTCTTCACCGTGTTCTCGCTGAGGTGAACGCGGGTCGCGATCTCGCGATTCGAATAGCCCTCGGCGAGGAGCTTCAGAATCTCCACCTGACGGCCGGTCAGCCGCGTGAGCTCGGAGTCCGGCCCGCCGTGTCGAACCTGGTCGAGGATTCGGCCCGCCACCTGCGGCGAGAGTGGTGTCTCACCTCGGTAGACGGCCCGGATGCTCTCCTCCAGCGTAAACCGCTCGACGTCCTTGATCACGTAACCGTCCGCGCCCGCCTTAATGCTCGCGTCCAGCAGATCGCCGTCGGTGTAGACGGTGAGCACCATCACCTTGACGTTCGGGAACGCCTCCTTGAGCAGCCGGCACACGTCCGGTCCGGTGACATCGGGCAGCCTCGCATCGAGCAGCACTACGTCGGGCTGCATCTGCCGCGCCAGGTCGAGGACCTCGGCGCCGCGACCGGTTTCGCCGACGACCTCGAAATCCGGCTGTCCTGAAAGCAGGGCTTTCAGCCCGACTCGAACCATCTCGTGGTCGTCGACGAGGACGATGCGGATCGGCCGGCGTTGCTCAGTCATCGCGGCTGCACGGATATCGTGGCCCGCACGATCAGCCCGCCCGCCTCCAGGTTCGAGACCTCGAAAGTGCCTCCAAGCTCCTCCACCTGACGGGCCATCGAGCGCAACCCGAAATGGCGTTCGTCGGTGCCGTAACCATCGAGGACGTCGGCCGGCGCGCCGGTGCCGTCGTCCTGGACCGAAAGCGCGACCTGCTCAGGCGCGTACTCGAGCACGACCAGGGCAGAGCTTGCGTGCGCATGCCTCACGACGTTGAGCAGGCTCGAGTGTGCGATGCGCCACAGCACGCCTTCAGCCGACGCGTCCAGCGACGGAGCGCTGCCGTTGACGATGACCTCGACGTCGAGGCCCAGGTCTCGGGCGATCTGCCGCGACAGTGCCATCAGGGCGCCCGCCAGGTCGCCCCCCGTCATCGTCGACGGCGAGCTCGCAAAGACGATGCCGTGCGTCGCTTCGGCGGCGCGCGCGAGGATGTCCCGCGTCTCGTCGAGCTGCCGGCGGGTCGACTCGGCCAGTGATCCCGATTCGAGCACCGACCTCAGCCGGATCCCGATGGCGAACAGCGCCTGCTCGATCTGGTCGTGCAGCCCGGCGGCGATGCGATTTCGCTCCTCTTCGACCGCGCGGGTCCGCGCCGCCTCGAGCTGCTCCCGGTTCAGCTCCTTGAGCTTTTCGATCATCTGCCTCTGCCGGTCGTAGAGCCGGGCATTGTCGACCGCGACGGCCGCCTGGTTGGCAAACGTGCCCAGCAGCTCCTCGTGGTCCTTCGAGTAGCCTCCGGGGCGGTTGGCCACGCCGACCATGCCGATCACCTTCTCGCCGACGGCGAGCGGCACACCGCAGAAGGTTCGGACCGGCGGGTGGCCGCGCGGCTGGCCGACGCTCAACGGATCGTGCAGCACGTCGTTCGAGATGCGCGGCTGGCCGTCCCTCGCAACCACCCCGGCCACGCTGTCCCGAAGCACCATGAAGTGGAATTTCCGGTAAAACTCCGCATCCACGTGGTCGGCGCCCTTGATCGCCGCCACGTCCATCGTCTGGCGTTCCGGATCGACCAGGCCGATGAAGCCAAGCTTGGAGCCGGTCAGCTCGATGCAGTAGCCGAGCGCGTGGTCGAGCACCTGGGGCAGATGGTCGAGCCGCGCGATGTCGGCCGACATCGTGTGCAGCAAAGCCAGCTCTCGCCGGCCGTCGCCACCTTCCTGTTGGCTCTCCACCGGTCCCCCATACACAGGCTAACTCCAAACGGCAAGGAACATCACTGTTCCTAATCAATCGATGAAGAACCGTGATATCGCTCGGGTGACACGCAACCTTAAAGTTGCCTTATCGACGATGTCCAAGGGCGAACCCTTGAGTGATCGGTGGAAGCACCGAACATTGGCCACAACGCGCAACGCCAACGACACCTACCTGAGCAGCCGCTTGACCGTCCACCGGCTGCTCACGGAACCCGCCGATTCCAAAGATCACCCCAACGGGTGGCGCCTTTCATGCTCCAGTGGGTTGAAAGGTGAAGATGCGGCCTGCCACATTTCAATCAATTGGAACTGAGACAGGTGAGAGCTTTCGTCATCGTGAGCGAAGAGAGGCATTTCGGCCGTTCGGCCGCCAGGTTGAACATGACGCAGCCCGCAGTCACACAACGGATACACGCCCTGGAGCGAGAGCTGGGCGTCGAGCTGCTGACGCGCTCCACCCGCGGCGTGACGCTGACGCGCAGCGGCGCGTATTTCCTCCCGTATGCGGTGCTTCTCGTGCAGATGGCCGATCAAGCCGTGCGCGATCTGCGCGCATCCTCCAACGGCACCGGCGGTCGGATTCACGTCGCGTACATACCGCACGTCGAGGTGGCTCTCCCGATCGCCATCATGCAAGAGTTCAGGCGCCGCTTTCCTTCGGTCGAGCTGATCACCACGTTTGGGCATTCCCGGCAGAACATCGAGCAGGTCGAGCGCGGAGACGTCGACGTGGCGTTCGTCGCGGGAAAAGGACAGCTCCCGGCATCTCTGGTGCAGCGCCAGGTCGCGCTGGGCGAGATGGTCCTCGCGGTTCCGGCGTCTCATCGCTTTGTCGCCGCCGATGCCGTCGATGCCAGCGAGCTGCGCTCCGAGCGCCTCGTCCTGTTCCCGCAGCACCTCAACCCAGCGCTCCTGGAAGGCCTTATGTCATGGCTCAGCCGTCACACCGCAGACTCCGTGACCGTCGATGCCCAAGAGCCATACGAGCACGGCCTGGAGCTCGTCGCGCGGGGTGGACGGCGGGTGGCACTCGTCCCGCGTGACTTCGCAGCGCGCAGCGCGGTCGAGGGCGTGGTGTTCCGTCCGATGTCGCCGGCGCCGCTCTTTGAGGTGGGCGCGGTCCATCGGCGCCACGATCCTTCGCCGATCCTCGGAAGTCTGATGCACGTGATCGACGAGGTGATCTCGGCCAGACCCACGCTGGCCCGCGAAGGAGCCGAGCTGATCGGATGATCGGAAACAAATTGCAATCGCGCGATTACGTTTTCGATATTGACATCCAAACTCGACGAGCCGGGCTATTGTGGCCTCTGCGCGCAGTCGCGACTGAAAAAGCGATCCCCCTCCGTAGGGCACCGGGCGGGAGCCTTGCTCCCCCAATGAGGCTCTTCGCCCGCCCCTTGATCTTGCGCGTGATTAAAACGACTTATCAACTGATCAACAATCTCACCGGCAACCGTAACTCGCAAGCTTAGTGTTGCCCACATGACGACGGTCGAGTCTCGAAGAGCCGGTCCGTTGATGGATACGATGAAGATCGCTCCCGACGAGGTCGAGCGTCGTAAGCGTTACCTCGAGTTCGGACCGGAGGACGAGGACCGTCTCGCGTCGATCAACGAGATCGCGAGCACCTACGCCGAACCGGTGATCGAGGCGTTTTACGAGCACCTCATGAAGTTCGCCGACACCCAGGTCTTCTTCAGGGATTCGAAGACGCTCGAGCGCGTCAAGCGGCTGCAGGTGGAGTACTTCCTCCGGCTGACTCAGGGCAACTATGACGCCGGCTATGTCGAGGAGCGCCTGAAGATCGGCGCCGTGCACGAGCACATCGGCCTCGACGTCAAGTACTACCTCGGCTCTTACAACCTGTACCTGCGTGAGGTCCTCGCACGATTGGTCGCAGCGTTCCCCGGCGACGCTCATCGGGCGGTCGACGTTTACCTCTCGCTGATCAAGCTGGTGTTTCTCGACATCGGCCTGGCCATCGACACATATATCTTCCAGCGGGAAAAGACGATCGGCCTGCAGCAGGACGCGATCCGCGCCCTTTCCACACCGGTGCTGCAGGTTCGCGAGAAGCTTCTCATCCTGCCGATCATCGGCGAGATAGACACGGCCAGGGCGAGACAGCTGACCCAGCAGCTGCTTCACTCGATACGCAGCCGCCGGGCCCGTGTCGTGGTGATCGACATCACCGGCGTTCCATCCGTCGATTCGAACGTCGCCAACCACCTGCTCCTGACCGTCGAGGCGGCGAGGCTGATGGGTGCGACGGCGATCGTCTCCGGCCTCTCGGCCGAGGTGGCGCAGACGCTTGTCAATCTTGGCGTTGCCCTCGACAAGCTCAACACCGTGGGTGACCTGCAGGGCGGCCTCGAGCGCGCTGATGACCTGCTCGGGTACACGGTGACCAGCAGCGGCACGGGGCCCGGAGGGGAAGAGCAGAGGATCTGACCGTGCCCTCACCGATTC
>DASXNH010000003.1:0-17589 GCA_036495195.1 Candidatus Dormiibacterota bacterium
GACGCTGATGTAGCTGAAGTCCTTCAGTTCGAGCCGATCGCCCCTGGAGTGCTGGGCCGCGAAGTAAGCTGGCAGGCTTCCCCGATCTGTGGAGGCCGCGTCATCAGGGAACTGTCGCCCCGGCACGCCATACCACTGGAACTCCGGCACCGGTGCGATGAACTGGTCAGTGATCTCTGGCGCGCCGGAGTTGTAGGCACCCAGGAACGCCGTGATAATCAGCTGAGTGACCTGAGGCGAATACTGCTCACACGGAGGCGTGGGCGCCGCTGACATTGTTGTCGACGGGCGCGAGACCCCTGTCTGACTCGAACTACAGGCCACGCCCAGAACGGCGCACGCCGCAAGTAGAGACGCCAGACCCAAGGGTTGACTTATCGCTGACACTTCCGCCTGGCAACGCTACCGCGAATGTTCGACTGTGCCCAACTCAGTTCTCAACGCCTTCCCAATCGGCCAGAACAAGATCAGAATCGACCGTTCTCAGGGCTCAGAAACGTGTTGGTCGGGCGGGCGAGATTCGAACTCGCGGTCTCCTGGTCCCAAACCAGGCGCTTTGCCGAGCTAAGCCACCGCCCGTAAGACGGACTCAATCATAGAGGCGCCCCAGCGCGCCTGACTCCAGGAGCGCACTAACCGCCCGAGCCCTATGGCTGTACTGCCGCTTCTCCTCCGGCGGCATCTCCCCGAACGTTTTCCCTGTGCCCGGAACCAGGAACACCGGGTCGTAACCGAACCCGGCCTCCCCCCGCCACTCCGGCACGATCTCGCCCCGGCACTCGCCCTCGAAGAACTGAGGCGGGTGGCCTGGATCGGCCAGCGCCAGCACGCAGACAAAGCGCGCGTTCCACGGCCGAGGTTTGCCCTCCAGACGCTTCAGCAGCTCTGCGGTGCGTTCCTCTTGAGTCGGTCCAAGCCTCGCCGAACGAATGCCGGGAAACCCTCCAAGCGCCTCTACCTCAACCCCGGAGTCATCGCCCAACGCCGGCAGACCTGACCGCTCAGCGGCTGTCTCCGCCTTCAACTTCGCGTTCTCCGCGTAGGTCTCCCCCACCTCGTCGACCTCAGTGTCGAACGCGATCAACTCGAGACCCGTGCCCGCCAGCAGCTCGCGATACTCGCGCAGCTTTCCGGTGTTGCCGGTCGCGATGACCAGCTTGCGTCGACGCTCAGCCAAGCGTGGCGATCGCTCTCTTCTGCCCGACGATCAGCTCCTTGATGCCCTTGTGAGCCAGCGCCAGCATCGCATCCAGCTCCTCGCGCGAGTAAGGCGCGCCCTCGGCCGTCGCCTGCAGCTCGACCAGCCTCCCGTCCTCGACCATCACGCAGTTGAGGTCGGTCGACGCCGCGAAGTCCTCCGTGTAGTCAAGGTCCAGCATCGGCGAGCCATCGACGATGCCACAGCTCACCGCGGCCAGGTAATTCCGAATCGGAATCTGGTCGATCATCCGCGCATCCTTCATCCGCTTGACCGCCATGTAAAGGGCAGCGAACGCGCCTGTGATCGACGCGGTGCGGGTCCCTCCGTCCGCCTGCAGCACATCGCAGTCGAGCGTGATCGTCCTCTCTCCAATCTTGCCCATGTCAACCGCAGCGCGAAGAGAACGCCCGATCAGACGCTGGATCTCATGCGTGCGGCCACCGACCCGTCCCTGGATCGCTTCACGCGTGCCTCGATCGTGGGTCGAGCGTGGCAGCATGGAGTACTCGGCAGTGATCCAACCCTGACCGCTGCCACGCCGATACGGCGGCACGCGGTCCTCGACGCTCGCGGTGATCCACACTCGGGTGCGGCCCATCTCGATGAGGCACGAGCCTTCGGCGTGAACGTTGACGCCGAGCTCGATCTTCAGCGGGCGCAGCTGATCCGGTTGACGTCCATCGGACCGTGAATGCGAGTCGCCCGTCATCGTTTCATCAGCTTGAGTATCAATGCAGTTCCTTCAAAAAAGATGTAGAGCGGGATGAACATGATCAGAGGCGTGAAGGGGTCGACACCCGGAGTGAGGAAGTTGGCCATCAGCCCCAGCGCCAAGAACCACCATATCCGGTTCTTGTACAGCCACTTCGAGCTGACGATGCCGATCATCCCGAGCATGAAGAGCACGACCGGCAGCTCGAACACGATGCCGAAGCCGATGATCATGATCAGCAGGAACCCGACGAGCTCGCCGATGTCGGCGAAGTAGGAGGTGTTGGGCGGCGCGAGCGAGTTCAGGACGTGGAGATACAACGGGAGCGCGAAGATCGCGACCGCCACGCCGATCGCAAAGAACACGATGGTGGCGACGATCAGCGGCAGGACGAAACGACGCTCGTGCGCGTGCAGTCCGGGACTGACGAACCACCAGATCTGCCAGATCACCACCGGAGCAGCGATCACGAGGCCGATGTACAGCGCCACCTGCAGCTGGAGGATGACGCCACCGGTCGGCCCGAAGTAGTACGCATGGCCGATGCCGGCTCTCTTGACCAGCAGGCCGATGATCTGCCCCGAGATGAAGAACGATCCCGCGGTCGTGATTCCCCAGGCGACCAGCGAGATGATGAGCGCGCGCCTCAAGGCCTCGAGGTGCTCGATCACGGACATGCGCTCTTCTTCGACCGGGACGGTGGGTCGCCGCGCGCGCGAAACGACCCTGTCTAGAAGGGCCACGAGAGGCTCAGACCTTGGGAGAGGTGGCCTCGGACTGCGGCGAGCCCGTGGAGCCGGGGCTCTCCGAAGAGGCGGGCTGGACGGGCGCCGGCGGCGTGGCGGGGGTCGGGTTGGCCGAGTTCACAGCCGAAGTCATCTCGTTGGTGATGTCCGTGGTGGCCTTGCGAAACTCGCGCATCGCCTTGCCGACGGCGCCTCCCAGCTCGGGCAGCCGGCCCGGTCCGAAGATGATCAGCACGATAACCAGCAGGCCGACGATGTAGAACCAGTGAAATTGCATCTCGAGTGGATTATAGACCGCTACCATCGGCATCCCGCACCGGGGTGATTTCGGCGGTTTTGCCTGTCAGCCCACCTGGATTGTGATCGAGGTGATCCTGTCACTCGGCGCTGTCAGAAGCTCCACATTCCCAAGCCCCTGGATGACGGTTCCGAAGCGGTTGTAAACAGTGGTCGGACCCGTGCCCGGCCAGGTGGCTCGCTGGATGAAGAACTGGCTGCCGTTGACCGGCCCGCCGATCGGGCGCGCCATGCCCACAGCGCCCAGGCCCCACGGGGGATTCGTATTGGGCTCGTTCGGCAGGCTGTAGCCAGGACCGCCCCGGCCGTCGCCGTTGGGATCCCCGTTCTGGACCACCCAGGTCTCGCTCTTCCACGGCATGTTGTTGTAGTAGCCGTTGAGCGCCAGCACTATGAAGTTGTTGACCGTCACCGGAGCCACCTGGGGGTAAAGCTGGATGGTTATCGGCCCCTTGGTGGTGTTCACCGTCGCCTGATAGGTCTTACTGGGCACGATGCAAATCGGCTGCGGTCCGATGAAGGTGTGGTTGGCGATTTGGGTTGAGGTGATGCACGCGGCAAGTGCAGATGGTCTCGGTGCCTTCAGGACATCCGAGATCGCCAACCCTGAGGCGAGGATCGCGGCGATGACGATCGCGGAGATGAGAAGCGGCATCCAGGGGCGACCCTGCCACCGGGAGGGCAGCTCGACAGCGTCATCTGCGGGCGGGAGGACAGGACGACGGGACGCAACCTTGGCCTTGCTCATTTCTTGACCGCGGCCTCGGCGATGGCCTGGACCAGCCCGTGGGTCGTGTACTCGCGCGCTGTGATCGCCACCTGCAAGCCGAGCTTGCGAGCCGTGTCCGCGGTGACCGGACCCATGCATGCAATCTCCGCGTCGCCGAGCACTGCAGGTAGTCGATCGTCCGGGAATGCGCGGACGAAGTTGGCGACCGTTGAGGAGCTCGTGAATGTGATCACGTCGACACCCTCGGCGTTGAACAGGCGGAGCAATGCCTCGGTCGCCCCCGCTGGGCGCATCGCACGATAGACGGGAAGGATTTCAACCTTGACACCTTTTTTGGCGAGAAGCGATGGTAGTGCGTCACGAGCCACCTCTGCACGCGGCACCAGAACCCGCATTCCCTCCATCTCCCATCCCTCGAGCGCCTTGGCCAATCCTTCCGCCGTGTACTCCGACGTTACCAGCTCGGGCCGCAGCCCTCGAGCTTCGAGCGATTCGGCCGTCTCCTGGCCGATCGCGCACAGCTTTGATGCGTGCAGCGCCCTCGCATCGCCACCTGTCTCGAGGAGCATCCGGAAAAAGATGTCGACTGCGTTCGCGGAGGCGAAGATCACCAAGGCGGTGTCATCCAGGCGCGCGATGGCGCTCCGAACGCGCTCATCTGTGGGCATGGGGCTGATCTCGATCGTGGGAATCTCAACCACTGCGGCGCCCAGGTCGACCAGCTCGCGGCGAAAGGGGTCGACCTGGTGCCGCGCGCGCGTGATCAGGATGCGCCGCCCGTGCAAGGGCCGCTTCGACAGCGTGTCGAGCCGTTCTGCCATCTCAACGCCAGGGCCGAGCACCAGCAAAGCGTCGCCGCGCAAGCCATACGTTGCCGCCTTCCGAGCGAGCTCGCCGAGGGGAGCGCTGACACGGTGCTGCCCCGGCTGGCCTGGGTTCAAGATGAGAGCAGCCGGCGTCTCCGGCGTGCGGCCATCGGCCATCAGCGCGGTGATGCCCGATTCCCACCAACCGGAGGCGAGGCGGAGCACCACCGTCTCGGCGCCCTTGACCAGCCCCAGGCCGACTGAGGCGGACTGCCCTTCGATCGTCAGGGGGATTCCGCTCATCACCGGCGCCGCCAGCTCAACGATGAGGCCGGGGACTGCATCGAAGTCGATCTCAGCCCGCTCGAGCTTCTCGGCTATGTCGCTGCCATTGGAGAAGGCGTAGGGATTGCCGGGAAAGAGGACCGCCACCTTCCTGCCCGTTCGAGCGAGACGAATTATTTCCTCGGCTGATTCGAGCGGTCCGATGTCCGCGCTTGCCGAAGCCAGGTGGAGAAGCGCAATGCCGCAACCATCACAGCAACGAATGATGTCGGCATCCCTGATTGCCTCAACTGCCTGGACCGTGGCCATGCCAGGATGTCCGGGGCCGATTCCGACCAACCTGACTCTGCTCATGAGTCCGCCACCGCTCGGAGCACAAAGACAGGTTAGAGCTTTCGGGATACCACGTAGGTGGTGAGCGCCGCAAGCGCCCGCTGCGCTTCGCCATCACCCAGAATCTCGAGCTCACGTCGCGCCTCAGATGCGAGCTGGCGCGCGCGTTCGACCGCTCGCGTGGGGCCATCGCTCGCGCGCACCAGCTCGACAATCTGGTGGGCCTCTGTGCCAGTGAGTTCGCGATGCAGCTCCAGGAGCAGTCGCAGCTTGCCGGCTGTCCGATCGTCTTCGAGAGCCATCATCAAAGGAAGAGTCGCGAAGCCCTCTTCAATGTCGTGGCCAATCGGCTTGCCAATCTCATCCTCGCTGCCCTCGTAATCGAGCACATCGTCGGCGATTTGGAATGCAAGGCCAAGAAGACGCCCATAAGCACGGATGGCCGAACGCTTTGGGCCATCGAGGCCGCCGAGGAGCGCGCCGATGTCGCAGCACGCGGCGAGCAAGGTCGCTGTCTTGGCCTCGATGCGGCGCATGTATTCGCCGACATCGGTGTCATACCGATGCCTGATCGCCTGCTGCCTCACCTCGCCGGCACAAATGTCCATGACCGCGCGCGCAAGAATGGCCACGGCCTCTGGCGACTCGGTGAATGCCGCTTGTTCGTAAGCCTTGGCAAAGTAGAAGTCGCCGACGACGATTGCCGCTTCATCGCCGAGCCTCGCGGCCACCGTGGGCCGGCCGCGCCTGACCTGCGCCCGATCGATCACGTCGTCGTGGACGAGCGTCGCGGCGTGGGTGAGCTCGACGGCCATCGCCGCCGGGGTCAGCTTCTCGAGGCTGTAGGAACCGCATTTGGCGGCAAGGAGCACAAGAGCCGGGCGGATGCGCTTGCCTCCCGCGGCGAAAAGGTCCGCCATCGGCGCCGACACCACGTCGGGATCGTTCTCGATGAGGCGGCGAAGCCCAGTCTCGATGGTCTCGAGATCGGCCGCGACGGGGCCGAAGATGGCGTGAGGTCCCGCCTCTATGCCGTCGACTCCAGCCACCTGGGCACCTCCGGAGGTCTAAGCGCTCTTGGCCGACAGCCGGTAACCGAGGCCGGGAACCGCCTCGATGCTCACGCCCGGGCTGGCAAGGTCCGACAGCTTGCGCCGGAGCCGCTGGACATGCGGATCGACCGAGTGGTCGTCGAGGTCATGCGGGTAGCCCCACACCTTGTCGCGAAGCTGCGCGCGAGTCAGGACCCGCTCCGGGTTGGCGGCCAGGACCGCGAGGAGGTTGAACTCGGTCATGGTCAACGTTATCTCCTCGTTGTTCACCCTCACACGGCGCGCCGCGTTGTCGATCTGAAGGCCGCCGACGGTGAGGATTCCCTCTCTGCCGGGACCGGCCTCGGTGAGGGCAGAGCGCCTGAGGTGAGCGTTGATGCGGGCGGCCAGGATCCTGGAGTCGAACGGCTTGGTGATGTAATCGTCGGCCCCCACCTCCAGTCCGACCACCTCGTCGGTCTTGGTGGAGCGCCCCGTCAGCATGACCATCGGGCTCATCACCCCCTGCCGCCGCAGCTCGAGAATGACCTCGGTGCCACTGATGTCGGGCAGCACCCAGTCGACCAGGACCAGATCCGGGCGACCGCCGGTGCCAAGCTCGATCGCCTGGGCGCCGTTGGCCGCTTCGAGAACTTCGTGGCCCTGCAACCGGCATACCTCGGCGATCAGGGTTCTGACGTCGGAGTCGTCCTCGATGACGAGGATGCGGTGCTTGCGACGGCCGGGGAGTGAGGTCAGTTGTGGTCCGGAGGTGCGAATCCAACCCTGCGCGACTCGCGCGACGAGCGCTTCGAGCGCCTCATCAGGAGGACCCGTTTCTCCCCTCCATCGATCACGTCGGCCAGCTCCCAACCTTCAACGGCCGACGTCTGAAGAAATTTCACCAAGGTCGTTCCATCGGCCACCTGGGCCAGCGTCAGGACCTCGGTCGAGTACTCCCATTCGCGGGCAGGCAGGCCAACGGTGGGGACGTGGCTGGTCGGCGCAACGCCGTCCTCGGCCTGATCGGGCTCGTCGGGTTCGTCGTCCGGGTCTTCTTCGTCGTGAATGTGCACTCTGGAACGATTGTAGGTGGCCCGGAGTACCCCCGGCGGGGGTCGAACCCGCGCTGGACCGGGTTTAAGCCGGCTGCCTCTGCCATTGGGCTACGGGGGCAGGATCAATTGTGATCGGGCAACCCGTGACCGGGATGCGATTACCTGATCGCGCGACGCTCACGTCGGATAGTCGAAGAAACCCTTGCCCGTCTTGCGCCCGAGATGGCCATCTTCCACGAGCTTCCTCAGCAGCTCTGGCGCATCAGGACCTTCGCCCTGGCGGTGACGATCCTTCATCGCTCCATAGAAGATGTCGAGGCCGCTGAAGTCGAGCAGGTGGAACGGGCCCATCGGCCAGTTCAATCCCTTCTGCACCGCGATGTCGATGTCCTCCGCGCTGGCATACCCGCCCTCGAGCAGGCGCAACGCCTCCTCTGAGGCTGCAAAGAGGATGCGGTTGACGATGAAGCCCCAGATTTCCTTCTGCAGGAGCACCGGAGTGCGATCGATGCTGCGCACGAACTCCATCGCCGTCGCAACTGTTGTCTCGGAGGTCTTGGGTCCGCGGACAACCTCGCAGAGCTGCATCACGGTCACGGGGTGGAAAAAGTGCATGTTGCAGCAGAGCTCCGGACGTCCCGTGAAATCGGCAAGGCGGCTGATCGCGATCGTGCTCGAGTTGCTGGCGAGGATCGCGTCCTTTTTTGCGTGCTGGCCCAAGCTTTTGAAAACGCCCTGCTTGACGTCGAAGTCTTCGACCACGGCTTCGATGACCAGGTCGGCGTGAGCCGCGGCGCCCGGAAGGTCGCTGCTGTCCTTGATGCTCGCCAAAGCTTTCGACGCCACTTCCTCGGTCAGCCGTCCCTTTTCCACAGAGCGGTCGAGGAGGCGGGTGTTCTGAGCCCGGGCTCTCTCGAGCTGGCCGTCGACGGAGTCGGCGAGCGTGACTTCGTATCGGCCGCTCAGGGCGGTCTGCAAAGCGATCTGAGAGCCCATGGTGCCTGCGCCGACGACCAACACGCGCTTCAATTCATGCATGCGGGTGAGCATGCAGGAATTCGAGGCAGCGGCGCAGGCTGCCGTCGACTCGATCCCGGACGAATTCAGAAGCTATCTCGAGAACACGGTCTTCGTCATCGAGGAGTCGTCGCTCGAAGGCCTGATGGGGCTGTACGAGGGGGCCACGGCCCTGGCCGGCCTGGGCATGCCGGAGCGGATCACCCTCTACAAGCGCTCGCACGAGCGGCAGGCCCGCTCACTCGATGAGCTGGTCGAGGAGGTCCGGCGGACGATCATGCACGAGGTCGGCCACCACTTCGGGATGGAGGAGGAGGACCTGCCTTACTAGGGATGTGGCCGCATCCCTCAGCGGAGGGTCCAGAAAGAGCGGTCCCAAAGGATGAGGGGATCGCCCGCGCCCGGCACCGCCACCTCGACCTTCCCCACACAGATGTCGTGGTCGCCGGCTGGATGAGTCGCGACCAGGCTGCATTCCAGCCAAGCCACGCAGCCTTCGATCAGGGGGATGCCGTTCGTGCCCAGCCGGTGCGGCACCTGAAGCCAGGCCTCGTCGATGGCGGGGGCGCGACCCGCGAAGCGGTCGGCGATGAACTCTTGGGCCCGGGTCAGCACGCTGACGTTGAAAGCATTCCCCTCGACCACGGCTTCGCGCGTCGTGGCTTCGCGTTCGAGGCCGACCAGCACCATGGGCGGGTCGACAGAGATGGAGACGAGGCTGCCGGCGGTGAGGCCCCGGTAACCAGATCCGTGCAGCGCGCTGATGACGACGACGCCTGAAGGGAGCCGTGCCATGACGTCTCGAAACTCCTGCGCTGCCAACCCGCCAGTAGCCTAACCCTCAAGAAGGGCGATGGCCGCGGCCGGGGATGGAGGGACAGCGCAGGTAAAATCGTCCACGGATCCGGGGCGACGTAGCCAAGTGGCAAGGCAGAGGTCTGCAAAACCTCCATCCCCAGTTCGATTCTGGGCGTCGCCTCCAACCAACTCTCAGCCGCACTCCGGATACGCGGCAGACCAAGCGCCTGATGGCGATCTGATGGGCGGAGGGTGGCCTGTCGCCAAGGCGCGGAAATACAATTCGGCAGCAGCGCGTTTAAAGATGGGACCGGATCTCTTGTGGCCAGAGGGAGCGGGTCTCGTAAAGGGGTCAGGCGGGGGGTGCTGTCGAGAGACCGCCTGAGAAGCCTGACCCCTTTGTAGGGGCGAATCGAATAATCAGTACCTGGATGGGTTAGACAGCACGCTCGGCTTGGGACCCATTCCCCGCACCACAATCAGCCCCGCGATCGCCGAGAGGACGATCGCGATCCGAAGGACGTTGCGCACTCGTTTTCTCCTCCAAGGGCGTATTTGATAGCTCGCCGCGCCCGGAAGTAGAACGACCCCGCCGCAATGCGAGTTACGCGGCCCGTCTGATCGCTGGTGGCAATTGATAGACTCGGTTCAATACTCAGCGAGGAGAAGGCACATGGGCTTGGCCCAGATCAAGATGCCCCAGCTCGGCGAGTCGGTGACCGAGGGCACGGTCGAGAAATGGCTCAAGAGCGAGGGTGACTTCGTCAAGCGCGACGAGCCGATCGTCGAGGTCGTCACTGACAAGGTCAACGCCGAGATCCCCTCGCCCTTCGAAGGCAAGCTCGTCAAGATCTCCGTGATCGAGGGCGAGACGGTCCAGGTCGGCGCCGTGATCGCCCAGATCGAAACCGGCTCCGCCGGCGCATCCACCGCAGCCACGCCGGCTTCGGCCAAGGAATCCGCAGCGCCTCACCCGGAGGTGCCCGCCGCGCCGGCCGCCCCCTCGGCGGCTCCGGCTCCTGTCGCCGCCAAGCCGGCAGCGCCTCCCTCGGGCAACGGCGACGGCAACAACGAAAGGGCGCGCCTATCTCCCGCCGTGCGCAAGCTCGCGGCCGAGCATGGCATCGACGCGACGGCGATCCGCGGCAGCGGTATGGGCGGCCGGGTGACCCGCGACGACGTCCTCGCCGCCGTGGACACAAAATCGGGTGCGCCAGCCGCGAGGCCCGCGGCTCCCGTCCAACCGGCGCAGCGCGCTCCTCGCGTCGACGGCGCGCGCGAAGAGGTGGTGAAGCTCAGTGCCATGCGCAAGGCGATCGCCGAGCACATGGTGCGCAGCCTGGCCACCTCACCCCACGCCTGGACCCTCCAGGAGGTCGACGTCACCAATCTCGTGCGTTATCGGGATGGAGAAAAGGAAGGGTTTCGTGCGCGACACGGTATGCCGCTCACCTACCTGCCGTTTGTCGTCCAGATCGTTTGCGATGCAATCAAGCAGTACCCATGGCTCAACTCGACGTGGGGCGATGAGGGAGTCGTGCTGAAGCACTACATCAACATGGGTATCGCGGTCTCGATCCCGGATGGGCTCATCGTCCCCGTTCTCAAGGACGCCGACCAGCTTGGATTCACCGAGCTCGTACGCTCTCTCAATGACCTCGTGGATCGGGCGCGAAACAAGCAGCTCAAGCCCGACGACGTGCAGGGCGGAACTTTCACCCTCAACAACACTGGATCGACCGGATCGGTTGCCAGCCAACCCATCATCAACCAGCCGCAGGCGGCGATCCTCACGACCGAAGCCATCGTGAAGCGCCCAGTCGTCATCGGCGATGGGATCGCCGTGAGGCACATGATGAATATCTGCCTGAGCTTCGATCACCGGATCATCGACGGCATGATGGCCGGCCAATTCCTCAGCACGATCAAGAAGCGTCTCGAGGATTGGACCGCGGCGAGCATCCAGCTGTGAGCACGGGCGTTCCATTGACCCAGGCTCCAATCCCCTCGTGGATACGCATTCGCGTAAACGAGGGAGAGAATTTCAAGGAGCTCAAGCAGATCGTCAAGGGGAGCCGTCTGCACACCGTGTGCGAGGAGGCGCGCTGTCCGAACATCTTCGATTGCTGGAACCGCCGCACCGCGACCTTCATGATCCTTGGCGACATTTGCACGCGCGCCTGCCGGTTCTGCGCGGTCACCTCAGGTCGACCGACCGAGCTGGACCTGGGCGAGCCGCTGCGCGTGGCCGAATCGGTAGCCGAGCTTGGCCTGCGCCACGCCGTCATCACCTCGGTCGACCGAGACGACCTCAAGGACGGCGGGGCAGGCATCTTCGCGCGCACCATTCGCGCGATCAGGCGCCGCAGCCCCGGCACGACGATCGAAGTGCTGACTCCTGACTTCCAGGGCGACCGGGAATCCGTGCAGACCGTGGTCGATGCCGGCCCCGACATCTTCAATCACAACACCGAGACCGTCCCCCGACTCTATGCGCGGATCCGGCCGAAAGCTGTGTACGCGAACAGCCTCGCCCTGCTGCGGCAAGTCAAGGCATCGGCGCCGCACATGGTCACCAAGTCCGGCCTGATGGTTGGCCTCGGCGAAACCGAGGACGAGCTGCTCGAGGTGTTTGGCAACATGCGCGAGCACAACATCGACGTCCTGACTGTGGGTCAATACCTGCGACCGAGCAAGAGTCACGCAGAGGTTGTCAGGTACTACAAGCCCGAGGAGTTCGTCCGTCTGAAAGGCCTGGCGCTTGAGATGGGCTTCGGACACGTCGAAGCAGGTCCCCTGGTCAGGTCCTCATACCACGCAGATGAGCAAGTCCCAGAACGTAAGAGCCAGCTGGCTGGCTAGCACTCCCTACCAGGAGGCCTGGGACCTCCAGGCGGAGCTGGTGGCCGCCGTCCGCGACGGAAACGCGCCCGATACGCTCCTACTCCTCGAGCATCCGCACGTTTTCACGATGGGCAAGGCGGGCAACGCCAACGACATCGTTTGGGATGAAACCGAGCGCACGGCCCGCCACGTCGATGTGATCTGGTCCGACCGTGGCGGTGAGGCGACCTATCACGGACCCGGCCAACTGGTGGCATATCCGATCATCGACCTCGCGCATTTCGAGCTCACGATTCCCGCTTACATCCGGACGCTCGAGCAGTCGCTGATTGAATATTTGCGGGAGCTCGGTATCGAGTCACAGCCTGGCGAGCGAGGGCTCACCGGTGTCTGGTCACAGGGCGAGAAGGTGGCGGCCATCGGCATCAAGCTGAACCGGTCGATCGTGAGTCACGGGCTTGCGCTGAATCTCACCACGGATCTTCAGTATTTCGACGGCATCGTTCCCTGCGGACACGCGGACAAGCGCCCGACATCGGTGGAAGCCCTCACCGGAAAGCGCATCGATACCGCGACTGCGGCGCGTGATTACGCGAGACATTTCGCGGAGGTCTTCGTGACTCATACCGAGTGGGCCTCGCCCGAATCGCTCTTCGCCGCCTCGCTGCGCTAGCTCGGTTGAGCTCGGTCCACGCGGGCCTATACTCCGCGCACCGAGCGACCAGGTGACCAATGCTGGCTCTAGCCTCCTCCCTCTCTGACCACCTCCCTGGCTGGCTGCAAGAACCAGGTTGGTGGCGGCCCCTCACCCATGCAGTGCAGGAAATCGTGCGCCAGCACCCATCGGCCGGACTGTTCGTGGTCATCTTCCTGGAGGAGCTCGGCGTACCGCTGCCGGCCCCTGGCGACGTCGCGATCATGTACGGCGGCTACCTCACGACCACGGGCGCGATCCCATATCCCCTTGCATACCTGGCCGTCGTGTCGGGTGCGGTCCTCGGCAGCGCTTGCAACCTGACCATCAGTCGCAGGTACGGCCGTCCGTTTGTCCAGCGCTTCGGCAAGTACGTCGGCGTGACGGAGGCAAGGCTGGTTCGGGCGGAGGGGCTGGTCAAGCGGTGGGGGCCGTGGGCGATCATCATCGGCCGCCTGATTCCCGGCATGCGCATAGTTTTGTCGGCTTTATCGGGAATACTTGGGGTCCCTTACCGGGTTTTCATGCCGTGCGTATTCGTATCAGCGTTGATCTGGGCCGCGATCTTTCTCGAGATTGGGCGCCGAGTGGGGCCTCGTATACGGGAGGTCTTTCAAGTTTTCCCGGCACACCTGATTCCTTGGGTATTGCTGGGTTTGGGCTTGCTCGTGATCGGGTATCTGGGATATGAGCATGGGTTCAAACCGAAAGCCTGGAACCGACACGCTGAAGAGCACCGCTGAACTCGTTCGCCTCGACACCGTCGAGATGGACGAGGACGATGAGATCCTTCCCGACTTCTCAGCCGAAGTCGACGGTCGGCGCGTCTGGGTCACCGCCGTACTCGAGAGAACGGTCGTGATCGAGCCCGCGCCTGGCGAGCCGAAGGTGCTCGTCAACCGCAACCGGCTGATGGTTGACCCCGGACAGCTCCGAGTGCGCCACCTGGCGAGCAAGGAAGCCGCCCGCCGTGGCCGCGAGGCTGCGCGCCAGCTCAGGGTCCAAGAAAACCGCTCAGCCGCCTAGCCCGACCCTTGGGTTGAGGCTTTTTAACGTTCTGGTAAAGTTGGCTGCTGCGCGGATTGTATTGGTAGCGAATTACAGCTTGCGCGGCCGATTGGCCGCCTAGCCCAAGGAACACCTGCATGAGCAAAGCCCCGGTACCCGTCGAGCTTGTTTCGCTGGCCAGTATCGTCCCGCCCCTCAATCACGAGGTCAGTGGGGGCTTCAACGCCATGGTGGACGGTAAGCAGGTTCGGGTTCGAGCGGTGCTGGAGCGGACGGTCGTGATCGAGCACCAGGAGGGCGGCGAGCGGAGCGTGGTTCGCAAGGACAACTGCATGGTCAAGCCTTCGACTGTCGTCTTCGTGCCGGGCAACCCCAACAACGGCGTTGGGCCGCGCCAGTGGCGCAGGCTACCGGGCAAGCCCCCCGCGACCCCTAGGGTCGGCCCCTAACCACTCGACCCCCGACGAGCCCGGCGCCCCCTGGCGCGGGCCCTCCCCCTCCCGCAGGCACCCTCCCCCAGCCTGCCGATCCTGACGCCAGATTAGAGAGGGGTTGCGAAGCGTACAACCCAGCCTGTTAACGGCCCCCGAGATCAGTCGATGTGCCGCTGAGCGACCAGGGTCAGGAAGGCCGGAAACGACTCCGACAGCGCCACCTCTTCGAATACCCGGCGCGCATCGGCAAATCGCCCTTTCGCCCACAGCTCCTCGCCAAGCCGCTCCCGCACCTTCGCCATCTCGTCGTCCGCGATCTCCCGCACCAGGTCGGCGGTGACCGGCGAGCCCTCGTTCAGCCGTGACGAGTGCCGGATCCACTGCCAAACCTGGGACCGTGAGATCTCGGCCGTCGCGACATCCTCCATAAGGTTGTTGATCGCCGCCGCCCCCACGCCTCTCAACCAGGACTCGATGTACTGCACGCCAACGCTCACGTTGAGGCGGAGCCCGCTCTCGGTGATCGATGAATCAGGCACCTTCACATCGATCAGCTGAGCCGGAGTCACCGACACGTCGGGCCGCTGCCGATCGAGCTGATTCGGCCGGTCCCCCAGCACGCGGTCGAACGCCTCTGTCGCCGTGGGCACCAGGTCGGGGTGCGCCACCCAAGTGCCGTCGAAGCCCGCATTGGCCTCGCGATCCTTGTCTTCCTTCACCTTGGCCAGCGCCACGCGATTGACCTCGGGGTCGCGCCGGGAGGGGATGAACGCGGCCATACCACCCATCGCGTGCGCTCCCCTTCGGTGGCATGTCTTGACCAGCAGATCGGTGTAGGCGCGCATGAACGGAACCGTCATCGTCACCTGCGCGCGATCGGGGAGCACGAAATCGGGCCGGTTCCGGAACTTCTTGATGATGCTGAAGATATAGTCCCATCGCCCTGCGTTCAGACCGCTCGAGTGCTCGCGCAGCTCGTACAGAATTTCTTCCATCTCGAACGCGGCCAGGATCGTCTCGATGAGCACCGTCGCGCGAATCGTGCCTCGCGGCACCTCCAGCGCATCCTGCGCAAAGTTGAAGACGTCGTTCCAGAGCCGCGCTTCCAGGTGACTCTCCAGCTTGGCCAGGTAGAAGTACGGGCCGCTGCCCTTCCCCTGCAAACGCTTGGCGTTGTGAAAGAAGTACAGGCCAAAATCGAAAAGGCTCCCCGAGACGGGCTTCCCGCCCACCTCCAGGTGCCTCTCCTCAAGATGCCAACCACGAGGCCGCACGACCAAGGTCGCAACTTTGGCGTCGAGCCTGTACTGCTTTCCTTCCGGGCTCGCAAAGTCCAGCGTGCGCTCGATGGCATCGATGAGGTTGGCCTGCCCCTCCACCAGGTTCGCCCACGTAGGCGTGTTCGCGTCCTCGAAGTCCGCCATGAACACCCTGGCCCCTGAGTTGAGTGCGTTGATCACCATCTTGCGGTCGGTCGGCCCGGTGATCTCGACGCGCCGGTCCTCAAGGTCCTTGGCCGGAGGAGCCACCATCCAATCGGATTCCCGGACGGCTTGGGTTTCGCGCAGAAAAGTTGGAGATTCGCCCGCGTCGAGACGCGCCTGGCGCTCGTCGCGCATGCGGAGCAGCTCCAACCTTCGCGCCCCAAACTCACGCTGCAGGCTGGCGACGAACTCCAGCGCCTCATCGGTGAGCACCTCGGCGGCACGTCCGACGGCCGGCCCTTTGAGCTTCATCTGTTCACCTGAGGCCATCGCAAGCAAATCTACAGGACCGCGTTAGGTGCCCGCCAACCTCGCGACCACAGGAGCGAAGGCTTCGGCTGCTTCCCCGGGGATGATCACATACGAGATTCCGTACCGCTCGCGCCGGCGCTGCAGATCCTCGACCACCTGGTCAACAGCGCCGATCAGGAAATGCGGCATGGCGAGGATGTCCTGGGGATCCACGCCGACACCGGCAGCCATGACCGTGGCCACCGACTCGCGGTCGTCGGTGATGTTGGCGAGGAAGATCGTGACGCTCAGCTCGATACCCTCGATGCGATCCCCGGCCGCCTCTCTGATCCAACCAAGCTTCTCGTCAGTCGCTTCTGCAAGCCCTGTGCGCACGAGCTCGGGTTTGACGGCGCCTTCGCGAAGATCGAAGTTCACGTTGACGATGTCGGCCTCGCGGGCGGCGATCCGGAGCATGCGACGGCCGCCTCCTCCAAGCAGGATCGGCGGGTGAGGCTTCTGAACGGGCCGAGGAGATCCCTCGATGCCGGTAACCCGATAGTGCTCGCCGGCGAAGGTGAACGGCTCGCCCGTGAACAGCCCCTTGATGATCTTCAGCGCCTCCTCCATGCGGCTGATTCGAGTGCCGGCGCTGTCGAACGGAATGCCGGCCTGCTCGTAGTCGGAGGCCATCCACCCGGCCCCCAGCCCGAGGTCGAACCTTCCCTCTGAGAGGAGATCGATGGTGGCGGCCTCCTTGGCCAGCACCACCGGATGCCGGTAGTCGTTGTCGAACACCAGCGAGCCGACTCTCAACCTCGTGGTCGCGTCGGCGGCGGACATGAGCGCAGCGATCGGGCCAACCTGGTCGGTGAAATGGTCGGGAAGGTACAGCGCCACGTAGCCCTGTGATTCGACCTCGCGCGCCTTCTCCTTCCAGGCTCGGGAGCTCGACGCTCGATGCTCCTGCACTCCGAACCTGAAAGGGCGCGGCTTTTTCACGGCGCGTAATTATGTCGCGCCGGGCGTGCCATCACCGCTCGAAGGGGCTAACATCGGCGCGGCATGGTCGCCACCGTCCGCAGAGCGCGCGACTATGCCTGGCTGCCAATCGCGCCCGCACTCGTCAGCTGGACGCTCCTCTTTGGCTACCAGTGGGCTTTCTCACTTACCTACAAGGGCCACCAGCACACGGTCTTCGCCTATTACTCGGGAGTGCTGGGCGACGGAGTCCTGATACCCGCCATCAACGTGGCGGGCTTCATGCTCCTGCGCCACCTGGCCCCGGCAATCCAGTGGAGGCGCCTGCCGCTGTACGCCTTTCTCGGATTTGTCACCGCCGCCAGCGCGTTCCTGGTCCAGGCCAGGCTGGATCTCGTCAATTGGTCGATGCCCCGGCCCTATCACTGGAGCGACGTGGGCCAGTTCCACTTCCTGGTCATGTGGACAGAGGTCGCCTACCTCTACCTCGTGCTGGCCACGGCGGTTAACAACTGGTCGGGGCTGAGGCGCGATGTCGGCGCATGGGGCAGTTTCTGGTTGGGCTTGCTCGGGCTGGCTCTATTTGCGGCGACGCTGGCGGCCGACTACATCCGGTAGCCGGGGACGAGGTGGTGCCGAGACCCAGATTTGAACTGGGGACACCCGCATTTTCAGTGCGGTGCTCTACCAAGCTGAGCTATCTCGGCACGGCGGATGATTGTATCGATCCAGAAGTGGCCGCCGTTCGTGGCATCCTTTCGTAGATGAAGCAAATGGGCGGCTGGCTGTGGATGATCGGCGCGATCGCCGCACTCATTGTCGTTCAGTCGTTCCGGCACGCCGAGCCCCTATCGTCGTTCGACAGGATTCTCAATGGCGCCCAGGGCCTGGTCCCTTTT
>DASXNH010000004.1:0-26565 GCA_036495195.1 Candidatus Dormiibacterota bacterium
AATCGCGAGCGGGTGATCGGCGTGCTGCGCACCCAGGGCCGCACGAGCCAGGCTGACATCGCTCGTGCCACAGGTCTGTCGCGGACGACGGTTTCCAGCCTGGTCGCCGAGCTCAAGGGCTCGAGCCGCGTGTTCGAGGTCGACGTCAAGGAGCCGAACGCCCGCGGTGGGCGGCCGGGCGTGCAGCTCGTCCTCCAGGACTCGGCCAGCGCCGTGCTCGGCATCGATTTCGGGCACAGCCACGTCCTGGTCGCGGTGGCCGACCTCGCGCACAACGTGCTGGCGGAGCGGCGGCGCGACCTCGACGTCGACCACGACGCCGAGGCCTCGCTGGACACCGCGACCAGGATGGCCGCGGAGGTGCTGGAGGAGGCCGGGGTCGGCCGCCGGAACGTCATCGGCGCCGGCATCGGCATCCCGGGACCTGTCGACCGGGCTCGCGGCACCGTCGGCTCGGCGACGATCCTTCCCGGCTGGCTCGGCCTCCGAATCGGCGACGCGCTGGAAAAGCGCCTGGGTCTGCCCGTCGAGATCGAGAACGACGCCAACCTCGGCGCCCTGGCGGAGCTCACGTGGGGCGCCGGGCGCGACTGCGAGAATTTCGCCTACATCAAGGTCGCGACCGGGGTGGGCGCCGGGCTGGTGGTGGACGGCAGCCTGCTGCGCGGCGCCTCCGGCACCGCGGGCGAGATCGGGCATACCACCCTCGACGAGAGCGGGCTCCTCTGCTACTGCGGCAACCGAGGCTGCCTCGAGACCGTGGCGTCCGGGCCGGCGATCCTGCGCCTGGTCTCTGGCGACGACGGCGAAGGTCTCACCCTGGGCGGGGTCATCGAGCTCGCGGCCAGAGGCGACCTGAGGTGCCGCCGCGCCATCTCGGACGCGGGTCGGGAGATCGGAGTAGCGGTGGCTGGTCTGTGCAACCTGATCAACCCCGAGCGCATCGTGGTCGGAGGCCTGCTCAGCCGCGCGGGTGATCTGCTTCTGCAGCCGATTCGAGAGTCGATCCGCCGCTACACAGTTCTCGCGGCCGCGGAAAGCGTGGATGTGGTGCCGGCATTGTTCGTCGAACGCGCAGAGCTCCTCGGCGCGCTGGCGCTGACCATCAGGCACGCCAAGACATCAGCGCTCGCCGGCGAGGTGGCCAGGTCCGACTAGGGCGCCCTACAGCACCTTCGATAGAAACAACCGCGTCCGCTCATGCCGCGGGTTCGCGAGCACCTCGCGCGGCTTGCCTGCCTCGACGATCACGCCACCGTCCATGAACACCAGGCTGTCGCCGACTTCGCGCGCAAAGCCCATCTCGTGGGTCACGACGACCATGGTCATGCCCAGGTCGTTGGCGAGCGCGCGCATGACCTCAAGCACTTCGCCGACCAGCTCCGGGTCCAGCGCCGAAGTGGGTTCGTCGAACAGCATCAGCTTTGGCTGCATCGCCAGGGCCCGGGCGATCGCGACGCGCTGTTGCTGTCCGCCTGAGAGCTGGTTGGGATAGGCCTTGACCTTGTCGGCCAGGCCCACGCGCTCGAGGAGGCTGCGGGCATGGGCCTCGGCCGTGGCGCGGCTTTCCCCCTTTACGCGTACCGGCGCCTCGGCAATGTTCTCGAGCGCAGTCATGTGAGGAAACAGGTTGAAGCGCTGGAACACCATGCCGATCTCGGATCGCTTGCGACAGACCTCACGGTCGGGTAGCTCGAAGAGCTTGTTGCCTCGTTCGCGGTAGCCGACGAGCTCTCCGTCGACGGACAACCTACCGGCGTCGATCTTCTCCAGGTGATTGATGCACCGCAGGAAGGTGCTCTTGCCCGAGCCCGACGGACCGATGATGCACATCACCTCCTTCGGCATGACCTCGAGGTCGATGCCGCGCAGCACCTCCAGGCGGCCGAAGCTCTTGTGAACGGCCTCCGCCTTGACCATCGGTCTGACCGCCATGTCAGGGATGATGGCCGGGCAGAGTGGCCGCCATGTCCACCGGTGACGGTGGCGGGGCGTGGAAGGTGAAGAGCATCCGCCGGAACCGCTGGAACGGCGTCAGCGGCAGCTCGCGCTGCGCGCCGCGCGCGAAGTATCTCTCGACGTAGTACTGGCCGATCGTGAGGATCGACGTCATGGCCAGATACCAGATGCTCGCAACGATTGCCAGCTCGATCACGGCGAAGTTGGCATTCGAAATTTGCTCCTGGCGCGTGAACAGCTCCGGGACGGTGGCCACGAACGCCAGCGATGAGGTCTTCAGCATCGAAATGGTCTCGTTACCGGTAGGCGGGACGATCACTCGCATCGCCTGCGGCAGAACGATCCGCCGCATCAGCAGCAATCGAGTCATGCCCAGGGCTTGAGCGGCTTCTGTCTGACCGTGATCGACCGAAATCAGGCCTGCTCGGACGATTTCGGCCATATAGGCTGCCTCGTTGAGTCCCAGGCCGAGCATCGCAGCGGTGAATGGGCTGATCAGGTCATTCGTGCTCGCGTGAAACAGCACAGGTCCATCAGGAATGCCGAGGGCAATGTGAGGCAGGATGCTGGCCAGGTTGTACCAAAAGAAGATCTGAACCAACACCGGCGTCCCCCGAAAGAACCAGATGTAGAACCAGCTCACTGACGACACCACCGGGTTGGGCGACAGCCGCATCACCGCCAGGACAATGCCGAGCACGACTCCGATGAACATGGCGAGGACGGTCAGCTCGAGCGTGACCACGATCCCCTGGAGGATCAGTGGCCCGAAAAGGTAGCGTCCGACCACGCCCCAGTTCATGTTGGGGGCGGTCACGAAAATGTAGACGGTCTCTGCGACCGCTGCGACCACCACCACCGTGGACACCCAGCGCCACGGGTGCCGGACCGGAATCGCTTTGATCGCCTCTGGCCGCACGGCTTGTGATCCGCGGAGCGGCGGGCCGGCGGCCATCTCAGTCACGGGGCTATGTGACGAAGCTCGTCGGCGACTACCTCAGTAGGACGGAACGCAGCTGGGGCCGATGGAGCTGTTGTTGTTGAGTGCGACATCCGCGCTCGTTACGGCGCCGCTCTGTACGCCCCACTGCGTAAGGATGGTGGTGTAGTAGCCGTGGTCCATCAGGTACTTGACGGCGTCGATCATGGCCTTTTCAAGTGGGCTGCCTTTGACCATGGCGATTCCATATGGCGAAACGCTGCAGGCCTGGCCTCCAAGCTGCAGCTTGCCCCCCGTCTGGGTCACCTGGTAGCCGGCGACCGGCTGGTCGAGCCATCCGAAGTCGGCGCGGCCCGAGATCAGCGCCGCGTTCGCCTCGGTCTGCTTGCCGAAGCTCAACACGTTGATATCCGGTTTCCCAGCCGCCGTGCAGTTGTTCTTGTCGCCGCTGATCGGTGTGCCGCCAACCTGCTTGCCCATGAAGCCCCAGGCATCGGTTTCCTCAGTCGTTCCAGCCTCGACGGCGACAGCGTGGCCGCACATGTCGACAGCCGAGCTGATGGTCGGCCCGCCGGCCTTCACGAGCCAGGCCTCGCCTGCTTTGTAGTAGGTGATGAAATCAATGCCGCCCGCCTCTCGCTTCTGCGTCGGCGTCCAGCTGGAGATGCTGAACGAATATCGCGGCTTGTCTCCGCCCGCGACCTCGCTTGGAGTGCTCGCCTTGAGCTGGGCGATGATGTCGTCGAAAGTCACGTTGTTGAAGGTGCACACAAGGCCCATTACCTTGCAGAGGGCCAGCCCGAGGTCGATATCCCAGCCCTGGATGGCGCCTGTGTCCGGATTGACGAACTCGTTCGGTGCGTAGGTGGCGTCAGTCGCGACCTGCAGCGGCGACAGGGTCTTGATTGAATCAGGGACCTCGCTGGCGATGGCATCGACCTTCGTGACCCCGATGACGGTAGTTGGGGTCGGCGTGGCTGAAGTCCCGCCGCACGCCGCGAGCATGATCGCCGCCGCGAGCGCAAAGATTCGAGCTCTCATCCCTTAACCCCTCTTACGCGTTGTTGGCATCAGCTGCGCTGATTCTCCGGCCGAATTCTAACCCTCGGCGGCTGGTTCTATGATCGAGTCGTGATTGGTCGGAGGCAGACCCTGACCGTGGTCGGGGTTGGCATTCTCGGCTCTCAGGCGGGGCACCTGTTCACGTTCCAGCTGCTTTTCGGGTCAGCCGCTCAGCATCTGCAGAGCTCGGGTTCCCATGCCTACTTCCCGCTCTTGGCGAAGACGGCCCTGGGCGCCGTCGCTGCCGGGTTGCTCGCCGGTCTGTTCGTGATCGGCCTCGCCCGGGTTGTCAGCGGGCAATCGAGGGTCAAGAAAGGCTCCCAGAAGCCTTTCGTGCAGCTCGTCGCCGTCCTCTTCACCATCCAGCTCGCTTGCTTCATCTCCCAGGAGGTCGCGGAGGCGAC
Source organism: Candidatus Dormiibacterota bacterium (assembly GCA_036495195.1). Lineage (GTDB taxonomy): Bacteria > Chloroflexota > Dormibacteria > Dormibacterales > Dormibacteraceae > Palsa-872. The sequence continues at coordinate 4,366 of DASXNH010000004.1, forward strand.
GATTGCAGGCACCGGCGTCGCCTCGGCGGCATCCCTGCTCCTGTGGGGCACCCTGGGTCAGCTGCCAGTCGCCGCCTTTGCGGCGGTGGGACTGCGGTGGCTGTTCACCAACGTCGAATCGGCAGTCGAAGACCTGCGTGCGGTACTGACTCTGGTAAGACCGCCGCCGATCCCCTCGCTCACCACCGTTCAAATCTGGCCGGCGCCAAACGGCTCGCCCGCCCTGTTGCGCTTGATCGTCGGTTCGCCGGCCAAGCGAGGGCCGCCCTCCTAGGTTGCTCTTGTCCTCCCCCCTTGACGGGGAGGCATTCAATCAAGGCGTCCTCCCCGCTCGCCGGGGAGGTGACCCGAAGGGCCGGAGGGGAGGTCGGATTGGCAACCAACCCCTCCGAATCGATGAGCAACACACATATAAGGAGGAACTCACGTGAGCCGCTTTCGTCTAGGCCTCGTCGCCGTCATCCTCGTGATCTTCATCGCCGTCGGCGCTTACCTGATCTTCGGCAACAAGAAGCCGGCCCCGAAGAACGTCACCTTCAACGTGTCGGTCACGGGCGCCAAGTCCATGACCCCCGATACCCTCACGGTCAACCAGAACGACACAGTGACCATCAACATAAGCAGCGACACCACGGGCGAGGTGCACCTCCACGGCTATGACATCGCCTTCGACTGTGTTGCGGGCCAGGTCGTGTCGCACACCTTCAAAGCCACGATCAGTGGCGGCCCCTTCGACATCGAGTGGGAATCGACCTCGACCCACCTCGGCGACCTCATAGTCAACCCCTGATGTTCGCACCAGGCATCTTCCTCCACGGCTTCGGACCGCGCTACGACCTCCCCGCGCCCCTGTTCTGGTACCTCTTCGCTGCCGCCGGCGTGGTCGTGATCTCATTCGTCCTCGTCGTCGCTTTCGCCGGCGCGCAACTGGGCCCCAAGGCCCTGCAGTACCCGCGCCGCGCGGTGCCGTTCCTGCTTCGCCTGGCACGCTCGCCGTGGCCGAGAGCCGTGGGCGGAACCGTGGGTTTCCTCGCCCTGCTGGCGATTGTCATTACAGGGCTGTTCGGTTCAACCAAACCAGAGTTGAGTCCCGCCGAATCGCTGGTATGGATCTATTTCTGGGCCGGGCTGGTGCTCTTGTCAGGCGTCGTCGGCAACCTCTGGTACCTGCTCAATCCATGGGCTGCGATCTACGACGCGGTGACCCGCTTCGCGCGTCTCGGCCCGGTATGGAAGCTGCCGAACGTCGGCGTCTGGCCGGCGGCAGCCGCCTATTTCTCTTTTGCCTGTCTCGAGCTCACCACGGGGATGGCCAACCAACCGCGCGTGGTGGCATTGACGGCGCTGGCGTACAGCGCGGTGACCCTGGCCGGGATGATCCTGTTCGGACGCGACGAGTGGCTGGAGCACTGCGAGGCGTTCACCGTCCTGTTCGGCATCATCGGCAAGTTCGGTCCCATCCAAGCCGAACGCGCTGCCGACGGGAATTTCTCGGCGGTGTACGTACGCCCCTGGGGCGTCGGTCTCCTTCAGCCTGGACCAAGCGGATGGGATCGCATCTTTTTCGTGATCCTGATGCTCAGCAGCCTGGCATTCGACGGCATCATCGGGACCCAGGCTTGGCAGGACTTCAATGTCGCCCTCGAGCCGATCTGGCTGCCGATGGGCCCGTGGGGCTTCTTCTTCGTCAGGACCCTCGGCATCACCTTGCTCACGATCGCGTTTCTCCTCGTGTTCGTCGCGTTCATGGAGATGGTGATCTTTTTCGGCAACCGCAAAGTCGACTTTGTCTCGACCGCGACAGGTTTCGCGATGACCCTCGTGCCCATCGCTCTCGTCTACAACGCAGCGCACAACTACAGCTACGTGGTCGTTCAATCGCAGGCGCTCATCCCGCTCCTCAACGATCCGCTCGCCAAGGGATGGCATCTGTGGCCCGCGGTCGCGCATCTGACCCCGAGCTTCGCCCTGGCCCAGGCCTCCACAGTGTGGTTCGCGCAGGTCGTCCTGATCGTGCTCGGCCACGTGATCGCCGTTTATCTCGCGCACCTGAGAGCGGGCGAGAGGTTCAAAAGCGCGCAGCGAGCGCTGTTGAGCCAGTACCCGATGCTGGCCCTGATGGTGATCTACACGATAACCAGCCTGTTGATCCTGGCCCAGCAAACCACGAAGGCCGGCTGACGTAGAAACCTTGTGGGGTCAGGATGCGTGGCAAATTGTCACGCCCGGGCCGAGAAGTTCAGCGTTGCTGAGCTAGCTTTGCGAAGGAGGTCCTGAAGAGCCCATCGACGGCGGCCCTGACCCGCCCGGCGGTGGCATCGCCCCGGGGGGCGGCGGACCGGCCTGGGGCATGTTGCCGAAGTTGACCTGCGGCACTGCGCGGTCGCCTTCGTCGGCCTGGAAGAAGCCGAAGGCCTTGAAACCGAGGACGCCCGCGATGAGCGAGGTCGGCAGTGTCTGCAGCTTGATGTTGTAGTCCCTGACGTTGCCGTTGTAGTAGCGCCGCGAGAACTCGATCTTGTCCTCGGTCGCAGTCAGCTGCTCCTGTAGGTTCGTAAATGCGGTGATCGCCTTTAGGTCTGGGTAGCTCTCGGATACGGCGAACAGGCTTCGCAGGCTCTGGGTGAGCATGTTCTCGGCGGCCCCGATCTTGGCCGGGTCGCCGCTTGCGCCGGCCGCGACTGCCCCGGCGCGCGCGTTGGTGACCGCCTCGAGAGTGCCGCGCTCGTGTCCCATGTAGCCCTGGACCGTCTGGACCAGGTTGGGGATGAGGTCGTGGCGCCGCTTCAGCTCGACGTCGATCTCGGACCAGGCCTCCTGCGTCCGATTACGCAGGGAGATCAGCCCGTTGTAGGTGAGAACCAGCCAGATGAGTACGAGGACAACGATGCCAACGACGATCCAGACGCCCATCAGGAGGTCATCCTACGCCGGCCGCTCTTGGGCTACGCGTGGGCGCGCCTTGCCCAACGGGTCTTCTTCAGCATCTTTTTGTGCTTGTGCTTGCGCATCTTCTTGCGCCGCTTCTTGATTACAGAGCCCAATCCAACTCCCAGACGTGCGTGATCTTAAAAAGGGGGTCCCGAGCTCGTCAGGCCTCGGGAATCATACCGGAAGGCGGCCGGCCCCTGTTCTCGGCCTAAACTCCATCCCGATGTACTTCACGGATGCCCATGAGGAGCTGCGGCTGCATATCCGCAAGTTCCTGGAGAAGGAGGTGCAGCCCCACCTCGCGGAGTGGGAGGAGAGCACGTTTCCCGACTCGATCTTCAAGCGCTTCGGCGATCTGGGCTTTCTTGGCTTGCGGTACCCGCCCGAGTACGGTGGCCAGGGCGGCGACTACTTCTCGGCGATCGTCCTCTCAGAGGAGATGGCTCGGGCCGGCTGTGGAGGTCTCGGCATGGCGGTCGCGGTTCAAACCGAGATGGCGACGCCTCCGGTGTTCAAGTTCGGCACCGAAGAGCAGAAGCGCCGGTGGCTGCTCCCAGCCGTTCGGGGCGAGCAGATCGCCGCGATCGCGATCACCGAGCCCGATGCCGGGTCGGACGTCGCCGGCATCAAGACCGTCGCGCGCCGCGATGGCGACCACTTCGTGGTCGACGGCCGCAAGATCTTCATCACCAATGGAGCGCGGTGCCACTGGGCGCTCGTCGTCACCAAGGCCGATCGGGAGCGAGGCCACGGCGGCTACAACCTGCTGCTGATCGAGAAGGGCACGCCGGGATACGAGGTCACGCGGACCCTCGAGAAGCTGGGCATGCACTCGTCTGACACGGCCGAGCTGCTGTTCGAGGACTGCCGGGTGCCTGTCGGCAACCTGATCGGCGACGAGGGCGAAGGGTTCAAGAACCTCATGTGGGAGCTGCAGGGCGAGCGGATGATCACCGCTGCGGGTGCCATCGCGGGCGCCCAGCACGTGTTCGAGTACACGATGGAATACGCACGCAATCGCGTGGCGTTCGGCCAGCCGATCTCGCAGTTCCAGGTGATCAAGCACAAGCTCGTCGACATGGGGACCAAGATTGCGGCCGTCCAATCGCTCGTCTACCAGACCGCGAAACAGTGGGACGACGGCGAGTATCCGGTGCGGGAGATCTCGCAGTCCAAGCTGCTCGCGACCCAGGTCGCATGCGAGGTGGCCGACGAGGCGATCCAGATCCTGGGCGGCCATGGCTACATGAGCGAGTTCCCGGTCGAGAGGGCCTGGCGCGACGCCCGGCTAGCCCGCATTGGGGCTGGGACCGACGAAATAATGAAGGAGATCATCGCCAAGACCTACGGCTTGTGACCACCCCACAGAATCGTGGATTTGGCGGGGGCCCCCTTTGAGCGCCGGTGGAGTGCTGTTCGCGGCTTGCGAGCCGGAGGTTGCCGCTGGGCCGGATGGTCGCATCCTGGCGATCGGCGAAGGGGCCCGTGCCGCCGCCGGGCGCGGGGCTGAGGTGGTTCGACTCAAGGGTCAGGCACTGCCCGGGCTCATCGACTCACACATCCACCTCGAGGGATTGGCCGATGACCATCTGACGCTCGACGTCGGCGGCACCTCCAGTCTTGACGCGGCCCTGAAGCGCGTTGAAGCCTGGGCCGCGCGGTTACCTCCAGATGACTGGGTGGTGGGATCGGGCTGGTACAACGACGCCTGGGCCGATGGCGCGTTGCCGACGCGCCGGCACCTCGATGTGGCCGCGGGCGGACGTCCTGTTTACCTGGTCCGAAAGGACGGTCATTCGGCATGGGTTTCGAGCAAAGCCCTGGAGCTCGCGGGCATCGGCATGGCGACTGACAACCCTCCCGGCGGCGTGATCGACCGCGATGGGCGACGCCGGCCGACCGGGATCCTGCGCGAGACGGCGATGCACGCAATCGGCGACATCCTGCCCCGCGCCGGCGACGGCGAGTTTGATGCGGCCATGGCTAAAGCGTTAGCCGGCCTGGCCGAGCTCGGAATCACATCCGTCCACTCGATGGACACGGCTCGCGGGTTCGCGTCGCTTCAGCGCTTACACTCCGCGGGCCGGTTGCCGATTCGCATCAGCTACAACCTTCCGCTCGCCGACCTCCACCACGCTGAGCGCCTCGGCGTCCGCTCCGGGTGGGGCGACGACTGGCTGCGAATCTGGGGTGTCAAGGCGTTCCTCGACGGGTCCCTGGGGAGCCGCACCGCGGAGATGCTCGACGGATCGGGGACCGCGCGTTTGCCGCAGGCCGAGCTCGTCGACATGGTCGATCGTTGCGTGCGGGCCGAGCTCAACGTGTGTCTGCATGCGATTGGAGATGGAGCGGTTCGGCGAGCGCTTGACGCCTTGGCGCGACCAAAGGCCGCGTGGCGGTACTGGCGGCCCCGCATCGAACATGCCCAGTGCGTCAATCCAAAGGATGTCCCGCGCTTTGCCAGGATCGGCGTGATCGCGTCGATGCAGCCGATCCACGCTGTGGCGGACAGGGAGCTGGCCGACAGGTACTGGCCAAAGACGGCGGCGCACTCGTATGCGTGGGGCGCTCTGGCCCGAGCCGGCGCGGTGCTGGCCTTTGGATCGGACGCGCCCGTCGAGACCGCCGATCCGCTCCAGGGCATCGATGCGGCGACCGCATGGCGGAAGCGCGCGGGCTGGCATCCCGAGCTTGCCATCTCGCGCTCCAAGGCGATCCGTGCTTACACCTCGGGCGCCGCGTTTGCGGTCGGCATGGAACAACGCGTCGGCTCGTTGCGCTTGGGAAAGCTGTGCGACATCACTGTCGTTGACGATGACCGTGTCGTGGCGACGGTCGTCGGAGGAAAGGTCAGCTGGAGGAGAATGCCTCGCTGAGCTTGGCTGCTGTCTGCGTCAGGTGTTCGTTGATGACCTTCACCTCGCCCAGCACGGGCATGAAGTTGGTATCGCCATTCCAGCGCGGCACCACATGAAGGTGGACGTGGTCAGGCATGCCGGCTCCGGCGACACGGCCAATGTTGGCGCCCACGTTGAAGCCCTCGGGCCTCAACGTCGTCTTGAGGATGGTGATGGCCCGCTTGAGCGCGCGCATGAGGTCCGCGGTCTGCGCGTCACCGAGATCCTCGAGGTTGCCAACATGCGCTGCGGGAGCCACCATGACGTGCCCGGGGTTATACGGATATTTATTCAGGATGACCACCGCGTCATCGGGGCGCCACACGACGAGTGCGGCGTCCTTGTCGTTGGGGTCAGCGATCACGCGGCAGAACAGGCAACCGGGCCGCGGTTCCTCGGTGATGTACTCCATGCGCCACGGCGCCCACAGTCGCTCCATTGATCTACGTCCTTTTCTTTGTCGGGGTGACGGCGGTTTGGGGTTGGACCTTCGTGGTCGTCAAGAACGCGATAGCAGAGGATCCGACGCTGCCCTTCCTGCAGCTCCGATTCATCATCGCGTTGGTTGTGATGGCCGTGCTCGTACGGCGCCTCCCGACGCGCAAGGAGCTGCTGGTGGGTCTTGTGGCAGGCAGCGTGTTGGCGGGCGGGTACCTCACCCAGACCGTTGGACTCAGCCTGATCTCCCCTGGAAACGCAGGATTGATCACCGGACTCCTGGTGCTCTTCACACCTCTGCTCGACCGCGTGTTTGGAGTGCCCCTGAAGCGTCGGACCATCATCGCCGTGATCCTCGCGGTGATCGGCATCGGGATGCTCACCGGTGGGCCGTCGGGCTTTGGGCTGGGAGACGTCCTGGTGATCGTTTGCGCCGTGCTTTTCGCGCTGCATATCGTGTTGTTGAGCCGTTGGTCACCCGGGCTCAGGTCGGCGCCGCTGGCGATGGTCCAGATGGGCGCGTGCGCGCTGATCTTCAGCGCCGGCGGCACCTGGACTTTGCGCATGCCGAGCACCGAGGTTTGGATCGCGATAGTGATCACGGGCGTGTTCGCGTCAGCGCTTGCCTTCTACATCCAGACTTGGGCTCAGGCCCACATCGACGCGAGTCGGACGGCGCTGATCATCGCGATGGAGCCCGCCTGGGCGGTGGCCGCCGCCGTCGTGTTGGCGGGCCAGCGGTTCGGGTTGCCGCAGGCCGCTGGCGCGGCACTTGTCCTGGCCGCGATAGTGGGCCACGAACTCGCGCCCCTAAAATTCAAGACTCCTGAACATGAGCCCATCGAGACATAGCGGATACATACCCCAGGACATCGAGCCCAAGTGGCAGAAGGTGTGGGCAGACCACGGGGTGATGAAGGCGGCTGACGATTCGCCGAAGCCAAAGTTCTACGACCTTGTCATGTATCCGTATCCATCAGGCGATCTGACCGTAGGACACGCGCGTAACTACGTGATGGGCGACGTGCTGGCACGGATGAAGAGGATGCAGGGTTTCGAGGTGCTGCACCCGTTTGGGTGGGATGCCTTCGGGCTGCCCGCTGAAAACGCGGCGATGAAAAGAGGGGGCATGCACCCCGAGACCTGGACCCTCGCCAACATCGCGAAGGGCAGACAAGAACTGAAGATGATGGGGATCCTGTACGACTGGGATCGCGAGGTTATCAGCTGCCTCCCTGACTACTACCAGTGGACGGAGTGGCTGTTTCTTCTGTTCTATGAGCGGGGGTTGGCCTACCGCGCGATGGCGCCTGTCAACTGGTGCCCTGTAGACAAGACGGTGCTCGCAAACGAGCAGGTCATCAACGGGCGGTGCTGGCGCCACCCTGACGTTGAGGTCGAGAAGCGCGACCTCGAGCAGTGGTTCTTCAAGATCACCGACTACGCGGATCGCCTGCTGGATGATCTGCAACTGCTCGACAAGTGGCCCGCGAAGGTACGGCTCATGCAGACGAACTGGATCGGGCGGAGCACTGGCGCAGAGGTTGATTTTCCGATTGATGGTTTGAAGGGTGAGTCGATCCGCGTTTACACGACGCGGCCGGACACGCTTTTCGGCGCCACTTTCATGGTGCTTGCACCCGAGCACCCGCTCGTCGAGCGGATCACCACCGAGAAACAGCGCGAGAAGGTGCGCGAGTACGTGGCGCGTGCGCGCAAGGCGAGCGACATCGAGCGGCTGTCGACGGAACGCGAAAAGACAGGCGTGGCAACGGGGGCCTTCGCCAGCAATCCTTTGAATGGAGAAAAGATCCCGATCTGGGTCGCGGACTACGTCCTGATGACTTATGGGACAGGCGCGATCATGGCGGTGCCGGCGCACGATGAGAGGGATTTCGAGTTCGCCGACCGCTACGGATTGCCGATCCGCCAGGTGATAGCGCCGCCGGGGGAGCCTCCCTCGACGTCGGAGTCGCGTGAGCTTCGTGCGCCTTACGTCGGGCCGGGCTTGATGGTCAACAGCGGGGAGTTCAACGGGCTCGACTCGACTGGTGGGATCGAGCGTGTGATCGCGTGGCTGGAAGCTCGCGGGCTGGGGCGGCGGGCCGTCAAATACCGGTTGCGTGACTGGTTGATATCGCGCCAGCGGTACTGGGGAAGTCCGATCCCGATCGTCTACTGCGAGGTCGATGGAATCGTGCCGGTGCCACGTTCGCAGCTGCCTGTCCTCTTGCCCAAGGAGTACAAGCCGCTGTCCGAGAATCCGGGTTTCTATGAGACGACATGTCCCACCTGCGGGCGCCCGGCGCGGCGCGAGACGGACACGATGGACACGTTCATCGACTCCTCGTGGTACTTCCTGCGGTACGCGAGCCCGAAGGATGCGACAGAGCCGTTCGACCCGGAGCTGGCGAACCACTGGATGGCCGTCGATCAGTACACGGGCGGCGTGGAGCACGCCATCCTCCACCTGCTCTACTCGCGGTTCTTCGTCAAGGTGCTGCATGACGCAGGCATGGTGAACGTGTCGGAACCCTTCGTCCGCCTGTTCAACCAGGGGATGGTCAAGCGGTTCGGACAGGTGATGTCGAAGTCAGCCGGCAACGGGGTGTCGCCGGACGAGCTGGTGAGCAAGCAGGGCGCGGATGCAGGGCGCATCTACGAGATGTTCATCGGGCCGCCGGAGGAGGACGTCGAGTGGACCGATGCCGGGCTCAACGGAGTGGTGCGTTTCCTGCAGCGTGTGTGGCGGTTGGTTATGGAGCCAGATTCGATCGTCGTGGAAGGCAGCGGCGCTGAGGGTGCGCCCTTGGAGCGGAAGGCTGCGCAGACCGTCAAGAAGGTCACGGAGCATTTCGACGAGCTGCGGTTCAACACAGCCGTGGCAGCGCTGATGGAGCTCGCCAACACGATGCAATCGCACCTGCAGAACGGTGGCCCACGCGATGCGACGTGGGAGTCCACCGTGCGCGTTCTGGTCAAGCTGCTCAACCCTCTCGCGCCGCATGTGTCGGAGGAGATGTGGGAGAGGTTGGGCGAAAGCGGCATGCTTGCGGATGCCCCCTGGCCGGCATACAACGCCGCGGCGGCCGCGGTGCCGGAGGTGACGGTGGTCGTTCAGGTGTCGGGCAAGCTGCGCGACCGCCTCACTCTGCCGGTGGGCACTCCGCGGGAAAAGGTGCTCGAGGCGGCGCTTGCGAGCGACCGGGTGCGGGCGGCGTTCGACGGGCGCCAGCCGTCGAAGGTGGTGTTCGTCCCCGACCGGCTGATCAACCTGGTCCCCTAGCGGTGGCTACGCGGCCGCTCTCATCCCGGTGTCGATGACATAGTCGGCGGCGATCGAGGCGCCCGCGCTCACAACGACGGTTTGGGGACCGTCGATGATGCGAGCGGAGGTCGCTGCGCTGACCCGCCAGGTGCCAGCGGGCAGGTCGATCGAGTAGACGCCAGCGGAGCCAGTCGTCGCGATACGGCGGGTGTCGTCCTTGGTGAACGTCAGCTCGAAGCCGGTCAACGGCCGAGTGCCGCACGCCTGGCTGATCGGCGGACTCGGTCGCGGACACACAATCGACGCCTGGGCGGGACAGGCCATGGTGTCGGGCTGGATCGGCCCACCACAACCCAAGGTGACCACCTGACCGTGGACAGTGCCCGTTGCGCTCCCCGGTTCGGGGAAGCGATATGCCCCGCAGGCGGCGGTGGCCATCACGAGCCCCACGAGAAGGATGATTCTCACTGTTGGTAAAACGCCGGGCGGCCGGCCAAGGTCACGCCGCCGGTCTTCAATCCACCGCCGTTCGCGTAGTGTTGTGGCGCCGCGAAGGGGGCCGTTGCCAGTCCCCGGCGCACTATTGGTAACCAGGCGATCCCGAGTAGCCAAGCGGTAAGGCAGGGGACTTTGGATCCTCGACCGAAGGTTCGAATCCTTCCTCGGGAACCAGCCCTCGACGGGCACTCTTAACAGCCTGGCTTCCACTTTGCTCGTTGCCCGAATAGTTTCCCGACATGCGAAACGGCCCCCGACTCATTCCCGGTTGGAGAGGCATGCTGGCACTCGGGTTGCCGGCCTTGGTTGCCGTCGGCGGCGTGGTCGGGGCGTATTTCTACTCGCTCTCCGCGTCGCCGTCCGTATCGCGCCCGGCTCTCGCGGTCGCGCCTGCGCTCGAGCTACCTCCGCCCAGTGGCCTTCTCGTCGATGTCGTCGGCGCTGTTGCGCGGCCCGGTCTCTACCGCTTGCCGCGGGGCGATCGGGTCTACGACGCCATCGCCGCCGCGGGCGGGCTGACCGGATATGCCGATGCCTCCCGGCTTCCCAACCTCGCCGGGCGCCTCAAGGATGGCGAGCAGATCAAGGTGCCGCTCATCAAGGGAGCTCCCGGCGGCACCGTCATCAACCGCACGAGTCTTAACACGGCGACCGCCGACGAGCTCGCCCTGGTTCCTGGTTTCACCGAGGCGTTCGCCCAGGAGGTCGTCGACTACCGCACCAACTTCGGAGGCTTTCAGGCCACGAGCGAGCTGGTCGACATCCTCGGAATGAGCGCATCGGACTATGTGATCGCGCGCCGCTACCTCACGCTGTGATCAAGCGGGAGACCGGTTCGAGTGGGATCTGGAAACTCGCGCGATACCCGGCGCTTGTCGTCGCGCTCGCATGGTCCGTGGCGCTGGCTGCCGCCGTCGTTATTGCGCCTGCGCAGCCGAATCTCGGCGTCGTCGCCATCGCCCTTGCCATCCCATGTATTGGGCTGTCGCTGCTTGTGAGGCCGGCGGTGCTTGCAGTCGCCATTGCGGTGGCGTTGATGGCGATCGGCCGGGCGGAGCTCCCGGCGGTGGACCCTCAAGGCTCCAACCTGGCGCTTGCGGCGGTGGGTCAGACCGTGACCATCACCGGTCGCGTCACCGACGACAGTCACCCGGCCGCGGGAGGCGCCGAAGCTCTCGTCGAAGCGGACGGGATCGCGGGCCGCGGCCAGGTCTCGCTGGGCATCGGCAATCTGCTCGTGCGTTGGCGCGGGCCAACAGAAGCGGCGTTTGGCGACTCGATTCAAGCCAGTGGAAGTCTCGCCATGCCTCGCGACCTGCCGACGTTCGATCGTCGCGCTTACCTCGCCCAGCGCCATGTGTTCCTCGAGCTCGACGCGACCAGCTTCGACGTGGTGGCATCGGGAGCCGGCCTCGGGGGCTTGCCGGGATGGCTCCGCACGCACTACGTGGCTGCGCTGGACCAAGCCCTGCCGGCTCCTCACGCCGCAGTGCTGCTCGGCATCGTCCTGGGCGTGCGGCAGGGCATTCCGCCCAACCTTCAAAACGCACTCATCGCAACGGGCCTCATACACCTGCTTGTCCTGAGCGGCCTCAAAGTCGCCGTCTTCGCTCGCATCGTTCAGGGCGCCCTGAAGCCCTGGCTCGGCCGTCACGCCGCTTGGCCCGCAATCGCACTCATCGGTCTGTATGCGTTGGTAGGTGGTGCCACTCCGGCCGCCGTCCGGGCGGCAATCATGGGAGGGCTCGCGATCACCGCCTCGCGGCTCGGCCGCCCCTCGCATGTCTGGACCTCGCTCGCGGTCACTGGCGCAGCCATGCTGGCCTGGCACCCGGAGCTGGCATGGGATGTCGGCTTCCAGCTCTCTTTTGCCGGGACCGCCGCGATCATCCTCCTGACGCCGGCGATCGAACGGCGTCTGGCCCGCATACCCGCTGTGCTGCGCGAGCCGTTCGCCGTCACCTGCGCCGCCCAGGTTGGAACGCTGCCCATGATGGCGACCGATTTCCACGTTCTCTCACCGATCGCGCCGCTGGCCAACGCGCTGACGCTGCCCCTTCTTCCGGCGTTGGTCGCGACAGGACTTCTTCTCTGCCCGATGGCCGTAGCGCCTGACGTCGCCCGCCTCCTCGCGCTGCCGCTGGCCGGTCTGCTCGCCTACATCGAACAGGTGTCGTACTGGCTTGCGCGAGTACCCGCGGCGGCGATTGCCATCCCACGGTTTCCGACGTGGGCCGGCCTCGCCTACTACTCGGCGCTGGGACCCGGGATCGCCGCCTCACGGTTGGCGGGTCGCCGTCGTCTGATGGCGTTCGCGTCAGCGGCCGTACTGCCAACCCTCATCGCCGGAGTCGCGTTTGGCGCTTGGGCGAACGCGCCGCCCCAGGCGACGGTGCTCAACGTGGGCGACGGCCAATCGATCCTGTTTCGGGGGCCGCACGGCGCCATCCTGGTCGACTCCGGTCCCAGCCCACAGCGCTTGAAGGACGAGCTCGGGGCGCAGCTGCCGCCCTGGCAGGCGAAGCTCGCCGCGATCGCGGTCACGGCGCCCACCCTCGGACATGTGGGCGGTTTCCCCGGTCTCGACCGTCCAGCGTCCACGTTCCTGATTCCTGACGCCGCCCTGACTGGCACCGCGTGGCGCACCGCTGCCTTCGAGGCGGCCGCGCGAGGCGCGACCATCCAACGGGTGCGGGCGGGCATGACGTTGTTCATTGCGGGCTTCACCCTGGAGGCCATTTCGCCCGAGCCAGGAGCGCCGGGAGATGTCGCCGGCGCCGCCTACCTTGCGTTTCGCGTGATCGCCCCTTCCGGCCGGACCTTCTGCGACCTCAGCGACCTCGACCTCGACGCACAAGCGGTCGCCGCTGCTCGATTGCGCGGGCAGTGCTCCTACCTGCTGATCCCGGGCGGTGGCCGAAGCGGGCTCGCCCCGGAGCTCGAACGCGCAGCCGGACCACACGCGCAGCTCATCGCTTCGCGCTCAGCCGGCCGGCTCGCCCAGGGTTTCCCGCCGAGAGTCTTGCGGACTGACCAGGAGGGCACCATCACGTTGCCAATGTGAGCGGAGCCAGGCGCAGGTACGATCGCTGGGATGGGGAAGGGGAAGGCTCCGCGACGCGCCATCTTGCTGCTGCATGGCGAGGAGAGGTTCCTGGTCGACGAGAAGGCCCGCGCGACGCTGGACGAGTGGCGCAAAGAGCTCGTCTCTGACTTTGGAGCGGACACCCTTGAGGGTCAGGGTCTCACCGCGTCGCGGCTGCAGGACGCAATTCTCCAGGCGCCCTTTCTCGATCCGTATCGCGTCGTCTATGCCCGAATGGCGGTTGCCGCGCGCGCGGAGGCTCTCGCTCCGTCCCTGGCTGAAATTCCGACCACCACGCGTGTGCTCATCACGGTGGCGGGGAGGCTGTCCGCGGCCGGCAAGCTGGCCAAGGCGATCACGGCTGCCGGAGGCACGGTCGAGGAGATGGCGCCCCTGAAGGGCCGAGCATTGAGCGAATGGGCGGCGAAGCGGGCGGGTGACCAAGGCCTGACGCCCGCGATTGCCGCCCAGGTCGTGCGCGTGACGCCGCCCGACCTGAGCATCGTCGACTCCGAGCTCAAGAAGCTGGCCGCCTACAAAGCATCGGGCGCCCAGCTGACCGCCGAGGCAACCGCCGAACTCCTTGCCGGCGGTCGCGAGGACGAGATCTTCAAGCTCACCGACAATCTCCTGCCGCACCCGACCGCGGACGCCTTGAAGATCGCCAGGAGCCTTGCCCGCGGCGGGATGCAGCCGACATCTGTCGCGTATCGCATGGCACGCCATGTCGCGCTGGTGCTTCAGGTCCGCGCGAGGCAGGATCGCGGCGAGTCGCTGGCCGACGTCCAAGAAAAAATGTCGGAGCACCGTTTTGTCCTGCAGAAGGCCTACGACGCGGCCAAGGATGCCAACCCCGAGCGGTTGGAGGCAGCGCTACGGGCGATCCGCGACTACGAGTGGGAGGTCAAGTCCGGCCAGATCGACGCCGAGCTCGGGCTGGATGTTCTGCTCGCCCGCCTCTAGCGGGGCCGCGAGAAACCTACTTCTTCTTGGTCGAGGACGCGGGCGCAGCGGTCTTGACCGCCGGCTTTGCAGGCGCAGACTTCGAGGTCGCGGCCGGAGCCTTCTTGCCCTTGCCAGTGCCTCCCGGTGCAGTGGCCGGCGCTACCGCCAGCTTGGAAAGCTGCTTGGCCAACCGCGACTTGCGGCGGGCTGCGTTGTTCCGATGGAGGACGCCCTTCGATGCCGCACGATCGAGTGATTGAATCGCTTCCAGCGCGATCGCGTATCGCTCAGATTCCGGAACTGGCCCGCCCACCAGCGTGCGACGTGCCTTTACGACCTTGGTCTTGACCTCTGACCGCACGGCGCGGTTGCGCAGTGCGCGGCGCGCGCCGGAGCGCGCCTGCTTCTTCGCTGAGGCCGTTCGCTTAGCCATGTGATTACTCCAGGTAGGTCAGGTGGCGAGGGGAGGACGAGAGTCCGAAGCTAGGATTATAGAGGTCAGTGGAGTTCGAGCTTGGCGGCAAACGGCCATCGGTTCATCCCGACGCCTACGTCGCACCGACCGCCGTCCTCATCGGAGACGTTGACATCGGTGCCGGCGCAAGCGTCTGGTTTGGCGCGATCCTGCGCGGCGATGAGGCCCAGATCAAAGTTGGCGCAGGCGCCAACATCCAGGACAACGCGGTCATCCACTGTGCTCACAATCTGCCGACCCTGATCGAAGAAAACGCCAGCGTCGGCCATTCCGCGCAGCTCGAGGGGTGCGTCGTCGAGGAGGGCGCCGTCGTCGGCATGGGCGCGACGATGCTGCAGCGCAGCCGGCTGGGGAAAGGCTCGTTGCTGGCCGCGGGCGCGGTGCTTGGCGAAGGCAGCGAGGTGCCGGCGGGACACATGGCGGCCGGCGTCCCAGCCGTTGTGAAAAAGCCGCTCGACGGCTCATCCGGAACCTGGGTGGGAATTACGGCAAAGCATTATCGTGACCGGGCGGTCGCTTACAGAGAGAAGCTGCGACCGATTAGCCGGTGACGCTCGTCGTGGCGGCGCGTGCCAAGCTCAACCTCGATTTGGCCATACTCGAGCGCTCCGACGATGGTTACCACCAGGTCCGCACTCACATCCAGGCGGTCGCACTTCACGACCTGATCGAGCTGAAACGAGCCGACCGGACGGCGATGACCATCAGCGGCCCACATCGGGTTGACCCGAACGACAACTCGGTTCGTAAAGCCCACCGAGCGCTTGAGGCCGAGGCGGGCCGCGAGCTCCCAACGGCGTTTCATCTCGACAAGCGCATCCCGCCGGGCGCGGGCATGGGCGGCGCCAGCTCGGACGCCGCGGCCGCCCTGAAAGGCCTCGCGGCGATTCACAACATCAGCGCGGACCTTCATAAAATCGCGGCCGGCATCGGCGCCGACGTGCCGTTCTTTCTCAACGGAGGCACGGCCCTTGCCAAGGGTCGGGGCGAACGCCTGACCACTCTGCCGACTGAGGCGGCGTGGTTCGCGATCGCGTGGCCCGACATCGAGCTCTCAACCGCGTCGGTATACCGCGCATGGGACGAGGTGAAGGGGCAGGGACCGAACCAGCTGAGCGACGCCGCGGCTCGCGTCGAGCCTCGAGTCGGAGAATTCGCGATGCGCTTGGGCGAAGGCTGGCAGATGACTGGAAGCGGCTCCGCGTTTTTCCTTCGCTGCGCAGACGAGCGCTCAGCACAGCAAGCCACAGCAAAGCTGGACTGCTGGACGGCGGTCACGCATTCCGTGGGCCCATGGGCATGACCTCGCCGGCGCCCAGCCCCCCCGAACCACCAACCCCACCAACCCGGCGACTCGGTGGTGCGTACTCAAACGCAGCGCTCTGGACCGCCGTGTGGGCGGGCAAGGCCACAGCCGCCCTCTCGAGGGTCACCCGTCGCGGCGGCGGCACGACCCTGCCGGGCGACGTGGCGCGCCTCATCGATCCACATGTCCTGAGAAAGCTGTCCAGGGATCTTAGGTTCGGGTCCATCGTCATCACGGGCACCAATGGCAAGACCACGACAGCGCGCCTTATCAGCTGGCTCCTCGAAGGCGCGGGGCATCGGGTCGTCTCCAACCGCTCCGGCGCCAACCTCATATTCGGGGTCACCGCCGCCACCCTCAAGAGCGCAGGCGGCAGCGGGCATCTGCGGGCCGATTGGGGTGTATTCGAGATCGATGAGGCGAGCCTCTCAAAGGCCATCGACGAGATCCAGCCCAAGGCGGCGCTTGTCCTCAACCTCTTCAGGGACCAGCTCGACCGCTATGGCGAGCTCGAGTCCATCGCAAAAAAAATCGAAGCCGCACTCGCCAACCTGCCTCCAGGCAGCACGGCGCTCCTCAACGCCGATGACCCGCGCGTGGCCGAGATCGGGTCGAACCTTCACCAGACGCCCCAGTGGTTCGGCCTCGACGACACCGCCGTGGCCGAGCACGAGCTGCCGCATGCCGCGGACGCGAGAACGTGCCCCCGCTGCGGCGCGAGCCTCATCTTCGACGCCGTATACGTCGGCCACGATGGCGTGTATCGCTGTCCCAACGATGACTTCCAACGCCCCGTGCCTGACATCACGGCAACGAACATCAAGCTCGATGGCTTCGACAACATCGCGATGACCGTCCACTCAACGAACGCCGCAGCTGACCAGCGCATCGCGCTCCCGCTGGGCGGCCTCTACAACGCCTACAACGTGCTCGCCGCCTACGCCGCCGGCTTGGCCCTCGGCCTCGATCCCAGTTACATAGCCCACCGCCTGGCGGACTTTCGCGCCGCCTTCGGCCGGCAGGAGCGAATGGAGTTCCGCGGCCGCCAACTGAACCTGGTCCTCTCCAAGAACCCGGCCGGCTTCAACGAAACACTCCGCACCGCCGTCGACCTGGCCAACGGCAGCAACTTCCTCATCGCGCTGAACGATCGCAAGGCTGACGGCGCGGACGTCTCATGGATCTGGGACGTCGACTTCGAACGCCTCGAGGGCAAAGCCCGTGCCCTCATTCCTGCTGGCAATCGCGCTCACGACCTCGCGGTCCGGTTCAAGTACGCAGGCGTCGACGCCTCGTCGGCGGAGACGGATCCAGGCAAGGCTCTGGACGCTCTGGTAAAAGCCACGCCACAAGGCGAAACCGCCCACCTGCTCTGCACGTACACCGCCATGCTCGACCTCAGGGCCGAGCTCGTACGGCGCGGCTGGGCCAAGCCGTACTGGGAAACGTAGGAAACTCAAGGAACGCCATGCCACGCCGCAACCAAACGTTCACCGTCGGCTGGCTGTACCCCGACCTCATGAACATCTACGGCGACCGCGGCAACATCCTCACCCTGCTCAAGCGCGCGGAGTGGCGCGACTATGACGCCAGACTCCTTGAGCTCCGCCGCGGCACCACCCAACACATGGAGGACGTGGACGTCTTCTTCTTCGGCGGCGGTCAGGACCGCGAGCAGGCACTGGTGTACGAAGACCTGTTGGAGCACAAGCAACCACCGCTGGAGATGGCCGTACAGGCGGGAGCCGCGGTGCTGGCGGTTTGCGGCGGCTACCAGCTGCTCGGCCACTACTACCAGACAGCCGAGGGCGAGCGCTTCCCGGGGATCGGCCTCATCGACGTCAGGACCGAAGCCGGCAGGAAGCGTTTCATCGGCGATGTCGTGGTGGACACCCGAATCGCAGATGTCGTTCCGAGCACCCTCGTCGGCTTCGAGAACCACAGCGGCCGAACATTCCTCGGGCCCAAAGCACGGCCGCTCGGTAGGGTGAGGCTCGGCTATGGCAACAATGGCAGCGACGGCACCGAAGGATGCCTCCAGGGAGGGGTGCTAGGCACCTACCTCCACGGATCGCTGCTCCCGAAGAACCCGCACCTTGCCGACCACCTGATAAGCAGCGCGCTCAGACGGCGCGGCGTCGTCGAACTCTCGCCCCTTGACGATTCGATCGAGATGGCCGCGCATGAGCGGATTCTCGAACGCGCGCCCCACGTTCGGCACGCGCCTTCAGCGCAGCCGGCGCTTTCGCAACCACCTTCTCACGACCCGCACGAGTCCCAGCCCCGTTAGAGCGCTCGACCGCGACCGCTGAACCGACCCTGGGTGTCAGCGCCTCGCGCAAAACCTGGTCGATCGAATCGATAAGGACAAGCTCCATCTCACCGCGCAGGTCGGCGGGGATATCGTCGAGGTCTGCCTCATTGCGTGTCGGCAGCAACACGCGCCGGATACCGGCACGGTGCGCGCCCAAAACCTTCTCCTTGATTCCGCCGATCGGCAGCACGCGCCCGCGCAACGTGATCTCGCCTGTCATCGCGATGTCGTCGCGAGCCGGGCGACCGGTGAGGATCGACGCCATGGCGGTCAAGACGGTCACGCCTGCGGACGGTCCCTCCTTGGGCTGCGCCCCCGCCGGCACGTGCACGTGGATGTCGTTCTTGTCGAACAGAGCGGGGTCGATCCCAATGTCCGAGGCGCGCGCCTTCAAGTAAGAGAGCGCCGCTGCCGCCGACTCCTTCATCACATCGCCCAGCTGCCCGGTGAGCTTGAGCTCTCCCTTGCCTGGCGTCAGTGCCGCCTCGACGAAGATGATCTCGCCGCCGGTTGGCGTCCATACCAGGCCGGTCGCCACACCCGGCCGGTCGATGCGTTCGCGAATGTCGTCGTAATAGCGGCGCTTGCCCAGCGCAGCGCGGACGCGGCGAGCATCCAAGGCTTTGCGCCCGGGTCGCTTGCCGAGCGCCATGTCGGCAACGGCGCGCCGCATCACCGATGCGATCTCTCGTTCCAGGTTGCGCACGCCGGCTTCGCGCGTGTACTCGCGGATGATCACGCGAACGGCATCCTCGGCCAGCGTGATCTCGCCCGCGCGCAGGCCGTGTGACAGCCACTGCTTTGGCACGAGGAAGCGCTCGGCGATCTGCACCTTCTCCTCCTCCGTGTAGCCGGAGAGGTTGAGCACCTCCATTCGGTCGCGGAGCGCGGGCGGGATGGTCTCGAGGGAGTTGGCCGTGGTGATGAACATCACCTTCGAGAGGTCGAAGGGCACGTCGAGGTAGTTGTCGCGGAAGTCCTTGTTCTGCTCGGGGTCCAGCACCTCCAACAGGGCCGACGACGGATCCCCGCGCCAGTCCGAGCCGATCTTGTCGACCTCGTCGAGGATGAACACGGGGTCGTTCGACTCGGCGCGCCGGATCGCCTGCAGGATGCGGCCGGGCATGGCCCCGATGTAGGTGCGCCGGTGGCCGCGTATCTCGGCTTCGTCATGCACGCCGCCGAGGGAGGCGCGTGCGAACTTGCGGCCCATCGCGCGGGCGATCGATTGTCCCAGAGAGGTCTTGCCCACTCCGGGCGGGCCGACAAAGCACAGGATCGGTTCGCGCCCGCGCTCGGTCGATTTGCGCAGCTGCTTGAGGCGTCGCACGGCGAGGTGCTCGACGATCCGCTGCTTCACCTTGTCCAGGTCATAGTGATCCGCGTCGAGGATCGCTCGCGCCTTCGTAACGTCCACCTCGCCGCCCGTCGACGTGTTCCACGGCAGGGACACGATCAGCTCGAGGTAGGTCCGGATCACTGACGATTCCGGCGAAGCCGACGGAATCCGTTCCAGCCGCGCGATCTCCCTGTCGGCCTCGCGCTGTGCCTCCGGAGGGAGGCCCGCCTTCACGATTCGTTCGCGCAGCTCACCCAGCTCGCCCAGCTCCGAATCCAGTTCGCCCAGCTCGCGCTGAATTGCCTTCAGCTGCTCGCGGAGGAAATATTCGCGCTGGGCCTTGCCCATCGACTCCTCGGCCTGCGTCTGGATCTTGCGGCCGAGCTCCAGCACCTCGAGCTCGTGCGACATGTGCGCGAGCAGGCGCTCCAACTTCACCTTGGCCGAATCGAGCTCGAGGATCTCCTGCCTCTGCTCCGTGGTGAGGCGGATGTGATTGGCGATGTAGTACGAGAGATGCAGCGGATCGTCGATGGCGGCCGCGCCACCGGACAGTTCCGCGGGCAGATGGGGCGCGAGCGTGACCAGCTGCTGGAACATCGAGATCGCGCGACGCATCAAGGCCTCGCGCTCGATGGCGGGGATCGTGGCGTGGGCCTCAGACAGCATCTCCACCGCGCACGTCAGGTACGGGTCCTCGGAAATCGCTGAGGTCAGCTTTATCCGACGCAGGCCGAGCACGGCCAGCTGCACGGTGCCGTCGGGAAGCTTGAGCATGTGCTGCACGCGCACCATGGCGCCGATGTGATGAATGTCGCCGAAGCCCACATCCTCGAGGTGCTCATCCAGCTGCGCGGCGACGGCGATGTGGCGCTCCGACCCGGTCAAGTCGTCCAGCAGCTGTAGCGAACGCTTCCGACCCACCGACAATGGGATGAAGATTCGCGGAAACACGACGGTGGACTTGAGCGGCAGCACAGGCAGGTGAGAAGGCACAGCTCCCTCCAGATTCACCGCCGGCATCTCAGCCACGGTTCGATTATCCCCCGCCGGGGCCCTTCCTCCTCCCTGCGGACCCCGCCTTGTGGTGCGGGGGCGCTCCCTCTCCCTCGCCAACGCACCTTCCCCGTCCAATTTGACCCTTTGGTTGCGCGCATCGCAAACCTGGCTGCAAAGACCTGAGCCGGCCGAGCAGTACTACGGACGCTCGCACCATCTGCTCGCGTCGACACGTGCCGGCCCTCGCATCCGGGCCGGAATCTACCGCCCGTATAATTCGCTCACCCTGATCAGGAAAATCCATTTCCCCTTCCGCTGGGGTCCCCGCGCGGAACGCGCGGGAGGTGGTCAAGCGCCGGAGGGGCTGTGAGCCAACCAATTACGGCCGTAATCCTCGCCGCCGGTCACGGCACCCGAATGCGCTCGCGCATCCCAAAGGTGCTGCATCCCATCCTCGGCCGTCCGATGGTCGACTGGGTCCTCAACGCGATGGCTGAAGCTGGCGCCAAAGACGTAAAGGTGATCATCAGCCCGCATCAGGTCGACCTGGCGGCACACCTGGAGGGACGCGCCAAGGCGGTGTATCAGAGGGAAGCCCACGGCACCGCCCACGCCCTGCAGCAACTCGATCCCAAGGACCTGAAAGGCAAAGATGTCCTCGTTGCGAACGGCGACGCCCCATTAATCACCGCCGGCTCTTTCAAGCGGTTGATCCAGGCTCACCAGGATTCGAAAGCAGCCGCGACCCTCGCCAGCGTGACCGACCCCCGAAGAGACGACGCCCGCATCGTCCACGGAAAGCACGGCGAATTCGAGCGCATCGTCGAGCGAAAGGACGCCAGCGACGAATTACGAAGGGCCAACCATGAGGTCAACGTCGGCATCTACTGCTTCGACGGCGAGAAGCTGGTGGAGGCGCTGGGCCACGTGAAGAGTGACAACAAGGCGGGCGAGTTCTACCTCACCGACGTCTTCCTTCACCTGAGCCCCGTCACCATCGTGCAGATCGATGATCCTGACGAAGCCATCGGAGTCAAGGACCGAGCCAGGTTGGCCACCGCGACCTCGCTGATGCGCGAAAGAATCCTCAACCGGCACATGCGAGAAGGCGGCGTCACGATCATCGATCCAGCCACGACATTCATCGACGCCACCGTCACCATCGGCCAGGACACGACCATCGAGCCCTTCAGCGTCATCAAGGGCACCACCGAGATCGGCCAGGAATGCCGCATCGGCCCCCACGTCTATATCGAGGACGCGAAGATCGGCAACCGCTCCGATTGCGGCCCCTTCGCCAAGCTGCGCCCGGGCACGGAGATCGCAGAGGACGTCCACATCGGCAGCTTCGCCGAGCTCGTGCGCACCAAGGTCGGCCGCGGCAGCGCCGTGCCCCACGTCTCCTACCTGGGCGATACCGACCTCGGGGAGGACGCCAACATAGGGGCGGGCACGATCACCGCCAACTTCGACGGCACCAAGAAGAATCGCACCGTGATCGGCGATGGCGCCTTCGTGGGGGTCGACACGATGCTTGTGGCCCCCGTCAAACTGGGCAAGCGCGCTCGCACCGGAGCGGGTTCGGTGGTGACCAAGGACGTTCCCGATGGCGCCACAGCAGTCGGAGTTCCCGCTAGGGTGGTACGCAGAAAGACCGTGGACGACGCAAAGTGAGCGGAAGATGATCGGGAGACTGACCACCGCC
>DASXNH010000005.1:0-18915 GCA_036495195.1 Candidatus Dormiibacterota bacterium
GTGCTCTCGCACCTCGCTCACTCCCAGCCAGCGCAGCAGGCCCGCGAGCTCGCTCCCCCGACGGGAAGGGACCCAGGCGACCGCTTCCGATGTGGTCGGACGGCGCGCACCGGCCGGGCTGACATTCTCGCCGGCGATCGCGTTCATCAGGGTTGACTTCCCGACGCCGGTGCCGCCGACCAGCGCGAGGACGTACGCGTTACTTGGAAAGCCAAGCCGGGCGCGCGCCGTGTCGCGGGTCGCGATGGCGGCGCCGGCTTCGAGGCCGAGTGCGTTCGCAGCCTCGATCGCGGCGTCGAGGCTCGCGAGGCAGCGATCGATGCTCACGGCGCCATGCCGTCGGCCGCCCCGCGCAGCGCCGCCGCAAGCTCTCGGAGACGTCCAGGCGCAGGCACGAGCGCCTCGAAACGCGCCCGCTCGGCTGCGAACAGCGAGGTCAGCAGCGTCATGAGGCGCTCACGGGCTCTGGCGATGAGCTCCGCCATCGCGCCCTCGCCGAAGATCGCTTCGAGAAGCTTCTGATTGAGGATCGCGGTCCCGGCGGCGATCCCCACCTCGGCACCGGTGAGGCCGGCCGTGTTGATGAACACGGCGAGCATCACCGCGACTGCGACCGAGTTCACCCCGAGCGCGGCGACCTGCGCGACCGCGCGCTTGCGTCCGGCGTGCGAGCGGACATCGTCGACGATCGCGCGCATCCATGCACCCAGGCCGTTCTGGATGGCAGAGCGGAATCCCTCCGACGCGGACCACAGAGTGGGGTCGGCCGCGATCAGCTGGGCTGCATCCGACCGGTCGGACCAGGCCACCGCCGTCCGGCGCGCGGCTTCGGTCGCGTGGCGCAGCGCGAGCGCCTCGAGCGTGCTCGTCATGTCCGCCTCGACGATGGTCACGGGCGCTTCGGCCTTTCCGCGGAAGGCGGTCAGCAACATCGCTCGAATCCTGCCGATCCCCGACGAGATGAATCGTGCCACGTGGTCCGCGCCGACGAAGTCGTTCCAGCGTCGAAGCACCTCCGCGCGCAGGATGAGACCGCCCTGCAGCGCAGTCGCCAGTGAAGCGAGCTCCGCGGCGTAGGCTGACGCCGCGATACGCTGCAGCGCATCGGCGTCGATGGCCTCGTGCTCCAGATCGTCGGCGATGCTGTGCGCGAGGGGCGCCAGGCCCCTGAGCGCACCCTCCAGCGCCCGCGTCGCCACGGCGCGGCGCTCGTCCGCCTCCGCGGCGAGATGCGCTATGCGTTCGAGAAGCGGGCGTGCCTTTTCGCGCGCAAGGCCATTCACGCGCGGATCGAGATCGCCCTCGTCGATCGCGATCAGGTCCATCGGCTCCTCCTCGGTTCGTCTGCCGGCCTGGACGAAGAGCCGCCTGGCATCGGCTATCACCGACGCCCGGTCCTGCTCATCAACCGGCAAGCGGTTCAACACCACGACGAGTGGAAGTCCGCGCTCGCGCACACGGCGCAGCACCTCCCACGGCACCAGGTCGGCGTAGCGCGTCGCCGTGGTCACGAACACGCAGAGATCGCTGGTCTCCACCAGCAGGTCGGCGAGCTCGCGGTTGTCAAGGTCGACCGAGTCGATGTCGGGCGCATCGATGACGGCAACCCCGTCCGCGGTTGCGGGCGCCGCCGCCAGGTTCAGCCTGTTCTTCGCGACGGCGGCGAGACGACCGCCGGCGACAATTCGATCCACATCGCTCTGGCTCGCGTAGAGAACCGCGTCGGTGGTCGTCGGCCGCAGCACGCCGACCTTGCTCACCTCCCCGCCGGCGATCGTGTTCAGCAGCGACGACTTGCCGGCGCCGGTGGGGCCGAGGAGCAGCACGAGGAGGGGCGCGTCGATGTCGCCGAGGCGGGGGCGTACGAAGCCCTCGAGGTGGTCGTGCAGCTGCCGCGCACGTGCCTCGGCCGCGAGGTTCGGCGTCGGAAACTCGAGGCGGCGGGCGGCCAGCGCCACGAGGCGATCACACCGCTCGATCAGCTGGGTCGACTCCACGGCCAGCACTCTACGTTTGGAGGACCCGAGTTGGAAAGGTTTGCGGCGGAGAGGCGCTCCTGTACGCCGCCTCTGACTCACCGGCTGAGGGGCAGATAGGACTCGCTGGAGGGTATCCGCCGGAGCTGAGCGAATTCCTACAGCTGCGGGCGGCTATTGCGGCGTTTGACGGTCCGGTGGCTCGAGCCCCGTACGATCAATTCCGGGGCCAGGCGCACGCTCTCCACCTTGCGGTTCGCCATCACGTCCAAGAGAAGGCGGGCGGCAATCGAACCGATGGAGCGCAACGGGACCCTCACCGTCGTCAGGTCGAAGGCGGCCGCGATCTGCACGTCGTTGTAGCCGACCAGCGCCACCTCGCTGCCCACCCGCAGGCCGTGCTCGCGCAGGGCGAGAGACGCGCCGATGGCGGTGAAGTCGTCGACGGCGAACACGGCGTCGATCGCGCGATCTCGGTCCAACAGGCGCTCCATTGCGGCGCGGCCACTGTGTGGGTCGAGCGCACAAGTTTGAACCATGTCATCGGCGATCGCTATGCCTCTGGCCCGCAATGCATCGACGCATCCCTGGGCCCTGTCGATGTTGGCGCTCGACCACTCGAGACCGGCAAGTATGGCCACGCGCTCGTGACCCAGATCAGCGATATGGGTGCCGGCCAGGGTCCCGCCCAGGTAGTCGTCCCCAGTGACCGCCACTCGGTTCCCGGCCTGGCGAATGACCAGCAGGAAGGGCACGCCTATCGCCTCGACCCAGGCCACGTATCGCTCGTCAGGGTGTGCATCCGCGATCAGGAGTCCGTCGACTCCGCGCGCGAGCATCATGTCGGCTCGCTTGATCTGCTCCTCGTAGACGTCGGCGGTTCCCGCCACCACGGTTTGGTAGCCGCTTGCGATCGCGCTCTCATCGATGGCTTCGTAGAGGGCGGCCATGACAAAGTCGGTCAGTCGCGGGACGAGGACTCCAAGGGTTCGCGACTGCCGCGACCGAAGGCTCGCCGCCCCCGGATTCGGCCGATATCCGAGCTCATGCGCGATTGCCCGTATCTGCCGCGCCCGCTCTGAGGTGGACTGGCTTCCGTGCCGCAGGACGCGCGACACGGTTGAGGCGTGAACGCCGGCACGATCGGCGATCGTTCGGATGGTGACTGGCTTACGCCAGCTAGCGGCCTCGGGCTGCACCGTCACCAATCTCCTGGCCAGAGGCCTGGGTTGCGAGCACGGGCAGCGTCCGCAGAGGACAACGGCCTCCACGGGCGCCACTGCTGGATCGCATCAACTGCCGAATCTTGCCAGGTCGGCGGGAGTGAATACCGTGACCTGCTTGGGATCGATCCCGTTGACGTACTGGCGGACCTCGAAGCTGCCGTTCGAGTTGTGGTACTTGTTGAAGTCCATCACCCCGGTCGCACCGATGTACTGGATTTTCTGATGGTTGGCAAGCGCGGCCTTGCCCTCGGCGAACGAGTACACCTTGGTGGCACCGGCCGACGGAGCCGTGACCGACTGTATGTGCGAGTTGAAGTCGCGGCCCACGACGCTGTTGGCCTCCAGCATCGCCAGGGCCACCACGTTCACGCTGTCATATGCGCCCATCGAGTAGCCGTCGGCGACCCACTGGTCGGCCGGCGCGGCGATCTCGGCCGCATCCGCCAGCACGGCGTCACGATACGTCTCCCACGATTTGCCCTCAGCCGGCGAGTAGGTCTGAGTCGAGAAGATGTACTTGTCGAAGGCCGCCGTGCCCAACGCCTTCGAGACCGACTTGACCCAGGGGACCTCGGCGGTGCCAGTGGATCCGATGATTGGGACCAACCCGCCGATGTCCTTGAGCTCGCTCAGATAGGTCGCGCTCGTCTGGGGGTCAGCCTCGTGGAAGATGATGTCTGGCTTCTTCGCCAGGAGGTCGTTGACTTCAGTCCTGTACGAGCTGAGCGTCAGCGGGATGTTCTGCGCGAGCACGACCTCTCCGCCAAGCGCCTTGAACGCGCTGATCGCGGTGGGGGCGGATCCCTGAGAGCTGATGTCTGTGCCGAACACGGCCGCCGCTCTCCGGTAGCCGTTGTTGTATGCCCACAGCGCCATCGCGTATCCGTTGGTGTCATCGGCAGGAAAGGGGCGCCAGAAGTAGGGAAGCGTCGACTGGTCGAAGATCGCCTGGCCTGTGTTGGCGAAGCAGGGGATCTGCTGGTCGTTGAAGATCGGGACGGTGGCGCTTGATTCGTCGGAGCTGGGTCCGATGACCGCCGCCAGCCCGGTCGTCGAGAACAGCAGCTTCTGCGCCGCCGGCACGGCATCTGCCGGATCGCCTCTGGTGTCGACGATCGTGCAGGTGACGGTCTTGTGCTGGAAGATGCCGCCGGCTGCCTGAATCAGGTGAGCCGCCGGTGCGCAGCCCGCCATCTGCTCGGGGCCGAAGGCCGCATCGGGGCCGCTGAAGGGATCGAAGACGGCAAAGCTCAGCGGCCCTGTCGGATTGGCCTCGGTGGAGCTGGAGCCGCATGCCCCGAGCACAGTGGTGATCGAGAAAGCGCATGCGACGACGACCACCGCCATTCGCCCGGCGCCCTTGCGCCCAGGGGCCCCGTCGTCCCGACCAGCACTCGTTGCTCTGAACATCCTCGCTTCTCCTCTGGGCCTCAGCGTCGACGCGCCTGCGCCCTAACCGATTCCGACTCGGCCAACCTTGCCGAGGTACAGGTCTCCCACGTCCTGCCGCTGCAGGACCTCGCGGGCCGGCCCGCTGATGCGGACCTGCCCTGCCACCAGCACGTAAGCGACGTCCGAAACCTCCAGCGCCATCCGCGCTTTCTGCTCGACCATCAAGACCGTGATCCCGCTTGCGGCCAGCTGGCGCACGCTCTCTCCAAGGAGGCGCGCCGCCAACTCGGGCGCAAGACCGGCAGTAGGCTCGTCGAGCACCAGGATCTTGGGGTTGGCAACAAGTGCGCGCCCCATCGCGACGATCTTCCTTTCGCCGCCGCTCAGCTTGCCGCCGACGCGCTGGAGCAGGCCCTGGAGAATCGGAAACGTGGCGCACACCTGATCAAGTCGCGCAGACCGATCTCCGCGGGGCAGCACGTACGTGCCGATCTCGAGGTTCTCTCTGACGGTCATCGTCGGGAACACGTCGTCGACCTGTGGGACGTATCCCATGCCCGCGCGGCAGCGAAGCTCGCATGGAAGGGCCGTGACATTTCGGCCGCCGACCCAGACCGCCCCGCTTGACGGCGGCAGCAGCCCGACCACAACCTTGACCAGGGTGCTCTTGCCCGCACCGTTGGGCCCGATTACGGCGGCCACCCGGGCACGCCCGACCTCGATCGACACGTCACGGATGATCGGCGGGCCGCCGTAGCCGGCAGACAGCCCTTCCACCCAGAGGCCGGCGCTGTCGGGCTGGAGCCTAGCCGACAAGGTAAGCATCCACGACCTCTCCCCTGCTTCGGAGATCGGCCATGCCTCCAGTCGCGACCACACGGCCTCGCGCCATGACGATTACGGCGTCGCACAGGCGCTCGACGGTGTCGAGCTCGTGCTCGACCAGAAGCATGGTCACACCCTCGCGCCTGAGCGCGGTGAGCACCGACTCGATCTCCAGGATCCGAACCGGATTCACACCCGCCATGGGCTCGTCCAGGAGCAGTAGCTGCGGATCGCTCATCAGCGCTCTCATGATTTCCACGAGGCGCTTCTGCCCACCGCTGAGCTCGCCCGCATAGGCGTTCTCGGCGTCAGCCATCCCGAATCTCGACAGCAGGGAGCGCGCCTTGACGATGTTCGCGTCCTCGATGCGTCCCCAGTGGTGGCGCCCCATCATCGCGCCGACCAGCACCTCGCCCGGTTGATGCTTCGGACCGACCAGCAGGTTGTCCATCACCGTGAGCCGCGCGAACTCGCTCGAAAGCTGGTACGTGCGCGTGATGCCCAGGCGCGACCGTTCCATCTCGGATCGATTGGTGATCGGCTGACCCCGAAAGGCGATCCTTCCGCCGGTGGCCCTGACGCTGCCGGCGATGAGCCCGACCACGGTGGACTTGCCTGCGCCGTTGGGCCCGATCAGGCCTGTGAGCGCGCCGCCCTCAACCGTGAAGGAGGCTCCGTCAACCGCCGCC
The DNA here is from genome assembly GCA_036495195.1 of Candidatus Dormiibacterota bacterium. Classification (GTDB taxonomy): domain Bacteria; phylum Chloroflexota; class Dormibacteria; order Dormibacterales; family Dormibacteraceae; genus Palsa-872. The sequence continues at coordinate 6,109 of DASXNH010000005.1, forward strand.
ACGCCGCCGAACGACCGACGCAGGTCGCTGACCTCGAGCAGGGGCATCACAGACGAGCTCAACTCGAGTGCCGCTCGAGAGGGAGCGCTGGATGCGAACCTTGGGACGGCAGCTCGCCTGGAGCGTAGGCGGATCTCCTCTCCGGCACGATGCCGCGTGGCCAGAACCAGAGAAAGGCCATCGCCAGCAGCCCGATCACGATCCACTGCAATCCGGCCATCACCTCGGAGCTGCCGATGGTGGGAAGGAAACGAGTCCCCTCAAGGAACACGACCGGCACCAGCAGCGCGCCCACGACGGCCCCGAGATTGCTGCCCATGCCGCCGACGATGATGGCCGTGAACAGCGTGAACGTCTCCACGTACAGCCAGCCTCCCGGTGACCAGGCGCCGATGAACCCCGCCAGCAGTCCGCCGCTCAGCGCGGCAATCCCTCCACCGACGGCGAACACCGCGAGCCGCATGGCGGCTACGTTCTTGCCAAGCGCCACCGCTGCTCTCTCGTTTTCGCGCATCGCGCGCAGCATCCGGCCGTAGGGCGAGTTCGTAATGCGGTGGACGACCACGTAGCACAGCGCGCATGAGACGGCGACGAGCCCCACGTAGAACCACGCGTAGTCGATGGGCGCCAATCCCAGGGTTGAGGCTAAGGGATGAGGGATGAGGGCAAGGCCGGCGGGTCCGTTCAGCAGGCCGGTGTCGCTGGTCACAAACTTGGTCGCGATCACCGAGACCACGAGCATCACCATCGCTTCGTAGTCGCTGCGCAACCGCCGCAGACCGATCATCCCGAGCAAGAGCCCGAGCAGCGCACCGACGGCTGTGCCGATCAGCAGCGGCAGGGGGAACGGAAGCTTGTTGCCCAAGATGTAATGCTGGAACCCGCCGTAGGCGGTGTCGGGTCCCATGGAGAGCACCGCGGTGGTGTACGCCCCGATCGCCTGGAAGACGACGAAGGCGAAATTAATCACCCCGGCGACACCGAACTGGAGGTTCAGCCCCCAGCAGGCCAGGACGTTGACACCCAGGAAGACCAGGAGGGTCGTCAGGTAGAACTGCATCGCCAGGTTCACGCCGCCACCTCTCGACGTCCGGCGATGTCGGCGAAGATGCCCTGCGGCCGCAGCAGCAGCACCAGCACCAGGATGGCGAACGCGAAGATCTCCTTGTAGGAGGAGCCGACGGCGATCGACGCCACCTCCATCCCGATGCCGATGATGGCCGAGCCGATCACCGCTCCATAGGGATAGCCGATGCCCCCGAGCACCGCCGCGGCGATGATGACGACCAAGAACTCATCACCGGTCGTGTACTGGAAGCTGGCGGTGTTCAACGCGAGAACGACGCCGGCCAGGCCGCAGAGCGCACCCGACATCCCCCAGGCGACATCGGACACTCGAGCCACGGAGATGCCGCTCGCGCGCGCCAGGGCCGCGTTCGAGGCGGCCGCACGCATCGATTTGCCAAGGGGCGTGTACTTCAGCACCACGTGGACGCCGAGCATCGCCGCGATGGCAATGCCGATCACCACCAGCTGGCTGTCGGTCAGCACGATCGAGCCGAGCCGGCGGACGGCGCCACTTCCGACCGGCAGGGCCACGAAGGTGGGACCGACGATGCACAGGATCGCGTTCTGGATGATCAGACCCATCGAGATCGTGACGATGATCATTCCGAACAGGCGCGTCCCCCTTTTGATGAACGGGGTGTAGACAACCCTGTTCATCAGCACGGACAGAACGGCGCCGAACGCGGTCCCCAGGGCGGCCGCGAGAATCAATGGAACGCCGATGGTGGTGAAGTAGTAGGCGACGAACGCGCAGGAGATCATCACGCTGCCGTAGGCGATGTTCAGCACGTTGGTGACGCCGAACTGCAGGGTGAAGCCGACCGACGCGATCGAAAGGATCGATGCCGTCACCAGCCCGAACCCGATTGCCGCGATGACCTGGCTCATCAATCCACCTCGGCCACCATCTCGATCTCTACGGAGAACCCGAACGGAAGTGACGCCACCCCCACGGCAGACCTGGCGTGGCTGCCCTTCTCGAGCCCGAAAATCTGGTGGATGAGCTCAGAAGCGCTGTCAGCCACCAGGTGCTGATCGACGAACTCGGGCGTGCTGCTGACGAACACGAGCAGCTTCACGATCCGGTTCACGCGGCTCAGCTCCCCCACCTCTTCCTTCAATGAGGCGAGCACGCACAGGACCGCCTGGCGCGCCGCCTCCCGTGCGTCGTCAAGGGTCAGCTCGTCGCCCACCCTTCCGAGGAACACCGGACTGCCTTGGCGAATCGGGCCGTGGCCTGAGAGGAACACGATGTCGCCCGTCCGCACGGTCCGCACGAAAAGTCCTGTGGATGGTGGGCGCTCGGGCAGCTGAAGATCGAGAAGTCCGAGCATCTCCTCTGGCGTTCTCGTCTTCACGGGCGACCCGTTACGCGGGCGACGAACTCGAGCACGACCGTCACAAAGCCGGAGAGGTTCTCGAACGGGACCATGTGGCCGGCTCCCGCGATGCTCACCAGCTCGGCCGCCTGATTCTTGGCCAGGACCTCGGCCAGCGCCGCCTCCGGTACCACGGGGCTCTGCGCACCGGAGATGAAAAGGACCGGGGACGGTACGCTGGGCCAGTAGTCGAAGAAGTCTTCCTGGTGAAAGTTGCGGTACGTCTCCACCACCGCTTCCTCATTGCAGGTGGCAAGCCACTGCGCCCTGATCTCGAGCTCACGCCGCGGCCATGTGGGGTAGTAGCGCGCCATGTCGTCGGCCGTCGCGCCCCTGCGGGCCTCGGCCAGCGCATTCACGTACACGTCGAGCGGAAACGGATATGGGGCGCGACCCGGGCCGGAAAGAGGCGGGTCCACGACGATGGTCGCCTCCGCAAGGCCCAGGTTGCGAGCGGCGGTGGCGACCACGATCCTCGCTCCCATCGAGTGGCCCAGCAGGACGGTGAACTCCGGCGCCACCGCTGCGACCAGGCCGGCCACGTCGCCGGCGTAGTTCTCCAGCGTGTAGCCGCTGCCGGTCTCTGACAGCCCGCGTCCCCGGACATCGAGCACGATCACCCTGGCTTCGCGCGCGAGCTCGACCGCCACGAATTCCCAGGTGATCGCCGGGCTCGTGATCCCCGGTACGATGAAGATGGCCGGCTCGCCATGCCCGTACTCCAGGTAGTGGAGCTGAATGCCATTCGCCTCGACGCGGCGGCTTGCTCCCACCGGCTGGATCCGCTGCCCACTCTGAGCGCTCAACACTACTTGCGGCCCTTCACGCGCAACTCGTCGATCACAAATTCGCCATCCACCAGGACGGGCTTGTCATCGAGGAACAGGCTGCAGTTGCGCATCGGGATGTCGATGTGGCACTGAGTGTCGTTGTCGCCACCGAGCTCCTGGTTGGGGCCGGTCGAGAAGAGCACGTTGCCGTAGAAACCGCGGCTCTCCATTCCCATGCTGCGCCGGTCGTTCTCCAACCCCGACCAGCGCGCATTCTCGTTGCAGCCCCAGCCGATGTGCGAGATCCCGTTCGCGCGCGGGTCGCCGAATCCGGCCATGTAGTCGACCAGCAGATCCGCGTCGACGCTGCCGCGAATTGCCGCGATGCGGCCGGCCTCGATGATGACCTCGGTCGGTGCGGTGACGTACCGCTTGAACGGCGTAACGATGATGTCGCCGCGGTCCAGCACGACCTTGCCGTCGACGCCATCGTCGGCGCCGCCCGTGAATAGAAAGCCCGACGGCCAGTGGTCCCACCTGCCCGGGATGTCGGTGAACCCGTATTCCGTCACGATTCCGTAACGCCCGAGCTCGTATACGACGTCCGTGCCGGCCTGGTTGGTGACGCGCAGACTTCGTGCGTTCTTCAGTAGCTCGGCGCTCGCCTCGACGCGCCGGCGCTGGTCCAGGGTCGGGAACAGCCGCGCCAGGTTGTCGACGGGTTCCATGCAGGTCAGGATTCGGACGCCCGACGCCTCGATCTCCCGCTGCTCCTTCGAGAAGAGGAGGAACATCACGTCGACGACGAGCGTCGCCTGCTTCAATGCCTCGATCGCGGGGCGGTTGCCGGCCAGCGGGGTCTGCCCGACGCCGAACATCGCAGCGTCGCCGGACTGGCCGCCGGTGCCATCGGCCCCGGGGAGGCGCACGTGGAACGACTGGGCGCCCAGGCTGCGGGCCGCGGCCAGAAAGGCGTCGGCATAGTCAAGACGTTCATAACCCTGGGACAGAACCGCGACGGTCTCGCCCTCATGGATACCGCACAGCTCCAGTTCCCGCCGGCACAGATCGACAAATCCAGATAACAACTAAGTTCCCTCCAATCCGATTGCCTGCAAATCGCGGCGTCGGGCGGTCAGCTCGATCCGGTCAGGCCTCCCAGTGGGAGTTCGGACGCCGATGACTCCTGCTCCAATCCGAGCAGCTTTTCCGCGTGCACGTGGCACACTCCTTCGAGCAGGCTCTCGGGCAAGTTGTTCCGCACGAACTCCAGACCCTGCCTGGCCGAAAAGTACGGATAATCGGTCGCGAAGAGCAACCGCTGCGGGTCACCCACCTGCAGCGCCAGCGCGAGCGCTCCCGGGGTGGCCGATACGGTGTCATAGTAAAAACCCCGCAGGTAGAAGTCGAACGCTTTGTTCATGTGTCCCCACAGCAAGTCCTGCCTGTACGTCTCCAGCCGGCCGGCCAGGTACGGCAGGGTCCCGCCCAGGTGCGGCAGGACGAACTTCAGGCCGGGAAAGGCATCCAGTACACCCCCGACGATCAGTGATGCAGCCGCAAAGCTAGAGTCGAACATGTACCCGAGCGGGCGTTCCATCTCATATGCGAGCACGCGCTCCTCGCGGAAGCTGCGGGTCGGGTGCAGGAAGATCGGCAGGTTGAGCTTCTGTGCACGCTCGTACACGGGCCACACCTCGGGGGCGGCGATCGAGCGGCCGTTGATGTTCGAGAACATGCAAATCCCGCGCAGCCCGAGCGAGGCCGCCTCGTCAAGGGCCTTGACGGCCGCCTGCGTCTCCTGCATCGGCAGCACGGCCAGGCCGTACAGCCGGCCGGAATGGCGCTGCTGGGCGTCCGCGGTCTCCGAGTTCAGCAAGGCGGCCAGCTCCACGCCCTCGCTCAGCTCGCGGTCCGTGATGTCGCCGCCGATAGCAGGGCTGCAGACGACGGCGTCCACCCCGGCGGCAGACATCTCCTCCAGCTCGAACTCGAGATCCACAAACTCACGCGTGAACTTCCACGCCTCGTGCTGCGAAACCTCGTATAGGTAGCCGCCATCCTGCGGGCGCGCCCGCGGATAGCCCGGCCGCCCCTGGTGATGCCTGAAAAAGGAGGGCGGATGCCAGTGGAACTGGCAGTCGATCACCTTGGCCATGGCTCAGGCCTGGCTCGCGGCGCGTGCCTTGCGCATGATCCAACGCACACGCTCGGCGGTGAGCGGCAGCTCGTTCACCTCGACGTGTCCCAACGGGCTCAGCGCGTCGGCGAGCGCGCTTGCCAGCGCCGGCCCCGGCGCGATCGTGCCACCTTCGCCCATGCCTTTGATCCCCTCCACCGTGAACGGCGACGGCGACTCCAGGTGGCCGACCTCGATGTTGGGGATGTCCGTGGACCCTGGCAGCAGGTAATCCATGAACGTCGATGTGGTGAGCTGGCCCTGGTCGTCGTAGATCAGCTCCTCGAGCAGCGCGCCCCCTATCCCCTGCGCCACGCCACCGTGGACCTGGCCTTTGACGATGAGAGGGTTGATCATCTGCCCGCAGTCCTCCACCACCACGTAGCGGAGGAGCTCGATCTTGCCGAGGTCGGGGTCGACCTCGATGAGGGCCAGGTGCGCCGCGTTCGCGAAGGTTCCGAGTCCTGGCGGGGCGTCGTAAGCGGCGACGGCCTCGAGAGATGGCTCCATTCCGGCCGGAAGTTTCTCGGGGCGGTGATACGCCCAGCGCGCCATCTCGCTGATCGAAATCCCTCGCGTGGGTGCGCCCTTGACCACGACCCGGCCGTCAACCAGCTCCAGATCGCCTGGGTCGCTCTCGAGGTGCTCAGCCGCGAACCTGATGAGCTTGTCCCGCAGCTTGCTGGCCGCCTGAACACATGCCCCACCACCCAGGACCGCGCTCCGGCTGGCGAACGTGCCGTGCCCGTAGGGCGTGGCGGCGGTGTCGCCCAGCACGACGCGCACGTTCTCGACCGGCAGCGTGAGCTTGTCCGCCACCAGCTGCGCCATGGTGGTCTCGTGGCCCTGACCGTGGGAGTGCGTGCTCATGTGGACGGTCACGAAGCCCGAGGGGTCCATGCGCACGAGCGCCGCCTCAAACCCCGGAACGATGGGCACGTAGCGCTGGACGAATTCCTGCGTCGCGTGTGCGGTCTGCTCGGTGTAGCAGGCGATGCCGATTCCGACCCAGCGTCCCTCGGCTCGGGCCTTCTTCTGCTCCTCGAGCATCGCCTTGTAGTCGCCCATCTCGCAGACCCTGTCGAGCGACTCGACGAAGCTACCGCTGTCGTAGATCAGGCCGGTGACCGACTCGTATGGAAACTGCTCTGGCTGGACCAGGTTCCTGCGCCGCACCTCCACCCGGCTGATCCCCACCCGGTGCGCAACCTCGTCCATGCCGCGCTCGATGGAGAAGCATGCCGCCGGCCGGGCCACGCCGCGATAGGCGCCGTGAGGACACTTGTTGGTGGCGACGCTGTACGCCTCGCACTCGTAGTTGCGGATCTGATAGGGCCCGGGCAGGATCCCAAGCGCCATGCCGGTGTCCATGGTTGAGGTCCACGGCCACATCGAATACGCGCCGCAGTCCACATAGATCTTGGCCCGCAGACCGATGACCATGCCGTCCTCGGCGTACGCCAGCTCGACGTGGTGCTGGTGCTCGCGCGAATGGATCGACGCCAGGAAATGCTCCTGCCTGTCTTCGATCCATTTCACGGGACGGTGCGTCTTCATCGCCAGCACCGCGACCACCACCTCCTCAGGGAAGAGGTGGCACTTGATCCCGAACCCTCCACCCACATCGGGAGCGACGACTCGGATCCGGTGCTCAGGGATCTGGAGGGTGTCGGCGAGGCCCGTGCGGACCAGATGCGGCGTCTGCGAGGAGGTCCAGACGGTCAGCAGCTGGTCGCGCGAGTCGTAGTCCGCTACACAGCCGCGGGTCTCGAGCGGGATGCCTGCCTGTCGATGCGTATTCAGATCCAGCCTCACGACGCCATGGGCGTTTGCGAACGCCGCGTCCGGATCACCTTCGCGGAAGTGGCGCTTCACGTACAGGTTGTCGGTCCAGGAGTCGTGCACTTTGGGTGCGCCCTCCGCCACCGCCGCGGCGATCGACGCGACCACGGGCCGCTCGGCGTATCGGACCGACACCAGCTCACCGGCATCCTCCGCCAGGTACCGATCGTCCGCGACGACGACCGCGACAGCCTCACCCACGAATCTCACGCGTTCAGACGCGACAGGCGGGTATCCGGCGCTCTGCCAGGATGGGTGCAGCGAGTCGCAGACGAAGGGCTTGGCGCTGGCAGCGATGTCGGCTCCTGTGAAAACGGCGTGCACACCCATCCGAGCAGCGGCCGCGCTGACGTCCACCGAGACGATGTCGGCGTGCGCCATCGGCGAGCGCACGAAGGAGGCATGAAGCATGCGCGGGAGCTGCAGGTCGTCCACGTATCGCGCCCGCCCTGTTAGGAACTTGGGATCCTCTCGCCGCTTGATCGCCGCTCCGAGCAGCCTCGGACGCGCCACCGCATCCGCTAAATCGACAGTTGGCTTATTCACGGGTTCTTGCTCCGTCGGCCATCGTCTTGCCGGCCGCCTGGATCGCCTCGACGATGAACACGTAGCCTGTGCAGCGGCAGACGTTGCCCGAGATCGCAGCGCGAATCTGCGCTTCCGTCGGGTGAGGGACCTCTTCGAGGAAAGCCTTCGCGGTCAGCACCATGCCTGGGGTGCAGAACCCGCACTGGAGGCCGTGGTGCTCCCAGAAGGCACGCTGCACCGGATGCAGGTCGTCGCCATCCTGCGCGAGCGACTCGATCGTCTCGATTCGAGCGCCGTCCGCCTGCGGCGCGAACATCAGACACGAGCGCACCGGCCGGCCGTCGAGAAGGATCGTGCAGGCACCGCACACACCGTGCTCGCAGCCGACGTGCGTACCGGTCAGGCCAAGATCCTCGCGGATGAAGTCGCTGAGGAGCTTGCGGCTCGGAGCCGCAAGCTTGCGCCGCTTGCCGTTGACCTCCGCCTCGATCATGTGCGTGTCTGTCATGCGCCTCCTCCCGAATGCGCCAGGACCACGGCGAGCGCACGCTCCGTGAGCACGCCGGCCACCTCCCAGCGGTCGTAGCGGGCGTCGCCGGCGCCCTGCGCCGCGATCGTCTTCCGCACAGTGCCGTCGCTCAGCGCCTCGCGCGCCTCGGATAGCGGTCGGCCGGTCAGCATCTGTTCAAGCTCGCCCGCCCTTATGGGGCGGTCAGACGTGCCGGCGATCCCGACCCGCAGACGCTGCACTCTACCGCCGCCGAGCGTGGCGGTGGCCGCGACGGCGGCCACGGCAAAGTCGCCCGTCTTACGCGCATGCTCCTTAAAGGCCCAGGGTTCGGTGGTGCCGCCGATCTGGAAGTGGATCTCGGTCAGCACCTCGGCCGGCTCGAGAGCGGTGGTGAAGAAACCGCCGAAGAATTCCGCAGCCGGGATCGTCCGCCGACCGCCGGGGCCGACCGCCACGAGCTCCGCGTCCAGGGTCAACGCCACCAGCGGCATCTCGGCCGCGGGGTCGGCGTGGGCAAGGCTGCCGCCCAGGGTGCCGCGGTTGCGAATGGCCGGGTACCCAATCAGAGAGGCGGCGTGCGCCAGGAGGCCAAGCCGCTTCGCCACCAGGGCGTTGGTCGCGACCTCGTGGTGGCGTGTCATCGAGCCGATGGAGAGCACGTCATCACGGTCCCGGACGAACTGGAGGTCGGGGTTCCGATTCAGATCGACGAGCAGCGTCGGTGCGGCCAGTCGTAGGTTCATGAGCGGCACCAGGCTCTGACCTCCGGCCAAAACCTTTCCAGCGCCGCCTTCGCGGCTCAGCAGGCTGACAGCCTCGTCGACGGTGGCGGGGACCGTGTACCTGAAATCAGATGGTTTCACTGCAGAGGCCAGCTCCTGCGCTATTTCACCCAGCGTCGACGCGGGGATGCTAACACGGCTCAACCGCTCTTGCAATCGTTTGCGCATACGTTATGACAGCCGACCTGCATTTCGTGGGCGGTGTCAACGCCTTCCTCGCTGAAGGCACGTCAGCCGTCCGGCCAATCGCGCTGTCATAACCAAGTCACGTGGGTTTGGAACGCGCCTCGAGCCAGACAGCGATTTCATCCACCGTGACCTTCCGGGTGGCTGTCGAAAGGGCCAGTTCGCGAGCAGGCCTGAGGCGCCCCGGCGCTAGAGGCGCGGCGCTGGCGGGACGGAAGGCCGTCCCGCCAGGTCGCCGCTCAGGCCTTGGCGATTGCCGCCTGCACGATCTTGACGACCTTGTCCGGACCGAGGGGGAGGTCGCGGAGCTCGGGGTTGAAGGGTGCGAGGGCGTCCATGATGGCGTTGGTCACCGCCGAGGGGGTGGAGATGACGCCGCCCTCGCCCATGCCCTTGATGCCGCCGACGGTGAAGGGCGAGGGGGTTTCCAGGTGGGCGGTCTCCGGCGAGGGCAGGTCGGCGGCGGTCGGGATCAGGTAGTCCATGTAGGTGGTGGTGAGCAGCTGGCCGCTGGCGTCGTAGACGAGGTGCTCCATGAGCGCGCTGCCGGCGCCCTGGGCGATGGCGCCGGCCATCATGCCCTCGATGATGAAGGGGTTGATCATGGTGCCGCAGTCCTCGACGAAGACGATCCGGCGGAGCTTGGTGATGCCGGTCTCGATGTCGACCTCGACCAGGGCGATCACGGTGCCGTTGGAGTAGCAGGCGGGGGGGTCGTAGAAGCGGGTGGACTGCAGCCGCGGCTCCACCCCCTTGACCCGGATTCGGGGGTTGTAATAGGCGGCGTGGGCGACCTCGGTGACGTCGATGGATTGGTTGGGTGAGCCCTTGACGAAGATCTTGCCGTCCTCGATCTCGAGGTCCTGGGCCGGCGCCTCGAGCATGTTGCCGGCGATCGCGAGCAGGCGGTCGCGGACGTCGCGGGCGGCGTAGGAGATGCTGCCGCCGGCGATGACGGCGCTGCGGCTGGCGTAGGTGCCCATGCCCCAGGGCGCGCTTTCGGTGTCGCCGCGCTGCACGATGACGTCCTTGACGTCGATGCCCAGGGTGTCCGCCGCCAGCTGGGCAAAGCTGGTCTCGTGGCCCTGGCCGTGGCCGAGGTGGCCGGTGGAGACGATGACCTTGCCCGAGGGATCCATGGAGACGCTGGCGTTGTCGTGGGAGGGCAGCGGCCAGCCCATCTGCGCCGCCACGTCGGAGCCGAAAGCCGAGGGCTCGACAAAGACGCAGAGGCCGAGGCCGAGGTACTTGCCCGCCTTGCGGGCCTCCACCTGCTGCTTGCGGAAGTCGTCGTAGCCGGCCATCTCGCAGGCCTTCTTCAGGGTCTCGACGTAGCTGCCGCTGTCGTAGAGCATGTCGATGCAGTTCCGGTAGGGGAACTGGTCGCTTTGGATCATGTTCTGGAGCCGGATCTGGACCGGATCGAGGCCGAGCTCGCGCGCGGCGAGGTCCAGCAGCGCCTCGCGGGCGGTGTTGCCGGCGGTCCAGCCGACCCCCCGGTAGGGACCGGTGGGGGTCTTGTTGGTGAGCACGCCGACGATCTCGTACTCGTAGTTCTTGAGGTCGTAGACGCCGGGGATGCCGGTGGCGGAGAAGCTCGGCTCGATCAAGCCGCTGGTGGGATTGAAGGAGTAGCCGCCGCTGTCGCCGATGCACTGGGCGCGCAGGGCGAGCAGGCTGCCGTCCTTCTTGAAGGCGCCCTCCAGGTTGATCGTCTGCTCCTTGGCGTGGGCCGAGGCCAGCAGATGCTCACGCCGGTCCTCGACCCACTTCACCGGCCGGCCCAGCCGCCGCGCCATGGCGGCGACCACCAGCTCCTCGGGATGGGTCGGCTGCTTCTGGCCGAAGCCGCCGCCGACGTCGGGCGCGATCACCCGCACCTTGTTCTCCGGGATCTCGAGCGACTCCGCCAGCAGGTTGCGGTCGACGTGCGGCGACTGGGTCGAGATCCACAGCGTCAGCTGGCCGAAGGACTTGTCGTATTTGGCGACGCAGGCGCGGCCCTCCATCGGCGCCGCGCTGACGCGGTTGGTGTGATAGGTGCGCTTGATCACCTTGTCGGCCGACTTGAAGGCGGCCTCGACGTCGCCGACCTTCACCTTTTTGCGGTAGAAGACGTTGGAGCCCAGCTCCGGGTGGAGCAGATTGGTCTTCTCGTCCATCGCCTTGACGGCGTCGACGAGCGCCGGCAGCGGCTCGTACTGGATCGCCGACTCGAGCTCGCCCGCCGCGTCCTCGGCCAGGTAGCGGTCCTCGGCGACGACCACCGCGATCGCCTCGCCGACAAAGCGCACGTGGTCCTTGACGAGCAGCGGCTGCGGCGTCTTCTGCAGCCCGTCGAGCGGCGGCAGGAGGTCGACCAGGGGTTTGAAATCAGCGTCCTTGGCGGTCACCACCAGGACCACGCCGGGCATCTTGGCCGCCCGGCTGGAATCGATGGAGAGGATCTTGGCGTGGCCGTGGGGAGACCGCACGAAGGCGGCGTGGAGCATCCTCGGCAGCGAGATGTCGCCGGCGAAGATCGCCTCGCCGCTGAGGAAGCGCGGATCTTCGACCCGCTTGATCGGAGCCCCGATCCACTTACCCCGCATCAGGCCCAGAACTTCTCGCGCCATCTATGCCCTCCCCTGCGCGCGCCCGGCGCCCGCTTTGCCGGCAGCCAGCCGCTCGGCCGCCGTCTTGACCGAATCGACGATTCCCTTGTAGCCGGTGCAGCGGCAGATGTTGGCGCTGATCGCGGTCCGGATCTCCGCCTCGCTCGGTTTCGGGTTGGCTTTCAGAAAGGCGCTCGCCGTCATCAGCATCCCCGGCGTGCAGAAGCCGCACTGGACACCATGGTTGTCGGTGAACGACTGCGCCAGGATGCCGAAGTCTTCCGATTTCGCCAGCCCCTCGACCGTCGTCACCTCCACCCCCTGACACTGGATCGCCAGCATCAGGCAGGAGCGGATCGGCGCCCCCTCGACCCAGACCGTGCAGGCCCCGCAGACGCCGTGCTCGCAGCCCAGCTTGAGGCCGGTGAAAGCGAGATCGTCGCGGAGAAAGTCGCCCAGGGTGCGGCGAACCGGGACCGTCCGGCTGACCGCCTCCCCATTGACCGTGAGCGTGAGCTCGGACTTCTGCTCCATCAGCTGGCTCCTCGTGAACTGGCGGCTCTTCCGGCCGCCTCCTGCAGTCCCCGCCGCGCCAGCACCCCGGCCACGTGGCGGCGGTAGTCGGCGCTGACGTGAACGTCGTTCTCCGGGTTGACCGACTCCTTGACCTTGGCCTCGGCGGCCCGGAAAGCCTCGGCGTCCGGCTTGGCGCCCTTCAGCACCGCCTCGGCGGCGGTGGCGCGGAAGGGGGTGCCGCCGACTCCGAACAGCACCAGCCGCGAATCCGCGATCTGCCCGCCCGCGACCGAAAGCAGGGTCACCGCGCCGACCAGCGCGAAGTCTCCCTGCCGGCGCGAGACCTCGCCGAAGGCCCAGCCCTGGCCCGGCGCCGGGTTGCGCAGCCAGACCTCGGTCAGCATCTCGTTGGCCTCGATCGCGGTGCTGAAGTAGCCGGAGAAGAAGCCTTC
>DASXNH010000006.1:0-12802 GCA_036495195.1 Candidatus Dormiibacterota bacterium
CCTTGGCCATAGCCTGGATCGACCGGGCCGCCGGGATAGACCGGACCACCGCCGACGTGCGGCGGCATCGGGTGGCCTTGCCCGTAGCCGGGATCGACCATGCCAGGACCGCCCGGCATCGGGCCGCCGCCGACGTGGGCGATGGGGTAGGCGATTGCGAGATAGGGACCGTCAGCCATTTCGTGGGGTGCTCTCCTTGGGAGTATGCTGCGCGATCTCTGTAGCCCACTTGCGTGACGGGAGCATCACCGGAGCAACCCTCGATGATCACCATCCTCTTCTGCATCGCCCTCGTCGTCGGCTTCATCTTCTGGCTGATGGCGACTTGGCCCGTCAGCTACGCCGAGCGCATCGCGCGCGCCTTCTTCCTGCTCGCCTCGGTGATCCTCGCCTACATGCTGCTCAGCGGCGGCGGGAGCGTCGCCAAGTAGCAGCGCGGGCGCCATGAGCTTCTCGACACTGAGCAGCTTGGCCTGGACGCCGTACTTCTCCTCCAGCGCCCTCACGTCGGCCGCCGGATGCAGCTTGCGCCAGCGCGCCCGCGAGCGCTCGTACTTACGCCACTTGGCCGCGCACCACGCCTGCCAGGACGCCCAGCGATCACGCATCGGCCTTGTCGGCCTCCAGCGCCTTGAACATGATCGTGCCGTCCACGCAGCTCCAGCACTGAACATGCCCACGGTCGGCCAACTCCAGCATCTCCGTGGTGACGTGCGCCTCGCCCTCGGGGTGAAACGTCATCAGCACCGCCCACAGGCCTTCGAGCGAGCGCTGCGCCCTCACCTTCAGCTTCTCGTTCTCAGCCATCAGCGCCTCGATCCTGGCCGCGTCAGCCTCGGTCATAGAGCGCCTTCCTGGCCTTGTGGATCAGCTCCTCGTAGGCGACCCAGCCGGTCTGGTCGTTGATCATCGCCTTCTTGCGCCGCGCCGCGTGCATCTCCTCGCGCAGCGGCTGGTCGGCGATGAAGCGCAGCGTGTCGAGCTGCCGGATCACAGTGTCGGTGTGGACGACGAACTCGCTCACAGCCGCCCCGCCAGCACCGCGCGCTCCACGTCGGTCAGGTCCCAGGCCCCGATCACCACCCAGAGGTCGCCCTTGCTCAGCCGCCGCAGCAGCAGCGGGTCCTTGGGCACCACCCGCGACCACTCGGCCTCGAAGAGGATGTGATAGTTCTCCAACGCCCGCTGCGGCCGGATGTGGATCGGCACCAGCGGCGTCAGCGCCTCGTAGTGGTTGAAGCGCCGGTTGCTCGCGGGGAAGCTGCCCGGCGGCAGATCGATGTAGGTGCGCCGGTTGCGGTCGGGCGCCCAGCCGTCCTTCGAGAACCGGGCGCCGCCGTCGCCGCGCAGTTGGAGGTGGCACTTCTCGGAGTCGGCCCGCACGATGGCCAGCTTCGGCAGACCGTCCTCGCCGAGCCCGGCCTTCACGATGCTGGCCAGCGCCTGCACGACGATCTTCTTCTTGGCGATGGCTTCGTAGACGCGCTGCACCTCGCGGTCGATTGGGGTCGAGTAGTGCTGGTGCTCGCGGTACTTGCGGTAGATCGCCGCCGCTTCCTCGCGGTCAACGGTGATGGTCTCGGTTTCCATGCTTTCGCTCCTACGCCTTCCTGTACACCGCCGTGCTCCGCGCGTGCGCCTTGCGGCCCTTCATCTGGCGGCGCTTGCCGGTGTTCACGATGATGCGCTTCTGGATCGCCTGCATGGTCAGCGCGCCCCAGGCGCCGGGATCGCTCGGATGCGGCAGGCCCTGCCAGCGCAGCCGCCGCCCGATGTCCTCGGCCGTGCCAAGCTCGCCCGCAGGCAGCGTCCGCATCATCCGCAGCGCGTCGCGCATCCACGTCTTGTTGTTGCCGGAGACCTTCTCCAGCGCCGCGTCGCGCGCCTCGGGGCCGCCCTCGAACAGGTCGTCAGCCATCCCGCTTCACCTCGGCCACGATGATGCTCGCCGCGCGCTCGACCTCGATCTCCTGGCTCAACGCCTCCAGCGCCGCATGGGCGCTCTCAGCCCATCGGGCCTCCTTGAGCAGCCGCCCGCGCGCCCGCTCGATGATCGCCTCCAGCGCTTCCAGCGTCAGCACGATCATGCCCTGCCCTCGTCGGCTTCGCGCAGCGCCTCGCGCAGACAAGTCCGCTGGTTGTGGGCGACCGACTTCGCGTTGTACTGCGGATAGGTCGGGGTGACGCTCAGGTGTCCGGCCTTGGTCAGCGCCTTGTTGAAGGCGCGCAGCGGTAGCTGGCGCTGCCGACCATCGAGCGGGAACACCACCATCGTGGTCATGGCTCGTGCTCCAGTTCGACCGGCTCTGGCTCCGGTATCAGGTGGTCGGCGATGGCCGCGTAGATCAGCTCAAGGCCCGCGAGCGAGTTGGCCATGCGGTTCAGCGAGAGCAGCGCCAGCCGGATCGCCTCCACCGTGAACTTCTGCGCGGGCTGGAGCGTGTCGATCCGACGCGCCCACTCCGCAAGCTCATCGATCCGCGCTGCCTGATCTACGAAGGCTTGGCCTTCATCGCCGTCAGATGTGGTCGCCATGCCCCCAGGATGGTCCGTGGCGGGCGATATCACAAGGGGCGCTAGGACGGCCCGTTTGGTTCGGTTGTAGGCAGCGGCGGGTCCATCCAGCGCCGCGCCTCGGTCGCCGCCAGCTTCGCCGCGCGCTTCATCCCCATCGGCGCGCTCGCGGGCAGCGGCAGGCCCATCTGCTCGGCGATGTCGTTGGGGATCGAGAACGTCGCCAGCGTGCCCAGCACCGGCGCAGGCTCAGGCGGCACCGGCGTCGTCGCCGGGTTCAGCTTCGGCAGCTTGTAGAGCGGCCCGGCCGGGTCGAGCGCCACGATCCAGAAGAACGGCTCGTCGCCCGTGTAGAACAGGTTCCAATTCGAGATCGGGATCGTCGCCTCGCTCGGGTGGTTCGGGATGTAGCCGATGTCAGTCATCCGGCGTCAGCTCCTCCTCGGAGTAGGGCACGAACACCATCGACATCATCAGCGGCTGCTTCGACTCGCCCGACGCGGTGATGATCGAGCGCCAGATGTGGCCGCCGTCCACGGTGAGCCGGTCCACATGGTCGGTGTCCGAAGTCCACATCTCCTCCCAGCCTTCCGCCAGATGCCGTGCGCCTGGGTCGCTCATGATTCGGTCTCCCTTCGTTCGTCAGACGTTCGTCTAATACCCATCCTGGGGATAACTTCACGCGGTGAACCACCTACGCCTGATCGGCACCAGCCTGCCCAGGCGCGAGACCACCGCTTGCAGCTCGATCACCACCGGCGTCTGCGGCCCCTGCGTCGGCTGGCCGTATTTCACGACAGGCCCTCCAGATCGGGATCGTCAGGATCGTCGTGCCGCTTCCACCTCGCCCAGGCCCAGAGCGCGCCGCTCGCCGCCGATATCACGATCCAGAGCAGCAGCCACTTCAAGGGCGTGGCGCTCCGCTGTCGTCGCGCGTGATCGCCACGTTCGCCCACATCGCCACCTCGCGCAGCTTCCTCAGAGCATAGGTCTTGTCGGCGCCGGGCGGCAGCAGCGCCTCCAGCGTGTCCGCGTAGGTCGCCGCCGCCGAGCGCGCCTCTTCCATGTCGTGCATCTGCGTGTCGGTCGGCTTCAGGTACTCGAACGTCGAGTCGTGCAGCGGCGGGCGCTCGCGCGGGGCAGGCGGATATTCCATCGGGTGCTCCTTCACGAGCCGGGTGATCATGCTGCGCGCCTGCTCCGGCGTCAGGCTGTCCAGGCGGTGCAGCGTACCATCGACGTGGACGTGGGTGATCGGGAGATCGTCGGGCAGGCTCATGATATCTCCGCTCGGTCTCAACCCCGGTTTTCGCGAGACCACTGATATCACCGTGCGCGGCCGAAAGCCGCACCATGCCATGCCATAGCCCACCGTGCCGCGCCGCGCCGTGCCCGACCCGACCAGGGCTCGCCTGGGCTAACCTGAGCCAACCGGACCCTGCCGGAACCGAACCTTGCCCGACCGCAGCTAAGCATGCCCCGAGCCCATACCTTGCCAGACCGAGCCGGACCAGACCTTGGCTCGCCCTGCCACGTCTCAGTCCTCCAGCAGCTCGAACCCGGTGACGCTAAACCGACCGTAGGTCGGCCTAAAGTCGCCGACCCCGATCAGGCGGCCCGCATCATCCAAGAGCTGCCGCAGGAAGTCCTCGCCGATGTACTCAGGCAGGTTGCACATCAGGACGATTTTCGCCTCCCAACCTACCCGCATGGCTGGGCGCACGCGCGTCACCGCGTTGCGCTGCACGACCACGCGCCGCTTGTCGAGGTAGTCCCAGGCGTCGGTCCCTAGGCTGGCCAGCGGCGTCAGGCTGATCACCGCAGCCTTGGTCAAGTCCATCGCGCTCTTGCGCGGCGAGCGCGGGTCCTGCTTGTACTTGGCCGCGTTGATGATCGCCTGCCGCAGGTACTCGCCTGGGAGCGCGATCTCGCCCGCTTCGGTGCGGTAGACGTAGCTCTCGATGTCGTCGGTCTTCTTCGCCTTCGAGCCCTTCGCCGCCTTGCCTTTCGCCTCGACGCTCTCATTGCTCCAGCGGTGGAAGAGCAGATCGGCGACGCCGCAGATCGCCACCTCGACCCGGTACGGCAGTCGGTAGTCGAGCTGCTCCTGCGCGTCGTTCGTCGTCTGGTCCGCTGCGAGGCGGACCACTTCAGCTTTGCGTGCCATCGTGGGAACTCCCTGAAGCCATGTTTTGATACCACAGCTTGACAGGCGGCAGTCGCTAGCGTCAAGCCTGTCGCGCTTGGCCGGGGCGAGCTATGGCGGGGTCGGGCACGCTACGGCATTGGCGTGGCGCGGTCGGGCAAGGCGGGGCATCGGTGCGGCTGGGTCGGGCGGGGCAAGCTGCGGCGGGGCACGGCCCGGTGAGGTGAGGTCGGGTTCGGCATGGCGCGGCTAGGCAGGGCTCGGCAGGGCTTGGTAGGGCGAGACGCGGTCAGCTCTGGCGCGCTGAGCTTTGGCATGGTGGGGTAGGGTTTGGCGAGGCATGGCGAGGCGGGGCGTGGTCCTGGTCTGGCGAGGTCGGGCGCGGCACGGCATGGCCGGGCAGGGCGGGGCATGGCGAGGTCGGGCGGGGCATGGTCGGCGGGGCGTGGTCTGGTCTGGCGTGGCGAGGCATGGCGCGGTAGGGTTCGGTGAGGTCCGGCTAGGCATGGCAAGGTCAGGTCTGGCACGGCGAGGTCTGGCAAGGGAAGGCCGGGCGGGGCCGGGCGAGGTTCGTCCCGGCGAGGCGAGGCTGGGCGAGGCAGGCCGGGTTCTGGCGGGGCGAGGCTAGGCGCGGCGGGGCTAGGCGCGGCAGGGCATGGGGGGGGCGGGGTCTTCGGGCCTCGCCTCTCACCGCGCTAGGCGATACCAAACTCCAAGATCGGTTCCGGTCGAGGTGGCAAACGCCAGGACGAGCGCGTCCCAATCGTCTGGGCTTTCTCTGCCTCTTTTTTTCAAATCGCTTTTCGGCTCGATCTGGAGCTGCCCCCGCGATGTGTAGATGTACTTGATGTCGCCCGCCTCGGCGGCGAGGTCGTCGTCCAGCGGGTCGATGTCGATGTCGCCGGTGATGAAGCGGTCGCGCAGGTTCCAGTTCAACTCGGCTCTGAGGTTCAAATATCTTTCGGTGTCCTGATATTTCGGGTCGTCCGGATCGAGCACCACGGTCGGCGCTTCGCCGACGTTCACCGGCACGATCTCGACGTGACGCAGCAGCGCGTAGGCCGCCTTGCCGCCGGGTGAGTCGTCCAACCCGTTTTGCAGCTCCTTCAGCCGATCCACCACGCCGCCGCCGACGCCGATGTCATCGATCTTCACCTTGGTCGCGCCGGTCTCGCGGATCGCCTCGATCACACGGCCAACGCACTGCATGGTGTCTTCCTTGCCGCTCCGGAACACGCGCCTCGCCCAGGAGCCGCGCCTGACGTAGGCCACGCTGTGATCGTCGCCGAAGCGCGCCACGTCCACGCCAAGCTCGCACTCGGTCGGGTGCGGCGTGATCTCCCGCACCTGGGCGGCGCTGATCGCGGTCAGGGGTATTAGACCGTCCGTCGCCTGCTCGGGGAACTGCCCCAGCACCTTGCTGCGATAGATCGGGCTGTCCTCGCCCCACTTCTTCTTGCGCTCCTCGACCCAGATCGGGCTGACCAGCAGCGGACGCAGGAAGTCGGGCACTTCCTCGCCGGTGAAGTTCGGGCTCTCGAAGGCGTTCATCTTGATGACGTGCCAGCCCGAGCCGGGCTTGCAGACATCGTGGAACTCGGTCGAGGGATCGTCGGGGTTGCCGATGGCGAACATCCGCGAGAACTCGTTGGCCGCCATCGAGCTGACCGCGTCCCACAGGCCTTTGGCGATGCCGCCCGCCTCGTCCAAGATCACCAGCACGTACTTCTGGTGCAGCCCCTGGATCGAGGTCGGCGCGGTGTCGCTGGGCGAGCGGCCGAACGCCACAAGCTCGCCGTTCTCCAGCTTCCACTCGGTGGTGAGCATGCGCCCGATCAGGTTGCCCTGGCGGTGGATGCGGTTCAGCTCGCGCCAGAGCAGCGCCCTCACCTGGGGCGCGGTCGGCGCCAGGGTCACCACGAAGGCTTCCCCAGGCTCGTGGCAGGCGATCCACCACGCGGTGAGGATCGCGGCCATGTAGGTCTTGCCCACGTCGTGGCAGCTCTGCACCGCCACCTGACGATTGTCGCGCACCGCCTCGGCCATCGTCTTCTGCGCCGACCACAGGAAGCCGTAGAGGTGCTCGAACACGAAGCCGACCGGGTTCTCCTGATAGATCAGGAGCTTACTGGTCTTCTCCCTCCGGCGGCGGTCCTGTTCCGCCCTCGCCGCCGCCAGCACGGTCTGCGCGCGCTGCAAAGTCAGCGAGCCGGTCGATGAACTGTCCGAGCTGAGCGTCACTGAGGCTCTCGAACCTGAGCGGGATGGCGCCGCCATCTTCGCCGCTGTGCCGGGTGGTTGTCACCTTCCCGTACTTCTTCGGCTTCTGCATGGCTGCGCTCCACTTCAGCCCATCGACCGCCACGCGCCCAGCGTTCGGATCGATCTTCCCCGCCGCCACCAAGATCGTGACGTGGTGCGCGTCGTCGGCGTGCGTGTCCGCCTGCTCTTCCCTCGCGCGCACGTATTGGTCGGAGAACTCAGGGTGCGTGGCCAGCCACAGGAACACGGTGTCCCGGTGAGGCATATCGGCATCGTTGCAGATGTCGCGCAGCGAACGCCCCAGGATCAGGCGTCTGCACACCTCTGTGGCCAGCTCTGGGGTGTAGGTGGTGGGTGCGCCGGGCCTGCGCTTCTCTGCGAACGGATCGAAGGGCTTCTTGGCCATCTGGCGAAAGAGCGAGGGCGACGCCGGGGATTGGAGCGCCGCCCCCGAGTATCACAACGCGAGCTTCGCGCTGCTAGTCCTTGTCGGCGGCCTGGGCCTCTTCGGCCTCTTCTTCCGCCTCGGCCTCTTCGGACGCTTCCTCGTCGTGGTTGATGTGCTCGGCGTCGTCGGCCGCTTCGGAGGCTTCGGCGCTGGTCGCCATGCTCTCGTCGGCCTTGGGCTCGGGCTCGTCGTGTACGTCGCTCATGTAGATCGTCCTCGCTTTGTCACGGGTGATGATCCGATGCTCGCGATCCTGCCTGCGTCGGCGTTTGAACGCGGCGTCGTCCAGCCGTCGCTGGTCTGGCGAGCGCCGATCCCCCATGCCCAGGCTCCAGAGAGCCCCAGGCCCGGTTGCGGGGGCCTGGAGCCAAGTGGTCGATCAAGTCTGCTGTCGGACCTCCGGCCGCCCATGAAGCCGACCGAAGGAGTGGTGACGGTCACGCTTTCTGATATCGTTGTCAAGCGCGCCGCCGCTGATGGACATCGTTCCAGTCGGTCTTCGTTTCGTCGGGCAGATGCGGCTCGAACACCTTGACCTTCCGCCCGCGCGCGATCCGCCCGAACAGCGTCCAGGCCGCCACCTCGCCGGTGCAGTAGGGCAGTCCGTCGCGGTCGCCGTAGATGTGCAGCAGCTTGCACTCGGGCGGCGGCTCCCAGTGCTCCAGATGGCGCGCATCGAGCGCCGCCCAGGTCGGGATGCCGAACAGCTTGGCGCAGCTCAGCGCGGTCTCGACGCCCTCGCAGATGCCCATCTCTTCGGCCAGAGGCGTGAGGCGCACGGCGCCGCCCATCGGGAACAGGCCGGGCGTCGTCAGCTTGGCTTCCTCCAGCGGCGCCTTGCGGCCTTCCGGCGTCAGCAGCACGGCCTGGAGCTGCACCGCCCACTTGCCATCCGCGCTGGTGACGAGCGCGAGGAGCGCCGGATAGCGCACGCCTTCCCAGGCGTAGAACCCGGCCCGCAACGCCTTCGGGTACGAGCCACCCGTGTCGCAGCGGTAGTCGAGATATGCTCCAGCGACAGACCCTGCCTCGATGGGCACCGAGCCCTTCCACAGGGCCGCGCGGGCCTTGCGATATCGCTCCTCGTCGGGTTCTCGCTGCCTGGGCGCTGCGGTCACCGGCGCGATCCCAGCCGCTTTGACGATCTCCTCCAGCGCGGTCTTGTAGTCACAACCCAGCCTCCTCATCACCAGCGACTGCGGATAGCCGCCGCCGCAGTGGGTGCAAATCCACGAGCCCGAGCCCGCCTTGTTGTCGAAGCGGAACGGGCGCTTGCCGTCGCAGCCCAGCGGACACGGGACGTGCTTGCCCGTGAACAGCGCGCGGTCGACGCCTGCGGCGATGGGCAGGATGTCCTGCCAGCGCCCGTCCAGCGCCTTCAGGTCAACGTGCTGTCTCATGCCCGGCGCTCCTTGCGCTTGGCCCAGCGGATGTTGCTTGCGGTGATCCACGAGCGGACGAAGGGCTGCACCTCGTCGGCCGCCACGACATTGCGGACGCGGCTGTCGTTGGGCCAGACGCCGTACTTGTCCTTGTACTTTTGCGCCCACCATCCCGGCTTGTAGTTGTGCGCGATGGCGTAGGCCTTCAGGCTCGCGGCCCAGGCGATCTTCTCAGCCCACGGCGCCTGCCTGTTCTCCTTGTTGCGGGTCAGCTCGCTCAGCTCGCCGTCCTGCACCTCGACATCGCGCGCCTGCGGCGTCGGCTCGAAGCCGCACTCCAGGCACTTCTTGGCGAACTTCGGCAGCAGCGCCGAGCAGCGCGGGTTCGAGCACTCGCGCGGCAGCGACGGCTTCTTCTCGGCCGCCTTCTTCGGCGTGCCATCGTGCAGCTTGGTGTGATGTATCTCGTCAGGGAAGCCAAGGCGCAGGATCGAATCGGAGTGGTCGAGGATCAGCAGCTCGTCCTTGGAGTGATGTGTGCGGAGGCCCCGGCCGATGATCTGGATCAGCAGCATCTCCGACTTCGTCGGCCGCGCCAGGACGATGCAGCCGATCATCGGCCAGTCGATGCCGACCGTCAGCGTCGCGATGTTGCAGACCACCTCGAACTCGCCGGAGGCGAAGCCCTTCCTGATCTCCTCGCGCCGCCACTTCGGTGTGGTCCCGTCCTGATAGGCGACCCTCACGTCGGCGGCCAGGAACTGCTTGTGCAGCGCCATCGCGTGCGCGCGATCCACGGCGAACACCAGGGTCGGCCTGCCCTTGCCGCGCTGGAGCCACGTCGAGACCACGTCCGCCGTGATCGAGCCGCGCTGCATCGCCTCCGAAAGCTGGCTCTCCACGTAGTCCGGACCATGCGTGGTCGAGCCGGTCTTCACGCCGGTGAGGTCGGGGTGCGTGGGCGCGAACACCCGGAACTTGCAGAGGCGGCCGATGCGGATCAGGTCCGCCGTCGTCGCCGAGATGATGAGGTCGTTGAACCAGCGCCCCAAGCCGTTCGACCAGGGCGTCGCCGAGAGCCCGATCACCGGCACCTCCAGCCAGTTCTCGATGATCGACTTGATCACCACGAACTGCTCGTGACACTCGTCCACGAGGATCAGGTCCGGCCGCCGCAGCTTGTCGAGGTTCAGGCCCAGCAGCGTCTTCACGCTCACAACCTGCACGGGCTGCGAATAGTCCGTGAGCTGATGTGACGCCTGCATCACGCCGACCACGCCGCGAATACCCTCCTCCCAGAGCAGCCGCACGAACTGGTCGATCAGGTCGATGCGCGGCACCGTGATCCAGACCCGGCGGCCCTTCGCCAGGGCGTTTTCCACGATCTTCGCCGCCAGGACGCCCTTGCCGTAGCCGGTGGGTGCCATCAGCACCGGCCGGGTCTTCTTGACGCTCAGGCTCAGCCGGAGCCGGTCCATCGCGGTCTGCTGGTAGGCGTACAGCTCCCTCATGGCAAAGCTCGGCTCGCGCGGGGAGACTCTTCCTGAGAGACCGAGACTTTCCCCTGGAGCATGGAGAGATAGCGGACTCTGGAGAGTGGCCTCCACGCCGGAGCACGAGGGTTCGGTCGAGCGCCCATCCGGGGACCTCCCGCTGGTTCTGGATTTTCAAGGAAGCTGGCGATGTACCCGGCGCGGCCCCGCGCGAGGCCACGTCTCGATCACGCACGGCAAATCAGGGCGACTGACCCCTTCCGGGGAAGGTCGTTGCTCGTGCGTGTGCGGAGAAACTGTGGACAGCCTGTGCGAAAAGTGACGGCGGGGGCTCTTGACCCGGTCTGTCTTCTCTGGATAGGCTTGGTGTCAACACTGGTGTCTTTCGCGCATGGAACGATATCAGTGGGGCGGTGCGGGGACCGGCGAAGTCCCTGCCCGCCCGCCAACTTCCCCCCGAAATATCGGTCGGCGCAAGCCCTCTTCTGATCACGATTTGCGACATGAGGCTTGGCCGCAGCGGGGCGTCCCAGGAGCGCCGCTAGGGGTAGGGGCATGGTATCGTACCGACCACAAGGGCTCGGGAAGTTGGTATTAGACGGACCTTGATATCAAACCGTCGCGGTGCCATATATGTTTTATGTCAAACGTACACGCGAACCACGAACCCCACGAACGCCGCTGCGCCCAGTGCGGCGCGGCGATCCCGGCCGACGCCGACCGCCGCAAGCTCTATTGCGACGCCAAGTGCAAGCGCGCCTTCCACAACGTCAGCCAGTGCCGTGGCCAGGAGATCATGGCGTTCCTCGAAGCCCAGCGGCGCTACTGCAACGCCAAGCCCGGCAAGGACCCGGAGGGCTACGAACTCCAGCGCTTCGCGCGCCAGCAGTTCGGCCAGCTTCTCGGCGACTACCTGCGGGCGGACAAGCTCAGCGGCCGGGACGCCAGCTTGGTCGTGAAGGCGCGGATGGAGGAGGGCGTGCGGGTCATGGACAAGCGGATGCCCGCGAAGGCGCAGCTCAGCGCCAAGCCCTGGTTCATGGAGGCGAAGGCGGATGCGTGAGATCGATCCCCGAGCGCTGATCGCGCGCGGCTACAAGCCGCTCGTGCGCCTGCGCGCGGACGGGTGCTTCTACCTGCTCTGGTACGAGTGCTCGATGAGCGGCGCCCTCTACGAGAAGTGGCACGGCCCGTTCCCGTCGCTGCACCTCATCCTCGCGTGGTGGTACGGAGGCGTGCCCTACTCGCCGGAGCGCCGACCGTGATCTGCCCCAGGTGCAGCGCGGCGATGTCCCATCACGAGAGCGAGGACGAGTTCGGCGGCAACGAACTCGTCCCGTTCGCCTACTGGTTCTGCGAGAGCTGCGGCCTATTCGTCAACGACTGGGAGCCCGGCTATGAGCGCGTTCACGACGACTGAGCTGATCCGCGAGGTCGAGCGCGAGCTGAAGCAGCGCCGCCGCGTCTACCCCAGGCTGGTCGCGGCGAACACGCTCAGTGTGAGGCTGGCCGACGAACAGGTTGCGAAGATGGAAGCCGTGCTCGCGATCCTGTGCGAGCGCGAGAGGAGAGAGAGGCTGATCTGATGGGACGCAGAGTGCATCGGGGCGTGATGATCGAGCACGAGCCGCCGCTGATGCGGCACGAGGACAAGAAGCCACCGCCGCCCGGCGACCGCGTGCTGCACGGCAAGGACGGCTCGCGCTGGTTCGTGAACGGCGCGTCGGGCCGGGTGACCAAGCTGGGTGGCCCAGTATCAAGCGGCAAAAAACCAGGCTGAGCGCGGTATCAGGCCGCTGATACCGGCCAGAATGTCACAGGGATTGACGCGATATCCAAGCGCGGCCATGTTTGTCGTCCGTGCAGAGGGCATGTGCCCGACTGATGCACGACAACAGAAGGGACGAAAAACGATGTCCGGCAAGGACAACGACACCACGCCTGTCTGGGCGCCCCAGGTCACGCTCGATCTGGACACGGCCTCCGACAAGGCCTTTCAGGACACGATCCTGAAGTTCAAGAGCCTCGCATCCACCTCGATGACGCCGCTGGGTCCGCTCGGTCTGAAGACCGGATGGTACACGGTGACGCCCGAGATGGCCGAGGACTTCCTGCGCCGCAACGAAGCGAACCGCAAGGTGAGCTTGCCCACGGTGCGGAAGTACGCCTACTCGATGTTGACCGACGACTGGCGCAAGACCGGCCAGCCGCTGATCTTCAACAGCGACGGCAAAGCCGAAGACCTCCAGCACCGTTGCTGGGCGTGCTACCTGAGCGGGGCCAGCTTCGACACGTACATCATCACCGATGTCGAGCCGCAAGTGGACCTGTTCGCGTACATCGACGACGTGAAGCCGCGCTCTGCGGCGGACGCCCTCTACACGTCCGGCCTCGACGGTGCTTCGGGTGCTCTGGCCAAGGCGACGCAGCTCGCGTGGCGCTACGATCACGGTGTCCTTGGCATCGTGCATCAGACGCGCATTCGCGCACTGACCAGCCGCGAAGTCCTGCACTTCGTGAAGGACAATCCCGAGCTGCTGGCGGCGGCCCACTTGCT
>DASXNH010000007.1:0-3775 GCA_036495195.1 Candidatus Dormiibacterota bacterium
GCATCGAGGTATTGCGATACCTGGCTTCGGTCAAGGCCAGCAGCTCGATTCCGGTCGTGATGCTCTCGAACTACGACGAGCCGGGCCTGGTCCGCCAGAGCATCGGCCTTGGCGCCAAGCAGTACCTGGTCAAGGCCCGGACCAACCCGACCGAGCTGGACCGAATCGTGTCGCAGTGGGTGCAAACGCCTTAGGGGCGGTTACTGACATAGGTCCCATGGCACGAAGAGATACGGAGTCCAAAGGGCCCCGTAAAGCCTTGACAAAAAAGGCTTCACGGGTGGCGAGCGCCGATATAGGAGGCGAACGGCATGAGCTGGTCGACCTCGCGTTCGACGCGATGTTCGTGCGGAGCTTTCACGACCGGCTCATCACGTACTGGAACGACGGCGCACAGCGGCTGTATGGGTTCGCCCGGGATGAGGCGATAGGTCGGCGGCCGGCCGACCTCCTGATGTCCAAATATCCGATTCCACTCGAGCAGATCGAACGAGAGCTCGAAAAGAGCGGCCGCTGGGAGGGAGAGCTCCAGCAGCGCCGAAAGGATGGCAGGTGGCTGACCGTCGTGACCCGCTGGGGCCTCCAGACCGGCGCCTCCGGTCAACCGGAGGCGATCCTGGAGATCAACTCGGACATCAGCCGCGAAAGGCGCGCGGCGGACGAGCTTTCACGGAGCGAGGAGCGGTTCTCTCTGCTCGTGTCGGCGGTCACCGACTACGCGATTTTCATGCTCGACGCCGACGGCCGTGTCGCCAGCTGGAACGAAGGGGCGCACCGCATCAAGGGCTATCGAGAGGACGAGATCATCGGGCGCCACTTCTCAATCTTCTATCCACCTGAAGACCAGGCGGCCGGGAAACCCAGGTCGATCCTCGAGCAAGCGACGCTTCATGGCAGTCATGAGGACGAGAGCTGGCGAATCCGCAAGGATGGGTCGCGGTTCTGGGCCAGCGTGGTCGTGACCGCGCTCAGAGATCGAGATGGGGTTGTTCGCGGCTTTGCGAAAGTCACCCGCGACATCACCGAGCGCCGCAACGCGGAGCAGGCGCGCAATGCCGAAATCGAGCGCGAGGCGGCGCTGCTTCGCGCCTACGCTGACCGGATGGCCGCGCTCGAAGGCATGAAGACCGAATTCCTCAACCTCGCGTCACACGAGCTGCGTGGTCCTCTGGCGGTGGTTCGGGGCTACAACTGGATGCTCCGCGACGGCCTGGTCCAGCCCGAGGAATTGCCCGGAATAACCCGGGTCGTGGAGGCCAAGCTCGCGCAGATCCACCTCCTCGTGGAGCAGATGCTCGAGGCGGCCCGGCTCGAGGCTGACAGGGTGGTCTTGAACCCCGCGATATTCGACCTGGCTGAAGTCGCTTCCAAACAAGCGGACTCATTCCGGTCCCTGTCTGACCAGCACTCGATCGAAGTCAACACGGCGGACCGGCCCACGCTTGTCTCAGCCGACCGCGACCGGATCACAACGGTGGTCGCAAACCTGATCGACAACGCACTCAAGTACTCGCCAGAGGGCGGCGACGTCCAGGTCACGGTGGGCGAGAAGGACGGCCACGCCTTTGTGGCCGTCCGCGATTTCGGAGTGGGCATCAGCCCTGAGCACATCCCCCTCCTTTTTCAGCGCTTCAGCCGGCTGCCGACAGAGCAGAACGTGACAGTGCCTGGCACCGGGCTCGGGCTCTTTCTCTGCCAGGAGATCGCACACCGCCATGAAGGAACGATCGAGGTTGAGAGCTCGCCCGGCCGAGGCAGCTCGTTCACGCTTCTCCTACCCGCGGCGCGGCGACTGCCCGACCGAAGGAAATCGCCGGAACGATCGGCGGCCGCCAAGTCGCGCCGGCCTGCCCGTTAGCGGCTCAGGTCATCCGCCCGCGCCGAATCGAGCGGCGGTAGGCGGCGGAACCTGGCGCGAGTATTGATGGATCAGATACAGCCGAGCGGGCCTCGTCATCCAGCCATGATGTCGGCGATCGGCCGAACCTGGTACCACCTGATCACGCGCATGGCTCGCAGGGTGTTCCAACGGCTGGGTTTCCCTGGGCCCTCGTCCAGCGCGAAATGCATCCGGCCGCGATGGGGATTCTCGAGGAGCCAACGCCCGTCCGCATTGCGTTTGGACTCGACCAGGCCGATCGCCTCGGCCATCCGCTTATCGGGGGCGGCGCCGGCGGCGCGCAGGTAGTCGAGACCTCGGAGCGCGTCGTAGTGCCAGTAGGTCGGGAACGAGAACTGCGTGAAAGCCCGGTCGATCACCTCGCCGTTCGAGAGCCTGCGCAGCATCCCGCGTTCCAGGAGATACTCCTGGCCGCGGATGCGGGCAGTGCGCGCTTTGTGTGAGCCGCCCGCGGCCCGTTCGTACTCGAGCAGCCCATCCAGCACGTCGATCGTCGAGTGGAACGACCCACGCGTCGACCCGTTCTCCTGCTCGCAGTTCCAACCGCCGTCGCTCATCTGCTCGCCGATCAGCCGGTCGACGATGCCGTCGACGCCCTCGCCGAAATAGGCTCCGAGCGCGACGACCTTGCCGTTGATGCAGGGCTCCACCTCGCCGGCGAAAAACGGTTCGCCGTCGTGCTCCCACGCCACCTGTTCTCTGACCCGGCGGACGGCCTGGCGGGCTTGCGGGCTTGCGGGGTCGAGTCCAAACGCGCGCAGCAGCATCAGGCTCCAGGCCGTGGAGGTCCATTCTGGAAACAGCGTGCCTTGCCTTTCGGGGGGCATCGACCGCCACCAGCTGATCGCCTCAGCTGAGGTGAGCCTCTCCGGCGTGCTCTTGTCCCAATGGCCATCCGGCCTCTGGAGGGCCAGCAGCCGTGCGCCCCAGCCCTCGGTGGCCACGCGCGCGCGCTCGGCCGCGACATCAACTTCGGGCGCGTCGGTCAGGTCGCGCATGACCTGCCAGCGAATCGCCGGGTCGGAGTCCAACAACCAGTCGACGGCGTCCATCGCGATCTACCTCCTCGCAGATTCCTTGGTCGCTGTGTTGCAATGAGCGCGAGCGCGACGGCGAGGATGGTACTCGTGTGCTGGAGGAGGGTTGACCCGCACTACCCTTCGCGAACCTGCGTCGTGTCGTTCGGGTGCGTCTCGTCACCTCTATCAACCAGGCGGCCTGCTACACGATCGGTTCAGCCTCAGGCGAGTGGGTTTTTCATTTCCTGGAGGAGTTCGTCGTGGGCCGAGCCCTGGACGATTAGCTGCGACGTGGTTCGAAAGACCTTCATCGCCTCTGCATCTGACTCAAACTCAGCTGCCACCTTGGCAAAGGTGGCCAGGTCCGCATACGTCTCCTCCGTTATCACGTCGTTGGCGGTGCCGACGACGGGAGACCAGATGGTTGATTCCGGCCATCCGCGCTTGCGAGCGATTGCATTCAGCTCTTGCTGTGCCTTGAGAAACTCATTCCAGTGCCCGTAGATCACCTGCTGGTAAAACCGGTGGCGATACATGGATCCCTCCCTGGCGGTGGCGCCCGCCAACCCAATCCAGCTGCCAGCGCTCGCTGCGCTACTCCGCTTGCCCCGACCCTGTCGGGACCATACACCCGCTCACCTTGGATCACCAGTACCCAGCCTCCGCCCCATTCGTTGATATCGTCCAATTCATTCAGATGAAGCTATAAGCAGGAGGCTGCCCAGTGAGCGACAAGACACCTAGAGTCGATCTCGATCGGATGAGAAAGGCGTACGACGCCACGCGCGCAAACACTCAAAAGACTCCCGTCCTGACCCAGCGGGCGGTCGCCCATATCGACCACGACATGCATATG
>DASXNH010000008.1:0-3086 GCA_036495195.1 Candidatus Dormiibacterota bacterium
AGTCCATGCCGCCGTTCTGATCGCCGGTCGGCATGGCGGCGCGTTCCGGTTTGTCTGCGATGACCGCCTCGGTGGTGAGGAACAGGGCCGCGATCGACGCCGCGTTCCGCAGCGCGGACCTGGTCACCTTGGCGGGATCGATGATGCCGGCCTTGAACATGTCGACGTACTCGCCGTCGGACGCGTCCAGCCCACTGCCACCTGGAAGCGAGCGCACCTTCTCCACCACGACGCCGCCCTCAAGGCCAGCGTTGATCGCGATCTGCTTCAGCGGCTCGTCCAGCGCCCGGCGCACGATCAGCGCACCGGTCGCCTCGTCGCCGGCCAGCTCGAGCTTCTCGAACGCGTTCTTGCCAGCCTGGATCAGGGCGACACCGCCACCGGGGACGATGCCCTCCTCGACCGCAGCCTTGGCATTGCGCACCGCGTCCTCGATGCGG
The DNA here is from genome assembly GCA_036495195.1 of Candidatus Dormiibacterota bacterium. GTDB lineage: Bacteria > Chloroflexota > Dormibacteria > Dormibacterales > Dormibacteraceae > Palsa-872. The sequence goes on from DASXNH010000008.1 coordinate 441, forward strand.
TGCTTGCGCTCCTTCAGCTCGACCTCGGTCGCCGCGCCAGCCTTGATGACGGCCACGCCGCCGGCCAGCTTGGCGAGCCGCTCCTGCAGCTTCTCGCGGTCGTAATCGGAGTCCGTGTTCTCGATCTCGGTGCGAATCTGGTTCACCCGGCCGGAGATCTGCTCGGGGTCGCCGGCACCATCCACGATCGTCGTCTCGTCCTTGGTCACGACGACCTTGCGGGCCCGCCCGAGCAGGTCCAGGTCGGCGTTCTCCAGCTTGAGGCCGACTTCCTCGCTGATGACCTGGCCACCGGTCAGGATGGCGATGTCGCCGAGCATGGCCTTGCGGCGGTCACCGAAACCAGGCGCCTTCACCGCAACGGACTTGAACAGACCGCGGATCTTGTTCACGACCAGGGTCGCCAGGGCCTCGCCCTCGACGTCCTCGGCGATGATGACCAGCGCCCGGCCCGACTGAACTACCTTGTCGAGCAGCGGCAGGAGGTCCTTGTTCGCAGAGACCTTCGAGTTGACCACGAGGATGTAAGGGTCCTCGAGGACAGCCTCCATCCGCTCAGGGTCAGTCACGAAGTAGTGCGAGATGTAACCCTTGTCGAAGCGCATGCCCTCGGTGAGCTCAAGCTCCAGGCCGAAGGTGTTGCTTTCCTCGACGGTGATGACGCCTTCCTTGCCGACCTTGTCCATCGCTTCGGCGATCATCTCGCCGATCGCGGTGTCGCCCGCGGAGATCGAGGCAGTCGAGGCGATCTGCTCCTTGGTCTCCACGTCCTTGGCCAGCTTGGACAGCTCCTCGCTAACGCGCTCCACGGCCGCCTCGATGCCGCGCTTGAGCGACATCGGGTTGGCCCCGGCAGCGACGTTGCGCAGGCCCTCACGGACCAGCGCCTGGGCGAGCACCGTCGCCGTAGTAGTCCCATCGCCAGCAACATCATCAGTCTTCTTGGCGACTTCCTTAACGAGCTCGGCGCCGATCTTCTCCCACGGGTCCTCGAGCTCGATCTCCTTCGCGATGGACACGCCATCGTTGGTGATCGTGGGGGCTCCCCACTTCTTCTCGAGCACCACATTCCGGCCCTTAGGGCCGAGGGTTACCTTCACGGCGTCGGCGAGCTGGTTCATGCCGCGTTCGAGGCCGCGCCTGGCGTCCTCATTGAACGCGATCATCTTCGCTGCCATAGGCTTCCAGTCCTCCCGGAACTTTGTGCCTGCGTGCCGACCGGGCCGACGCCCGCGACGGACGGCCGCGTCTGGCGGTCGGTCCCTGCCCGCCGCCAGAAGGGCCTCATCGCCCCGATCACGTCACTGCGTTGTCACTCTCACCCCGAGAGTGCCAACGTCATATTTAGCACTCTGCCATGGAGAGTGCAAGCGCGGGGTGAGCTTCCGGCACCTTTGCCCAGTTCAGGCCCCATGCCGCTGGCGAAGCCGTCGGATATGAAGGAGGCGATTCCCTGCACAACCGCCGCTCAAACGAAAGGGGCTCATCGCAGAAGAGGGTGTGGTCGGGGTCTGTCGGTTTCGGGGTGGCGTGCGCGGATTTTCACGCTCGGCTGCGCTCCATCCGGGTGCGACGGGGCTTGTGCCGGATGACGAGCTATGCACCGTCGTTGCCATCGCGCAGGGAATGGATCATGCTTTGCAGGATCCGGAACGCTCCTGACTGCTCGGCCTCGGTCAGGCCGGCCAGCATTCTGACCTCGACGGACCGGACCGCCACGGTCGCCTTCTCCAGGCTCCGTCGGCCGCGTGGCGTGAGCCGCGTGGGAAGAACCTTTCCGACGGGTGCCTCCGCAGGCCTGGTCACGTACCCGTCTCGTTCTAGGGCCTGGAGCAGCACGTTCATCGACTGCCGGGTCACGAACGCGCCCCGCGCGAGCTCGGAGTTCGACAAGCCAGGTCGTTGAGCCAGCAGCTCGAGGCAGGAGTAGTGCGTCACGCTCATCCCGAGCGGCCGCAGCACCTCCTCCATGGCCGCGCGGAGGGCGCTCGATGCCTGTTTCAGCAGGTAGCCCAGTGACGTCTCCAGGTCGACGCCGGCACCGTTTTGACTCATGTCAGCATTCTGACATAGATTGATCTGTGTCAGAAAGCTGACACGAAAAGAAGGAGCATCATCATGCCCGCCACCGGCCCTGACTTCATCTCCCTGCAAGCGCGCGACCTCGCCGCTTCGCAGGCGTTCTACGAGCAGTACCTCGGCCTCGTCCGCTCGCAGGCCGGACCTCCGCACGCGGTAGTCTTCGAGACGAAGCCGATTGCGTTCGCACTCCGCGACATCGTTCCCGGCACCGATCTCGCATCTGTTGCTCAGCCCGGCATCGGTGCCGCGATCTGGCTCCACGCCACAGACGTCCAGGCCATTCACGATGCTCTCGTCGCCGACGGTCACACCATCGTCTCCGCACCTATTGACGGCCCCTTCGGTCGGACATTCACCTTCGCCGACCCCGACGGCTACCAGGTCACTCTCCACGACCGCGCCTGATAGGCCAACCGCCACCACACGATCACCGATCCCCGAAGACCGCGGTTGCGCCCCGGGCTCGTGCGTGACGCATCCCCGTTTAGCCGCTTACAACAGCGAAGAACCCGGCGCCTTAGGCACCGGGTTCTTTCGGCTGTGTCGTGCAGAGGAGCCTAGACG
>DASXNH010000009.1:0-1628 GCA_036495195.1 Candidatus Dormiibacterota bacterium
TATCGGCCTGATGGAGAAGCCATTGCTGGTACTCCGGCACCCGATACTGCGTCGCGAAGATCATGCTGCGGAAGTCGGCGGCCGTGATCCGCACGCATTCCTGGCCGAGCCTGGCCCCCATGTCGTGCATGGCGCGGAACCCCGGAATGAGCAGGTCCACGTTGGCCAGCTTGGCGTCCACCTCGTCAATGCGCGGATCGAAGTCGTACGTTGCCGTCTCCGGTGGAGGCCACGGCTGGTCGACCTCCCACGTCAGCGGCACGCGGTTGGCGGGGTCCTGGGCCAGGACATCGAACAGGATGGTCGTCCCTGTCCGCGGTTGTCCCAAGACCACGATCGGGGGCCGGATTTCCGCCTCGGCGATCGATGGGTTGCGCTTCACCCAGTCGACTACGTGCAGTCGACCAGTGAGGTACTCGACGACATCGGACGCAGCGATCATGCTGCCTACTTCGGTGAGGGCACCTCTCTCGTTCAAGTCGGAGATCAGCCGGTCGGCCCCCTCCTTCCACGACGGATCGCCGAAGTCATCGAGGCCTGTGGCTTGTTGGGCCTGATCGATCAGCTGGCCCAGTTCAAGTATTCCGGTGGACATTGCTGAAGTCTTACCAGCCGTCAGGCTGCGATACCGCCGTCGACTGCGATCTCGGCACCGGTGACATAGGACGCCGCGTCCGAAAGCAGGAAGCACACGACTTCGGCGACCTCTGTCGGCGTGCCGGCGCGGCCGAGCGGAAGCTGTCCGAAGCGCGTGGCTCGTTGGGCCTCCGGCACGGGCAGCATCGCTGTGTCGATCGGGCCAGGGAGTACAGCGTTGACGCGGATTCCACGAGGTCCGAGCTCCACGGCGGCGGTCCGGCTGATGCCGCGGAGCGCCCATTTGGATGCTCCGTAGGCGGTATGGCCGGGAAGACCGCGGGCGCCGGCGAACGACGACACATTGACGATCGACCCCCCGCCGCTCGCTTGCATGATGGGGGCAACGGTCTGTATGCCGATGAATGGCCCCAGGGTGTTGATGCGGAAGACCCGCTCGACTTCGTCCGCACGCTCTTCCAGAAGCGGGCGGGCGTGATGGACTGCGGCGTTGTTGACCAGGCCATCCAGTCTGCCGTGACGTGCGAGGACGGCTTCGACCAAAGAACTCCAGGCCCCGGCATCGCATACGTCGGCGCGTATGTCGACCTCGCCGATGACGTCGGTAGTCAGCACGTCCCACCCGCGCGAGCGCAGCATCTCTGCTTCGGCGGCGCCTTGTCCGCGTCCCGCACCGGTCACGACGGCGACCGGGCTCATCGCGGTTGTGAGAAGACTCGACAGCGCACCTCCGGCAGCATATGCCGAACCGCCGTATTCTGACTGGGTGCTGTTACGGGGTACGCGGTGCCCGGCCTGGATTTCTTTGGAGGGGACCTTGCTCGTTGAGCGCAAGGACGCCCCGGAGAGCGCTTGCTTGACCCCAGTCATGATCGAGACCGGGTCATGATGCGCAACCGGTTCGCCGGCGAGCCGTTCATTGACGATGACGACGCGATCGCCAAGGCGCTCGAGGAGGTCAGTATTCCGGCACTGATGTGCTCGCTCGTGCACATGACCGGTGCCCCCTCGTTCATTCGCGGCGACATTCG
>DASXNH010000010.1:0-54590 GCA_036495195.1 Candidatus Dormiibacterota bacterium
AGAGCAGCCGCCAGGCCGGCGACCAGGATGCCACCGGTCGCCAGAATGCGAGATCCATAGCGATCGCTCAACCAGCCCCCGATAGGGCCGCAGACGACGAATCCGAGCATGAGCGGCATGGTGTCGATGCCCGCGTGGAGCGGGGTGTCAGCGTAGGCGACCCCGTGAAGGGGCAGCCAGATGCCCTGCAGCCAGATGACGAACATGAACATCAGGCCACCCCGTGCAAGTGAGAAGAGAAAGGCCGCGACGTTTCCGAACAAGAAGTCCCGAATGCGGAAGAGGCCAAGGTCGAGCATCGGGTAGCGGACTCGGGTCTCGACCAAGCCGAACACGACCACCAGCACGATGCCGAGCGCGAGTGCGATCAGGACTGTCGGGTTCGCCCAGCCCATGGTTTGGTCACCGTAGGGCGTCAATGCTTCGGTCAGGCCGAACATCAGTGCCAGCAGCCCTCCCGCGAACGTGAGGTTGCCCAGCCAATCGATCCGCTGCGCCTGCCGTTTACCGATCTCGTGGAGCGCCAAATAAGCCCAAACCGTCCCCACGACTCCGACCGGGACGCTGATCAGGAAGTCCAGCCGCCAGTTGATGGCGGCGAGGATGCCGCCCAACACAACGCCGATCACGTTGCCGGCGATAAAAGCGATCTGGTTGATGCCAAGGGAAAGGCCGCGCTGCCCGGGCGGAAAAGCATCGGTGAGCAGCGCGATGCTGTTGGCGAAGAGGCACGCGCCGCCCAGGCCTTGCAGCATGCGGAACGCGATGAGCTCGATCGCACCGAGGGTGCCGGTTGACGGGGTCGATGCGCACAGCAGGGAACCGACGGTGAACACGACGAAACCCAGGTTGTAGACCCGCACCCGGCCGAAGATGTCGGCGATTCGGCCGAACGTGACCAGCAGCACTGTGGTGACGGCCGAGTAGCCCATCAGCATCCACAGCAGTAGGTTTGATTGGCCTGGCCCCAATGGATCGACGTGGAGCCCGGAGAAGATGGCGGGCAGCGAGATCAAAACGATGGTCTGGTTGATCGCGGCCATCAGCATCCCGATCGTGGTGTTGATCAGGACGATCCACTTGTATTCGAGCTTCATGCTTCGACCGCCACCAGCAGCAATTCGTCCTCGACCTGCCTCACAGCGGCATTGAACTCGCGAATAGCAGCGGCGATCCGCTCTCGGTCGGCTGGTTTCATGCGCTCGACGGCAACGCGGATGGCCGTTCCATCGAGGAACGGGATCGCGCTCAGCAGCCGCCTCCCTTCATCGGTCAGCGTGGCGACGACCTTTCGCCTGTCGTCGACATCACGCTGCCGCTGGACCAGGCCGCGTTCTTCCAGCCGATCGACAAGCCTTGTCATGGATGGAGGCGCGAGCGCGAGCTCGGCGCCGAGCTGGCCCAGGGATTGCGGCTGCTTGGCGAGTCGCCGCATGACCCTCACCTGCATCAGCGTCAGCTCAGCCGCGTGCCAGATTTGCGTTTGGAGCGCCTCGCTCAGGGTCACCGAATCCAGGTAGGCGCGAAGCAGGACGGAGCGCGAGTCATCGCGGTTAGTTGCCGTCACGGCAATATTATACAAAACGCCAAACGACCGACCCTAAGCAGCTCGATCCACGGGGCAATCTTGACTCTGGACAAAGGGTCGTCATATGTTGGGGCGCCTCAATATGAGTAGCCTCAAGCCTGCGGGCAGTCTGGAGCGCGATGGTTCTGGTTGCCTTTACGATCCAACCGTCAGGGCCGCCTTAAATCGCATGGGTGGAGGCAACGGCCGGGCGCTCGAGGCCATCAGCGCTCTTCGACTGGCTGCCAAACGGCTTCACGAGGCGACCGAGCGTTGGACCGAGAGCCATGGCCTTACCGAGAGCCGACTTCAGATCCTCACCTACCTGTACTTCAATCCCGACCATCAGATGTCGCTCGGCCACCTGGCTGAAGCGCACAACCTCGTCCCGCGCACGGTCACGGGGCTGGTCGATAAGCTGGAGCGCGATGGACTCGTGCGCCGGGTGCCCGACCCCTCAGACAGGCGGTCGGTGCATGCCCAGCTGACGAAAGCGGGTCTGGCCCGAATCGGGGCCTTACGTAAAGACGCCGCAGAACGGCAGTCATTGGGTACCAGCGGCCTGAAGCCACGCCAGCTTGCGGAGCTGCGCCACCTCTGCCTGCTGATGGTGAAGCACCTCGACGCCGTCGAGGAGCGGAGCTGACCGCATGTATGTCATAACCCGACTGGCGCTCAAGCTCGGATCGGTGGTCGTGCTTGCTGTGGTCGGCCTGTTTGCAGCCGGCATCTTCGCCGCGACCCAGGTGCAGCAGGACCTGCTGCCGAACATCTCGTTTCCGGCCTTTATCGTCGTCACCCCGTACCCAGGCGCCTCGCCGGAGATCGTCGACCAGGGAGTCAGCCTGCCGGTGGTCAACGCTCTTCAGGGCGTGCCCGGCGCAAGCACTGTGACCTCCACCTCCTCCGCCGGCGTGTCCTTGGTGATCATCCTGTTCAAAGACGGCGCCGACACGACGGCCGCGCGCCAGAACATAAGCGCCAGGCTCGATGCACTGAGAGGCACGCTCCCTCAACAGGCAATCGCGCCCACGATCCAGGACTTTTCGACGAGCTCGTTGCCCATCCTTGAATATGCAGTCTCCGCCAACGAGTCGCTGGGCGACCTCGCTGGCCAGCTGCGCACGATTGCGATCCCCAAGCTCAATGGTCTCGCCGGAGTTTCGAGCGTGGTTATCACGGGAGCACCGACCGACGAGGTAGACGTGACCTTGGATCCAATCAAGCTGGCGGCGCACGGTGTCAGTGCGGGCCAGGTTGCCGCCGCCCTGCAGCAGGCAACCCTCGTCCAATCGATCGGCTCCCTCCGCGACGGCAACACCGTCATCCCCCTCCAGGTCTCGGGCTCCCTGACGAGCCTCGATCAGATCGGCAAGGTCTTCGTCAGTCCAGCGGGAGCGCCTGGGCGCCCTGCGGCGCCGCCGGTCCGGGTCGACCAGCTGGGCTCCGTGCAGTTTGTCTCCCTTCCCGCTGACACGATCACTCGCACCAACGGCAAGCCCAGCATCGGGTTGCGCATCCTCAAGGCGAGCGACGGAAACACGGTGACCGTAGCGAACGAGGTCAAAGCCGCTCTGCCTGACCTGAAGAGCCGCCTCGGCAACGGCATCCAGTTCGCCAGCATCCAGGACCAGGCCACTCCCATCAGCACGGCCATCGCCGCCATCCTCCAAGAGGGCTTGCTGGGGGCACTGTTCGCCATCGCCGTCATCTTCCTGTTCCTCCGCAGTGGCAGGGCGACGATCGTGGCCGCGGTCTCGATCCCCCTGTCGCTGCTGATCGCGCTGCTGGTTCTGTGGTGGCAGGGCATCACCCTGAACATCCTCACGCTGGGCGGCATGATGGTGGCCATCGGCCGGGTCGTGGATGACGCGATCGTCGTGCTGGAGAACATCAGCAGGCACGTCGCCGAAGGCGATAAACCGCTGGTCGCCGCGTATACCGGCGCCCGCGAGATCACCACCGCCGTCCTGTCCTCAACGCTCGCGACCATCGCCGTCTTTCTCCCGATCGTGTTCCTGACTGGAATCGCCGGCAGCTTCTTCCGGCCCTTTGCGCTGACAGTCGTGACCGCGATCGTCGCCTCGCTTGCGGTCGCCGTGACCGTGGTGCCTCTGCTGGCGGCGCGGCTGCTGAAGCCGGCCTCTCCCGAAAGGGTCGAGAGGCGCCTGCACTACAACTGGATGCAGCGCATCTACGTCCCCACCATCAAATGGGCCACCGGCCATCGCGTCATCACGCTGGTCGTAGCGGCGGCGATGTTCGCCGGATCCATGGCGCTGCTGCCATTCCTCCGAGTCAACCTTCTCGACCAGTCGGCGAGCCCCAACTTCCCGATCGCGATCACCATGCCCGAGAACTCGACGCTCGTCCAGACCGATGCAGAGACCCAGAAGGTGGAGAACCTCATTCGTGGCATTCCGGGAATCAGCGCTTTCCAGGCCACCGTTGGCGGCATCTCTGACCCGTTCGCCGCTCCCGGCACGGTCCCGGCCGACCCGACGCAGGCCTCAGTCACGGTGCTGGTGAACAGCGGCGCGTATGACCAGGCATTGCAGGGAGTGACCCAGGCGTTGAAGGGCTACAGCGGACCCGCACGCATCGATCTCGGCGCGGCATCGAGCAGCTCCAACTCGAGCAGCAGCCAGATGCAGGTCGATGTGCACGCGCCGAGCCAGGACGTCCTGACGCAGGCCAACGGCCTGGTTTTCGCTGCACTCTCGCAGGTGCCTGGGCTGAGCCAGCTGAAGTCGAACCTGGTGGCGTCGAAGCCGCAGTACGAGCTGGTTCCAACCGACAAGCTCGGTCAGTCGGGTTTGACACTGCAGCAGCTCGCGTTCGTCATCGCGCAGGCGGTCAACGGCATAGTCGCGACCCAGGCCACGCTGCCGCAGGGCAGGGTCTCGGTGCGAGTGCAGCTGCCGCCCGGCACGGCCGACAACGCGGCGGCTCTTGCCCGGATGCCAGTCCCAACCGCCCTTGGCGTCGTTCCGCTTTCGACGCTGGCGACTCTTGTGCAGGTGACAGGGCCTCAAGCGGTCAGCCGAACCGACGGCGACCGAACGGCGTCGATCACCGGGACGATCACCAGCGACAACACACAGAAGGTGCAGGCGGATGTCGCGAAAGCGCTGGCTGCTCTATCGCTGCCGGCAGGCGCGTCGACTTCGACCGGCGGTGTGTTCGCTCAGCTGTCTTCGCTCCTCACCCAATTCGAGGTGGCCATCCTCGCCGCCATCCTCCTGGTCTACCTGATCATGGTGGCCACGTTCAGGTCGCTCGTGAAGCCGCTCGTGCTGCTGGTGTCGATTCCGTTCGCCGCCAGTGGCGCGATCGTCGCGCTGGTGGTCACGCGAACCTCACTTTCCCTGCCGGGCATGATCGGGTTGCTGATGCTGATCGGCATCGTGGTCACGAATGCCATAGTGCTGCTCGACCTGGTCGAGCAATATCGCGACCGCGGCCTGAATCTTCATGACGCCCTCATCGAAGGTGGGCGCCACCGGTTGCGCCCCATCCTCATGACCGCATTCGCCACGATGCTGGCGCTGGTGCCGCTTGCGGTCAGCGGAAGCAGCGGCGGGGCTTTCATCAGCGCCCCCCTTGCGATCGTGGTGATCGGCGGTCTGTTCACGAGCACGCTGCTAACGCTGATCCTGGTCCCGGTTCTGTACTCGATCGCATCGCGTTTTGTTGGAGCACGGTCCACCCGCGACCTCGATGCTCTGTTCGATGCCGCCCAGGACCGGCGGTTCAAGCCGATCGGCACGCGTGGTTCGGCGCCGGCGCCGGCTGAGCCCGCCATCGCCGCCAACGCCGCTGCCTACACGGTGAAGGTCCTGCTCGAGCCCGAGCCCGGCCGGCCTGGCGACAGAGCCGTCCTCGAAGGCCTCACCGCGGGCGGCCTTTCGGTCGCTCCTGTCCCGGACACGGCCAAGGTTTCGGTCACGGTTCGAGACCTGCACTCTGGATCGGAGGCCGACGCCAAGAACGAAGCCATGAAGAAGGTCAGGTCGATGCTTCCCAGCGAAGGCTATGTCGTATCGAACCCGGTGATCGAAGGGGAACATGGCCAGGTGCCCACTGAGATGGCAGCGGTCTCGGCGTAAAGCTCCCCCGTCATTCGGGCGGGCGTCGCACCCACCGTCGCAATGCCCGATTCCAGTGCGCATGGCCGTCAGGGCCGGAACGATCACCCACACGGAGCCCCGCTGCCCGGGCAGCGATCGAAAACAGGTACCTCGTGGCTATCAACATCCTGGTCATGTCGCAACGAAAACCGTCTCTTGCGTCCGCTTTATTTCGCTGGTCGAGCAACCGACATGTAAATAGACGCGCGCGATCACGGCCTGGCGCTGCCATCAGGCTGCTGGCGGGGGACCCTCCGCATCTCAGGTTCGGGTGAAATCGATCCCCTGCGCCGTTATTTGTTCAGGAGTAAATGCGTGGAGGTGATCGGCAATGTGTTTGAACTGCGGGTGCGGTGAGTACGACGAGCGCCACAAGCCATCTGACATAACGATGGAAGACATCGCAAAGGCTGCAGAAGGCCAAGGCATGGAGATGAAAGAGACGATGGCGAACATGCAGGAGTCGCTGCAGGGGGCGGCGAAGGCCCAGAAGTAAGGCCCGGCCGGAAATGCTTTTGGGTGGAGGGGGCGCCTTCTCCGATTAGCGGAGGTCCGGGTGGTCAGGGGCCGGTATGAAAAGCAGCTAGACCGGTTGCGCCTGTGATTCCGGGAGCCCAGCCGGCCGACCTCCACCCTTCACCCTCACGCCTTCCAGGAGGCGGACGATAAGGCGACCGACCTCTTCGCGGGCAAGGGTCGGATCGTCCGCGTCGGCGACGTAAAAACAAGCTTCGCTGATCGCGCCGGCGAGCAGAAGGGCGAGGGGGCGCAGGGGCTGAGGCTCGATGACGCCGCCGTGCATTGCCTTGCGAAGGGCTCCACGAATGCCGACCGCGCCGTAACGGGACTCGATCAAATGCACCACATCCCAGTTGAGGACCGAGCGGGCGTCATGCAGCGCGATGCGGCGCACGGTGGGGTCGAGCTGGGCATCGATCATCAGCTGACAGCCCTCGGTGACGGCCTTCCAGTGATCCGGATCGAGGAACACGCTGACCACCTTGTCCGACACCTCGCGCATCACCTGCTCGTAGACCTCCTGGAAGAGGTTCGCCTTGCCATCGAAGTGGTGGTACAGGGCGCCTTTGGTGACGCCGGCTTGAGCCGCCACATCATCCAGCGAGGTCGCCGCGTATCCCTTTTGGCCAAAAAGCTCGCGAGCGGCCGACACCAACGCGAGCCGCGTGGCGTCGCCCTGCGCCTCTCTTCTGTCCTTGCCCAAATTAGGTGTTGACATCCATACCGAGGGTATGCATACTTCCGTACCAGCAGTACGGAATATTCCATACTTCGAGTTTCATACCCTGAGTATGGCAGCAAATTGAACCGAAAAGGAGATACGTCGATGCCGAAGTTCGTAATCGAACGCGACCTGCCGGGGGCCGGCAACCTTTCCGCCGACGAGCTGCGAGCCATCTCGCAGAAGTCAAACCAGGTGATCGCCGACCTGGGGCCGGAGATCCGCTGGCTGCAGAGCTACGTCGCCGAGGACAAGCTGTACTGCGTCTATGTGGCGCCAGACGCGGACATCATCTTCGAGCACGCCCGCTGCGGCGGCTTTCCCGCCAACAAGGTCACCAGGGTCGCCAACGTAATCGACCCCTCCACCGGCGACGTCGCAGAGCGCGTAACGGCGAAATCCGCCTCATAAGAAGCTTCCAGGTTCAGCGGCGCGTCCGGCGAGGACGCGCCGCTATGTTTTTGGTGACGGTATCGTGGCGGCGTGAGCTCCGAAGTGGATCGCGAGTCGCGATTGGAGATGATGGTCCCTCTCGCCCGGGCCTACGCACATTCGGTTCCGGAGCATCCGGCGGATGCCGGTCTCTTCGGACCGCAAAGCGTGGTCTGGCGGGTCAACCGAGATAGGAGCTTCCCGCTGGCGGGCATGCGCTCCCTAATGGTCCAGGCGCTGCATCCGCTAGCCATGGCCGGTGTTGCCGAACACAGTGACTGGCGCCGCGACCCATTCGGCCGCCTCGCCGCGACCAGTGGCTATGTGCTGACAGTGACCTACGGGGACACCGCGGGCGCCAACGCGGCTGCAGCTCGAGTCCGCAACGTGCACACGCACGTCCGGGGCACGGACCCCGAGACCGGTCTCCCTTACCGCGCGGACGATCCAGAGCTGTTGCTGTGGGTCCATGCGGGCCTGGTCGATTCGATTGTCGATGTCGTTCAGCGGTACGGCCGTGGCCTCGACGCCGCCGGCGCTGATCGCTACATCGCGGAGATGGCGCCCTTTGCCGTCATCGTCGGCGTGCCGCCGGAGCTCGTTCCCACGAGCCTGCAAGCGCTGCGCGCCTACATCGAGTCAGTCGGGCTGCGTCAGATCACGCCGGCCGCGCGGGATGCCATCGAGGTCGTTCTCGACCCGCCCGACCTCAGCCCCGGCCTTCGCGAGCTGTGGCACGACCTGGGCCAGGTCGCGATCGGTACCCTGCCCGATTGGGCTCGCGAGATGTATGGCTTCGCCAAGCCGCCCGCGGAATCGATGGAGCGAGAACCGGTGAGGCAGCTCATCGGCGCCGTGGATCTTATGTTCGAGTCATTGCCCGGCGTGCTCGAGGCCAGGGAGCGTATCGAGCTCCGCAGTCGCGGGTGAGCAAACCGGCACCGCGCGCGGCGATGCTGCAGTCGAGGCTCGGCCGCGCCGGAGCCCTCGGGCGGCTGGCACTCCGCGTCGGTGGACGCTATCTCGGGCGTTCGCCACGTTTGATCTTCGCGTCCGTCGATCGGCGCAACGAGCTACGTCACGACCTCGCCCTGCGGACGGCCGACGACGTCGCCGAGGAATTGGGCTCGATGAAGGGCGTGCTCATGAAGCTCGGCCAGATGGCGAGTTACGTCGACGACGACATGCCGTTGACTTTCCGCGCCGCCATGGCGCGGCTGCAGCACAGGGCGCCGCCGATGAGCGAGGAGCTCGCATCCTCTGTGATCCGCGAGGAGCTTGGCGACGAACCCGAGCGCATTTTCGCGCGCTGGGATCCTATTCCAATCGCGGCCGCGTCGATCGGACAGGTGCATCGCGCCATCACCCGGCAGGGGCGTGCAGTCGCCGTCAAGGTTCAATATCCCGGCATCGCGCGCAGCATGACCTCCGACCTGCGCAACGTCGGTCTGCTGCGCCGCATCGCCGGCGCCGCTTTTCCAGGCCTTGACACTCGCGCCCTCGTCGATGAGCTGGGGGAGAGGCTGAAGGAAGAGGTCGACTACAACCTCGAGGCCGCCAACCAGACGCTCTTCGCGCGGTACTTCCATGGACACCCGTTCATCCACGTTCCCGAGGTGGTGAGTGAGCTCAGCACGGAGAAGGTGCTCACGAGCGAGCTCGTGGCCGGCTCGCGTTTTGACGAGCTGCAGGGATGGGATCAGCGCGAGCGAGACATGGCCGCCGAGACCATCTACCGGTTCGTGTTCCGCAGCCTCTACAGGCTGCACGCTTTCAACGGGGACCCGCACCCTGGAAACTATCTGTTCCACGGCCGTGGCCGTGTGAGCTTCCTCGATTTCGGTTTGACCAAGCGCTTTACAGATGAGGACCTCGCACCCCTGATCGACGGCGTGCGCTTCATGGTCATCGACGGCGACGGCGAGAGCTTTCGCAAAGCGATGGAAAAGGCCGGCTTCCTGCAATCGGGCGCACCCGTATCCACGCAGGCCGTGGTCGATCGCTTCGGCCACTTCTATGGAACGGTGATGCGCGATGCGCCGATGACGATCACGCCGGCTTACGCGTCGGCGATCGTGAAGCGTTTCTTCGACGCCCGCAGCCCGCTCGCGCCGTATAGCGACGTCCCGCGCACCTACGCGATCCTGCAGCGCATCAACCTGGGCCTTTACGCCGTGCTCGGAAGCCTCAACGCCACAGGCAACTGGAGGCGCCTCGCCGAGGAGATCTGGCCGTTCGTCAACGGCCCGCCATCGACGCCAATCGGTGAAGCGGAAGCAAGGTGGTATGAGGAGCGAGGGCAGAAGCGAGCAGTGCTCGACCGCACGGCCTGAGGCAAATCTCGATTGTTTGACGGTTCGTCGGGGGCGCAACCCGGGATAGTTCACCCGGCCGCATGGCTTGCTTTTGCTCTCGGCGCGTGGCGGCTAGACTGCAGCGGAGAAATCTCTGCGTAGGCGGCCGGCCCGACCCGGCGAAGGAAGGAGCTATGAACGGGAAGCACACCATTCATAAGGTGATCGCCGCCTGCGGCGTCATCGGACTGGTGGTCACAGCTTGCGGCGGCCGGACGACCGGGACGCCAACCGGAACCGGACCACAGCTCTCGGTCACGACCAGGGCCGGGACCAAGCCCGTCGACAAGGTCGTCTGGGCGGTCTATCGCGACGTGCAATCGCTCGATCCGATCTATGCCTTCGACTACCCCGAGAACACGACCGACTCCCTCCTCTACGAGTCGCTGCTGCGGCAGGCCCCGGATGGCTCAATCGGGCCGGGCCTCGCCACGATGACGAACCCAGACCCGACCACGATCGTGCTGACCCTCAAGTCAGGGGTGACCTTCTGGGACGGCAACGCGGTGACGCCAGACGACGTCGTCTTCAGCCTCAACCGCAACATCGACGCCAAGCTGGCGGGCTTCTACCCCGCAGTGTTCACCCGCGTGGACTCCATCACGGCGACTGGCGCGAACGAGGTGACCATCAAGATGAAGCAGGCCGACTACTGGTTCATCGGGGAGCTGGCTTCGATCCCGGCGATGATCATCGAGAAGAAGTTCGCGCTGACGCAAGGCAGCAACTACGGAACGCCCGCCGGCAAGATCATGGGCACCGGCGCGTACAAGTTCCAATCCTTTACTCCAGGGGTCGCGGTCGTCATGGTCCGCAACGACAACTATTGGGACACCAGCGTCAAGCCGCTGGTCAGGGAGATCGACGTCAAGGGTGCCCCCAACGACGCTTCGTTGACTTCTGCCCTGCTTACGGGTGGCATCAACGGGGTATATGCACAGTCCCTGACGACCCTCAACCAGCTCAAGTCGAGCCCGGCGGTGACTGTGACCTACGGCCCGGGCTGGTACACCGACGCGTTCATCGTCAGCAACCTCAAAGGCCCGCTCGGGGACGTCCGGGTGCGCCAGGCGCTGTCGCTGGCACTCGATCGCAAGGGCCTCGTGGACGCGATTTACAAAGGCACTGCCACCATTCCCAAATGGATATCCAACTCCGGCACGTTCGGCTACGGCAAGAGCGTGTTCCAGGCGGCTTACGACTCGTCGCCGGACATGAACCAGGACCTCGCGAAGGCCAAGCAGCTGGTAGCGGACGCCGGAGCGACTGGCAAATCGATCACGATCGGCATGTCGAACGAGCTGACCGGCATCTCCATCGAAGCCAGCGCACTGAAGGCGGCCGCTGAGGCGATCGGCATGAAGGCGACGCTGCACTCGGTCTCCGCCCAGAACTTCATCAACTTCTTCATCGACCCCAAGGCCCGAGTCGGAATCGATGGGTTCTTCACCCTCAACTACGGTGACTACGCGGGCCCCGAGGCGCTGCTCGCGACGTTCCTCATACCCGAGGGATCGCAGAACTTCGACGGCTATGGCGTCCAGGGCACCGACCCGAATGCGGCCGACCACGCAAAGATCGCCGCGATGTTTGACGACGCCCGCAGCACCGCGGACCCCAATACGCGTGCCCAGAAGGTGGCCGACGTCGAGAAAGCCATCGCCAGCGACCTGCCGTGGATCCCGGTCCTTCAACCGCTGATCGTCTTGATCACGAGCAACAACCTCTCTGGGACCTACTCCTCGTTCGCTTACATGTTCTCGCCATGGGCGGACAAGCTGGGCGGGACCTAGGCAGCCGGCGTGCGGCTGCGGTTCTTTGTTCGCCGGCTGGCGATGCTCGTCGTCAGCTTGCTGGTGGCGAGCTTTGTGATCTTTGCCGCCATCTACCTGGCGCCGGGGAACCCGATCGCCGCGCTCTCCGGCGGGCGCTCGATCCCGCCGGAGAGTCTGAAGGTCCTCGAGGCCCGCTACCACCTGGACCAGCCATTCCTCGTTCAGTACTGGTACTGGCTGACCAACGCGCTGCATGGCAACCTCGGGATCTCGATCACGCTGCGAGAGAACGTCTCCGACCTGATCGCCTCCCGAATCTCGACCACCGCCGGTCTGGTGCTTTACTCCTCGATCCTGATCATCGCCATCGGGGTCGGCCTGGGCATCGCATCGGGTCTCAGGCCAGGCCTGCTCGACACCAGCACGCTGGTGATCACAGCGATCTCGGCATCGCTGCCCGCATTTGTCGCCGCGATCGTGCTGATCCTCGTGTTCGCTGTGCAGCTGCAGTGGTTTCCATCGCTGGGCAACGGCGTCGGATTCTTCGACCAGGTGAAGCACCTGACCCTGCCGGCCGTGGCCCTCGCCATCTCATCTCTGGCAATCGTGGCCAGGGTGACGCGCGCCGCTATCCGTGAGGAATCCAGGCGCGAGCACGTCCAGACGGCAGTCAGCCGAGGCATCCCGACGGCGGAACTGATCCGCCGCCACGTCCTTCGCAACGCCGCGATTCCGATCACCACGATCTCAGGCATCACCGTGGCGTCTCTGATCGCGGTGGCGGCGGTGGTGGAGGTCGTCTTCGGTCTCGCTGGGCTTGGCGCTTACCTCGTTCAGTCAGCGCAGTCGAAAGACCTTGCGGTCGTCCAGGGAATCTCCCTGCTGTTGGTCGGGGCCTTCGTCGCCGTCAACGTGCTCGTCGACGTCCTGTACGCGGTTCTCGACCCACGCGTCTCGCTTGGGAGCAGGGCACAGTGAGCGTCGCGGCCGGCGTGGCGACCGTCGCCAGGCCCTCCGAGCCACGCAGGCAGAGTAGGTTCGGCCCGGCCCTGATCATCTCCGCAGCGGTGGTCGCCGCGGCTGCGATCGTCGCGATCTTCGGTCCATTGCTGGCGCCTTACAACCCGGACACACCTCAGCTGTCTCAGTACTTCGTCGGGCCGACCCCTGAGCACCTGCTTGGATTCGACGCATCGGGTCGTGACGTGCTGTCCCGCCTGCTGTACGGCGCGCGCACGTCCATGATCGGGCCCGTCGCGGTGACGTTGATCTGCATGACCCTGGGATCTCTCCTGGCGGTGACCGCTGCGTGGCGTGGCGGCACCTATGACTCGGTGATCTCCTCTGGCCTCGACATCGTCTTTGCTTTCCCAGGAATCCTTCTGGCTGTCCTGGCGGCGGCAGTCTTCGGAGCGGGCCTCGTCGCGCCCGTGCTCGCTCTCTCTGTTGCATACACGCCGTACGTGGCGCGCGTGCTTCGGGGCGCCGCGCTGCGTGAGCGAGCCCAGCCATACGTTGCCGCTCTCGAGGTGCAGGGAGCGTCGTCGATCGCCATCTGCCTGCAGCATCTGATACCGAACATGCTTCACCTGATCGTCGCGCAGGCAACGACTCTGTTCGGGTACGCGATGGTCGACCTCGCGGCGATCTCATTCCTCGGCCTGGGGGTGCAGCCGCCCGCAGCCGACTGGGGGGTCATGGTCTCGGAGAACCAGCAGGGGATCATCCAGGGTTATCCGATACCGTCGCTCGCCGCCGGGCTGTGCATCGTCGTCGTCGTGGTCGCCTTCAACATCCTGGGCGAGCGCCTGTACGAGAGAGGAGAGGCCCGGAGATGATGAAGGGTGGGGGACTTCTCGAGCTCGAGGGTGTGACCGTGAGCCTGCCGGTTGAAGGCGATATGCGCCGCGTGCTTCAAGACGTGTCGTTCGCGATCCGTCCCGGTGAGGCGGTCGGGCTGGTCGGAGAGTCGGGCTCGGGCAAATCGATGACGGCACGCACCATCGACCGCCTCCTGCCTTCCGGAGCCGCAGTCACCGGGCGTGTGCGGTTCGACGGCCGCGACGTCATGACACTGTCCGGCGCCGAGCTCAAACGCTTTCGCGGCGAGGTCGCGATGATTTTCCAGGACCCGCGGGCGCACACCAATCCGGTGCGCCGGATCGGGGACTTCATGACCGAAGCGCTGCGTACCAATTCTGGGGTTGGCATGCTGGAGGCGTCGCGACGTTCCGTCGTCCTGCTCAAGAGTGTTGGCATTGAGGACGGCGAGCGCCGGCTGCGCCAGTACCCTCACGAGCTTTCGGGCGGTCTCCTGCAACGGGTGATGATCGCGACGGCGCTGCTCACGCAGCCCCGACTCCTTCTCGCCGACGAGCCGACCACCGCGCTCGACGTCACGACGCAGGCTGAGGTACTGGCGATCCTCAACGACCTTCGCTCAGAGCTTCGTCTTTCGATGCTCTTCATCACTCACAACCTCGAGCTCGCCGCGGCGATCTGCGACCGGACGGTGGTGATGTACGCGGGGCAGGTCGTCGAGGTGCGCGAATCGAACAAGCTGCACGACCAGCCGCTGCATCCGTACACCGCTGCCCTCGCTGCCGCCCGGCCGAACATAGATGCCACCTCGCACCGCCTGACGGCGATTCCGGGCCGTCCTCTCTCCGGCTTCGAGGCGCCTCAGAACGAGTGCGCCTTCACTGCACGATGCCCTCACGCGGCCGACGTGTGCCGCGAGCGGCGGCCGGCTCTGGTGGAGCTCGATGGTGGGCTGACGCGCTGTGCGCGCGCCGACGAGCTGTTCGGCAAGCTCAAGGTGCCCCTAAATGCCTGAGCCCGTCCTCAAGGTGGAAAACCTTAGGAAGGAGTACGGGCCGCTCGTTGCGGTCGGCGGTGTGGGCTTCACCGTGCCCGAGGGTGGTTCGCTCGCCATCGTCGGCGAATCAGGCTCGGGCAAGACCACTGTGGCCCGGCTCATCGTTGGCCTCGAGCGGGCGACAGCGGGCACAATCCACGCTTGCGGCCGAGATCGGTCGATGCCTGCGCGGTCCACGCGCGAGCGCCGCCTGCGCGGGAGAGAGGTCCAGATCGTCTTCCAGGACCCTTATACGAGCCTGGACCCGAGACAGACGATGGAGGGCGCGATCGATGAGGTTTTGCGGTTACATCACGGGTGGGCGGCAGACAAGAGGAAGCAGAGGGTGCGTGAGCTGTCAGACCTGGTCGGCATGGACACCCGCCAGACCCGGGCGCTGCCGCGGGCTCTATCAGGCGGTCAGCGCCAACGCGTGGCGATCGCACGCGCTCTGGCTGCCGAACCGCGGGTCCTGATCCTCGATGAGTCAGTGGCTGCGCTCGACGTTTCGATCCAGGCCCAGGTGCTCAACCTGCTGGCGGACATCCGGGATGAAACGTCGATCTCGTTCGTTCTGATCAGCCACGATCTCGCCGTCGTGCGCCAGCTCACCGAGGAGATAGTCGTCATGTGGCGAGGCCGCGTCGTCGAGCGTGGTGAGACGGCGGATGTGCTCGACCACCCGCAGGACGACTACACGAAGCTCCTCCGCTCCAGCGTGCCACGACCGGGGTGGAAGCCAAAGCGACGAATAACCATGGCAGCCGGATGAAAGGGGAAGAGACATGAGCGACCTGCATTACATGTCGGCGACCGAGGCTCTGAAGCAGTTCAAGTCCCGCAGGCTGTCGCCGGTGGAATTGGTCCAGGCGGTGATTGATCGAGCCACGGCAGTCGAGCCGGCGATCAACGCCTTCGCCCAGACCTTCTTCGATGAGGCCCTGACGCAAGCCCGGACGGCCGAGGCCAGGTATGCCGGTAAGGGGAACGCACCGCGAGCACTGGAAGGGCTTCTGGTCGCCGTCAAAGAGGAGGCGCCGATAACCGGGCACAAGAACACGCTTGGCTCGCTCGCGCTGCGCGACATGGTCGCCGATCACACCGCGGTTTTCGTGCAGCGGATCCTCGATGCCGGCGCCATCGTGCACGCGAGGACAACCACCCCCGAGTTTGCATGCGCACCCGTCACGTGGTCGAAGCTGTGGGGCGTTACTCGCAACCCGTGGAACCTCGCGTTTTCGCCAGGCGGCTCCAGCGGTGGCTCGGGGGCATCACTCGCCGCCGGGACGACGACCCTGGCGACGGGCTCCGACATCGGCGGCTCGATCAGGATCCCCGCGTCCTTCTGCGGGGTCGTTGGATTCAAGCCCCCGTATGGCCGCGTGCCCGAGACCGAGATCTTCAACCTGGATCACTACTGCCACGAAGGCCCGCTGGCTCGAACGGTGTCCGACGTTGCCCTGCTCGAGAACGTGATCGCCGGGCCGGACCCGAGCGACGTGGTGTCGTTGAGGCCCAAGCTCGTCATCCCTGACCACCTCGAGTCGATCAAGGGGCTGAGGCTGGCCCTGTCGATGAATCTCAACTGCTACGAGGTGAACGAGGACGTGATCGCCGGCACTCGCGCTGCCGCCGATCGCCTGCGCGAGGCTGGGGCCGCCGTCGAGGAGGTGTCGCTCCCGTGGGACCTCGCGTCGATCAATCGCGCGGCTCGAATTCATTTCGGGATGATCTTCGGACCGTCGATCAAGGAGCTCTATGAGGAGCACGGCGACGAGTTCACCTCCTATGCCAAGCGATTCGTCGAGGAGGCCAATGAGATCTCAAAGGACGATTTTGTGAGAGGCCTGGAGCTGGAGGCTCGCATTTACCAGCCGCTCGGCGAGATTCTCGACAAGTTCGACGCCCTCATCTGCCCAACCTTCGCCGTCCCGGCGCTACCCGCCGAGTGGGACTCGGCCAACGTGCTCGACACGCTGATGACTGTGCCTTTCAACATCGCCAGCCGGTGCCCGGTGATCAGCGTGCCCTCGGGGCGCTCGCGCGATGGCGTCCCGACGGGCCTGTCGGTGGTCGGCAAGACCTACGACGATGTGACCGCGTTCAGGATCGCGTCGGCTCACGAGCGGCGATTCCCGTGGTTCGACGCGGCAGAGAGGCGTCCGGACCTGCACGTCCTATCGAATGACTGAGGTCTGGGAGCTCGACGCGATCGGCCAAGCGGAGCTGGTCCGTCGGGGAGAAGCCACGGCGCTCGAGCTGGCGGAGGCGGCCGTCGCGCGGATCGAGTCGCACAACCCTCGGCTGAACTGCCTGGCGACTCCAATGTTCGAAGAGGCGCGGAAGGTGGCCTCGGGAAAGCTGCCGCCGGGCCCGCTCTCGGGTGCGCCTTACATGGTCAAAGACCTCGGCCAGCCATGCGCGGGAGTACGCCAGACAGACGGCTCGAAAGCGCTGGCTGAATACATCGCGGACCACGACGGGGGCTTGGTGGCCCGGTTGCGCAACGCGGGTCTGGTCATCGTCGGCAGAGCCACCGCCCCCGAGTTCGGGAACCACTCGACCACGGAGGCCGAGGTGTTCGGACCCACCCGCAACCCCTGGAACCTCGAGCGGACCGCCGGGGGATCCAGCGGGGGCTCCGCGTCCGCGGTTGCTTCGCGCATGGTGCCCGCGGCCAGCGCCAGCGACGGCGCCGGGTCGATTCGAATACCCGCTTCATGCTGCGGCCTGTTCGGACTGAAGCCGACGCGCGGCCGCATCTCGTTCGCGCCTGACGCCGGCGAGGTCCTGTCCGGGCTGGCGGTGGAACATGCCGTCACGCGCTCCGTTCGTGACAGTGCCGCGCTCCTGGACGCGACCGCGGGCGAGGTTCCTGGCGATCCCTACTGGCCGGCCCCACCGTCCGAGCCCTTTCTCAACGAGGTGACCCGGGAACCCGGGCCGATGCGGATCGCGTGGAGCGCACGAGCGCCTCTCGGCATGCCGGTCCATGACGAATGCCGGCGGGCGGTCAAGGCAACCGCGACTCTTCTTGAGGCGCTGGGCCATCACGTCGTCGAGGACGAACCGACCTATGACGAGGAGGTCCTGCTCGATCCGATGGTGACCATCTGGTCGGTAGGCAATGCCACCGACCATGGCATCGTCCAATCGCGCATCGGCCGGCCGCCACGAAGCGATGAGCTCGAGATCACCACCTGGGAGCTCGTCGAGCGGGGGAGGGCAGTTAGCGCCGTCCAGCTCGTGAGAGCGGTTGACCTGATCCACGCCGCGACCCGGGAGATCGCGCCTTTCTTTGCCAGGTACGACGCTTGGCTGACGCCAACGCTGGCGCAGCCGCCCCTCGAGCTCGGCGTCCTGAACCGCTCCTACGGGGGTGCAGACGAGTGGTGGAAGTTCGACCTCTCGTTCAATCCCTGGAACTCGATCGCCAACCTGACCGGGAACCCGGCCATGTCCGTGCCGCTCGCCTGGAGCGACGATGGTCTGCCGATTGGCCTTTTGTTCACCGGTCGGTACGGAGACGAGGCGGCGCTGTTCCGGCTGGCGGGCCAGCTGGAGCGCTCGCACGGCTGGGCGGACAGGGTCGCACCGTGACCGGCCGCCAGAGGGCTTGTTCTCGGCGGCGGCGGTGTCACGGGGTTGCATCGTCGACCCGCACGGCCGCAACGCTGGCTGAAGTCTGGTCAGGCGCCTGAACCCAGAATTGGCATCGCGGCTTGAACCCGGCGATCGGCGAGGGCGACTCACTCGCAATTGCTGCCGCCCGATGCCGCCCGACTGGTTCGTTAGTGGTGGCTGTGGGCGACTGGTCCGTTGACCGGCCAGCGACTTGGGTCGAGAGCGATCTCATCCACATAGCACCAGCCCCAGTCCTCACCAGGCTCGAACGATCTGATGATCGGATGGCCGGTGCGCTTGAAATGGGCGGTGGCGTGCTGGTTGGGCGAGCTGTCGCAACAACCGACGTGCCCACATGTCATGCAGAGCCGCAGGTGCACCCAGGAATCGCCGATTCGCAGGCAGTCTTCGCAGCCGTCGGCGCCGGGTGTGACCGGCTTGATACGGATCAGATGTGGGCAGGCAACCATCGCTCGCGAGCGTACGACGCCTGGCTCACTTAGGCTGAACGAGCTTTGAGCGCCGACAAGCCGCAGCTGGTTGTAGCCGACGTTCGAGCATGGCGGGCGTGGCTCGAAAAGAATCACTCGAACCTGGACGGGGTATGGCTGCTGCTAGCGAAGAAAGACACGTTGAAGCCGACGAGTCTCACTTACACGCAGGCACTGGAAGAAGCACTTTGCTTCGGCTGGATTGACGGCCAGGGTCGAAGGGCCGACGAAGCCACCTTCATCCAGAGCTTCACGCCGCGCCGCAAGCGCAGCCCGTGGTCGAAGCGCAACACCGGCACCGCCGAGAGGCTCGTGGTCGAGGGAAGGATGCACGCGTCAGGGATTGCCGAGATCGATCGAGCCAAGGCGGACGGCCGGTGGGAAGCCGCCTATTCAGGTCCGGCGAACATCGAAGTGCCGGCCGAGCTTGCGGCGGCGCTGGCCGTCAGGCCCAAAGCCCAGGCCACGTTTGCGACCCTCAACAGCCAGAACCGCTACGCGATCCTGTATCGGATCGCCACGGTCAAAAGGGCTGACACACGGACCCGGAAAATCGCGGAGTTCGTCGACATGCTCGAGCGCGGCGAGACCATTCATCCGCAGAAGGCCGCCAGGGTGAGGCTCTAGCTGTTGATCTGGTCAGCCTCGTAACGACTGGCCAGGTGCGCATCGAGCGCGGCCACCAGCCGGCGCGCGTCTGACGAGTCAAATGGCTCGACGGCTGTCGCGATTTTCATCGTGTTCCTTAGAGTACTGACGTGGCGAGCCAAGGAGTCATCGCTTCAGTACGCGATGCGATCGCCTCGCGGCGCGTCTCGGCCGAGGAGGTGGTGCGGCACGCGCTCGACCGCATCGAGCGCCTCGATGGGCCGATCAACGCCGTCGTCGCCTTGCGTGCCGACGAAGCCCTGGCCGAAGCCAAAGCGCTCGATCGAGCTGGGGGCGCCGGCGGGGCGCTGGCGGGCGTGCCCGTCCTGGTCAAAGACCTGGAAGACGTCGCCGGCATGCGGACGACCATGGGTTCGGTGCTGTTCGCGGACGCGCCGCTCGCCAGCGTTGATGGCCTCGTGCCATCACGCCTGCGAGCTGCGGGCGGCATCGCGGTGGGGAAGACGAACCTGCCGGAGTTCGCCTCCGAAGGCTTCACCTCCAACCTGCTCTTCGGGACGACCCGAAATCCGTGGGCTCTGGACTGGTCCCCAGGGGGCTCCAGCGGCGGTTCGGCCGCAGCCGTTGCCGCCGGCATGGCGCCGATCGCGACCGCCACCGACGGCGGGGGCTCGATACGCATCCCGGCAGCGTTCTGCGGATTGGTGGGAATCAAACCCACCAACGGCGTGATCGGCCGCCGGCCCATCCCCGACTGGATCGACTTCTCCACCGATGGGCCCTTCGCCACCACGGTGGCCGATCTTCGACTGCTCATGTCGATCGAGGGCGGCCCGGTGGCGGGCGACCCGACAGCGCTTCCGATCGCGTACCCGGTCTCCGGCGAAAGACCCGCAAGGTTCTTCGCGACGCCACGGCTCTCCGGCGCCGGCCCGCTTCCGGAGGCTGTCTCAGTTGCGTTTGAGGCCGCACTCGAGGCTGCGCGCCAGGTGTTCGGTATCCGTATCGAACGCATCGAGACCGATGCGCTCTGGCTCGACGGCGGCCCGAAGAACGAGTGGGTCACGCTCGCGTCGGTCGAGCACGTCCACCGCTTGGGCCGTGAATTCGTGCAGGCTAACCTCGACCGCATGCATCCGGCGGCGCGCGCCTTCATGGAGGAGGGCTTGCGGGCCTCGATCGACGAGTATATGAGTGCGCGATGGCGTCGTTTTGACTACGTCAGGCAGTTCGACAACCTGCTGGGCGTGGATGCCGTCATCCTGTCGCCGACTGTCGCGGCCGCGGGTTTCCTCGCCGAAGGTCGACTGACCGCGCAAGACGAGCCGGGCATGCTTCCCAGCGACGTTTACAACACCGAGGTGGCAAATATGACCGGCCTCCCCGCGATCTCGCTGCCCGCCGGAATCTGCCCGAACGGCGTCCCGTTCGGATTGCAGGTGATGGCTCCCCGATTCCGCGATGGGTTACTTCTCGACCTGGCCGAGGTGTGGGAGCGGGAGCGCCCGTGGCCGCTGGTGGCGCCGGGCTACGAGTCGTTTGAAGTGGGACTGGATATCCGGGCCGCGACATGATCGAAGATTCGCCGGAGAAAACGATCCTCTTCTTTCCCGAGGGCGCGTTTGGGCCGACGAACAACTGCGTCGGCATCGGCGACGTGCTGCGGCGTCGCGGTCACCGTGTCGTTTTCGTGATCGAGGAGTCCTTCAAGGGCACGCTCGAGGCCAAGGGTTTCGAGGAACGGCTCATGCGCCTCGGTCCCGCACCCGCGGAGCCTGAGGTGCCAGGCCAGTTCTGGAAGGACTTCATCCGCGACACGGCGCCGGTGTTTCGCAGGTCCACTCTGGAACAGCTCGATGGCTTCATCGCGCCCACCTGGCAGGCGCTCGTGGACGGCGCGCGCTATGTCGACCCGCGGCTGACCGAGATCTTCGATGAGCTCGCGCCGGACGTCATCGTCGAAGACAACGTCGTCGGCTTTCCTGCCATCGCCGCCAGCGGCCGGCCCTGGGTGCGAATCGCCTCATGCAACCCGCTCGAGCTCAAGGACCCTGGCCTGCCGCCGGTGTTCTCGGGCTACGCGATCGACGACAGGTCGGGCTGGCCCGAGTTCCAGGAGGAGTACCGGCGCCGGGTCGGGCAGATGCAGCAGGAGTTCTCGGAGTTCTTCGCCGAGCACGGCGCTCCCCGGCTGCCTGAGCTGGAGTTCATCGATGAATCGCCCTGGCTCAACCTGTATCTGTATCCGTCAGAGCTCGACTATCCCCGAAGCTCAGCCCTGCCCGCCACGTGGCACAACCTCGAGACGAGCGTTCGCTCCACCGATGCGCCGTGGGATCCCCCAATTCACGACGGCGAACGGCTCATTTACGTCAGCCTCGGCTCACTCGGCTCAGCGGATGTCCCGCTGATGGAACGGCTGGTCGACGTGCTGTCGCGAACGCCGCATCGGTATGTGGTGAGCAAGGGCCCACAGCACGAGGCTTACGAGCTCGCCGGCAACATGCTCGGAGCGGAGTTCCTGCCGCAAACTTCGATCCTCCCTCACGTCGATCTCGTCATCACGCACGGCGGCAACAACACGACGACCGAGTGCATGTACTTCGGCAAGCCGATGATCGTTCTGCCGATCTTCTGGGACCAGCACGACAACGCCCAGCGGGTTCACGAGACATACCATGGAGTGCACATCCCTACTTACTCGTTCGAGGACCAGGACCTCGTCAAGGCCATCGACCAGGTGCTCGGCGATGAAACGCTGCGACACCGGATGCGGGCTGTTTCATGGCGACTGCAGGCACGACCCGGGACGCGGCGTGCGGCCGACCTGATCGAAGAGGTCGCGGAGGGCTGCTAGGCCTGCTGTGGCCGTTCGGCAGCTTTCGCGGATGCGGTCTTGGAGCCGCGCTTCGGGGCTGGAACCGGCCGGCGAATGGGATCCGCCGAGCGCATCAGGAACGCAAACAACAGGAGGCATCCCAGGATGACGGCCGCGTAGGGCCACGCCGTGTTCAAGAATGCCGGCACGCCGGTCAGGGGCACGGGCATCGCGAAACCGGCCAACCTGGCTCGGGTCGGCTCCACGTTGGGCGTGTAGACAACATGGTTCGTCTCGTCGTAGGCAGCTGAGTTTCCACTCACGTTGGTCACCGCGGACGAGATGTAGGTGATCGGATTCCCGCCGAAGATGCCAACCTGTCCCGGGGTCTTCGCGTGGGGCAGAGTGGCCACCAAGAATCGGTCCACCTTGGCGTCGTAGGTGACGATGTCGGCGTTCCCCAGCTGAAAAGTTCCGATGATCTTGCCCGCGCCAAGGTCGAACGCAACCGTGTACTTGTGGCAAGCCATGAGGGCCCTGTTCGTGATGGGGCTGATCGCGAGGCCCAGGGGCTTGCACCCACCCAGCTGGTATTTGTCCTTGAGCACGCCTGTGCTTGGGTCGATGCGGAAGAGAGTGTCGGCATCCGGGCTGGTGACATAGACCATCCCGTCGGCCGGGTTGTACCTCGGCTGCTCCAGGCGGATCTTGCCGAGCGCGAAGCGCGTCATGATCTGACCGGTGGTCGCGTCGATGCTGATGATATTTCCATCGGCAGCGCTGGCCGCGTAGACGCGCTGCCTGGCCGCCCCGTAGTCGAGCAGGTCGACACCGTTGCCGCCGGTCTTGACGTCGGCGATCACGGCTCCATAGGTGGTCGAGCTGGTGTCGATGTTGACGATCACCACAGACCCGTTGGCGGTGCCGACGAACAGGCGCCCCAGCTCAGGCGCGATGGCCAGCCCGTTGGGATTGCTGGGCATCCGGATGGTCTGGATGTACTTGGCCTGTGGGGAGGCGATATCGAACACGTCGACGCCCTGGTCCGTGCGATCCGCCGCGTACAGCAGGTGCGCGCGCTGGTCGATGTCGATCACGTCGATCGAGGCGCCCTTGGCGATGGCAGCGGGAACCGCGGTGTTCGAGAGCGTGACCGCGGAGTCGCCGCAGGCGGTTATCAGGGCGGCGCCGGCCGCCAGCAACGCCAGAGCGGCCGAGACGATCGGCGTTGACTTCATTATTCGCGAGATCTCCCAGTCGGGGAACGCCCAGCCGGGGTCTCCTATTCGGGACCGATATCGGGTCGTCGTTTTAGACGGTGGCCTTGAGCTCTTTCTCCACCCGGGTGAGGGCCTTGTCCAGCGCCAGTACGATCCTGTCGATCTGCTCGTTGCTGATGACGAATGGCGGCGACATTGCCAGCACATCACCACCAAGCGGCCTGACGATCACGCCTTCCTCCAGCGCTGCGAGCCAGACGCGCCGCGCCGCGCCGGCGGAGGCCTCGAAGAGCTCTTTGGTGGTGCGATCCCGCACGAGCTCAACGCCGGCGACCAGGCCGAGGCCACGCACGTCGCCCACAATTTCGTGTGAGCGCAGGTCCTGAAGTCTCTGCAACAGGTATGCGCCCTTCTCTGCCGCACGTTCCACCAGGTGCTCGTCCTCGAGGATCTGCAGGTTTCGCAGGCCGACAGCGCACGCAGTGGGGTGGCCGCTGTAAGTGAACCCGTGCTGGAACGGACCCTTAGCGGTTTTCAGCGTGTCGTGAACCGCACGGGTCAACATCACTCCTGAGAGCGGCAGATACCCGCTGGTAACGCCCTTGGCAAAGACCATCAGATCCGCCTGGACGTTCCAGTGCTCCATCGCAAACCAGCGACCTGTCCGGCCGAAACCGGTGATGACTTCGTCGGCGATGAGCAGCAGCCCGTACTTGTCGCACACCTGCCGTAACCGGGGGAAATAGTCGCTGGGGGGCACGATCACGCCTCCCGCACCCTGAACTGGCTCCGCCACGACGGCGGCCACGGTGTCAGCGCCTGCCTTTGAGACCACTTCTTCCAGCGCCATGACATAGGCCGCGCCGGCCTGCCCTTCGCCTGAATAGCGGTAGGGATCGGGGGCGGGCGCGTGCAGAAAGCCCGGGGCGAGCGGCTCAAAACCCTTCCAGAAGTTGGCCAGGCCCGTGGCGCTGGTCGCTCCGTAGGTCAGGCCGTGGTAGTCGCGAAGCCTCGAGACGATGTTCACCCGTCCCGGCTCGCCGCGCAGCTTCCAGTACAGTCGCGCGACCTTATATGCGGTGTCGTTGGCCTCCGCTCCCCCTGAGGCGAAATAAGTGACCGAGAGCTCGCCCGGCGCCAGCTCGGCCAGCTTCGCGGCGAGCTCGATGGCGGGTTTGGTGCTGAACCCGCCGTAAGCGGAGCTGAACGCGAGCGCCCGCATCTGCGTCGCGGCCGCTTCCGCCAGCTCGGCGCGCCCGTAGCCAACATTCACGTTCCAGAGGGAGGCCATTCCGTCGACGTACTCGCGGCCCTCGACGTCGGTGAGGGTGGCCCCGCTCCCGCTCGCGAACATCAGCTGCGGGACCGTGCCGGCCGGCGCGTCCAGGTCGCCCTGTGGGTGCAGCCAGTGGGTGCGGTCCAGCTCGTAGAGCCGACTCGCTTCCTCTGATGAAAATTCGGCGCTGGTCAAGGCGAGCCAATGATGACGCACGCCGGCCCGGCGAAGTGGGTGGACGGAGGATGCCGGCGCGTTGCAGTAACGGGGCACCCCATGCAAGTGGCGGAGTCCGGAGTTGAGTCCAGATGCTATGGGAGCCGGTTCAATTGATGGGGTCAGGTGCGTCGCCGACGCGGGTCGCGCGTCACGACCGGAGGTCTTTGACGATCTGGTTGGCCCTGCTGGCGCAAGCCCAGATGGCGGATGTGATCACCACCCAGGCGGATACGTTCCGGGGCGGCATCGAGGCCAACCAGACGGCCGCCTTCATCATGCAGGTGGGCGGCCCGGGTTTGTTCTGGGTGATGAAGCTCCTGCTCGTGCTCGGGATGGCATTCGCGGTCTCCCTTGCCTTCCGCTATCGCGAGCGGCATCCGGGCCGCCACGCCGAGCTCTGCGTCGGCCTGGTGGCCCGGACCATGCAGTTCTGCGTCGTGCTGCTGACTCTCGCGGTCCTGGGCAACGCGTCGGTGGCGGCGCAGCTCAACCTGTAGTCAGGCTCGCGGCAGCTACGCGCCGCTTACCGCCGCCCGGAGGCGCCTCCGGACGAGCCCCGCCCCAGCCGGATGGTGGGCGATTGACTGGAGTTAGGCTGGGGAACAATCACCTTGATGAACCAGCTGAAAACCGCCTTCTGGATGGTCCTGATGGCCGTGCTTCTGGTGCTCTTGGGAAGGATTTGGGGAAACGCCGGCATGGCGTTTGCCCTCGTTATCGCCATCGTCATGAACGGGGTTGCCTACTGGTTCAGCGATCGCATCGCGCTGGCGTCCGCGAGGGCGCGAGAGGTCGGGCCGGAGCAGGCGCCGATGCTTCACCGGATCGCCGACCGATTGGCTCTCCAGTACCACGTCCCCAAGCCGGGCGTCTACGTCAGCCCGGACCCCTCACCGAACGCGTTCGCCACCGGACGCGGGCCCTCGCACGCAGCCATCTGCGTCAACCAGGGCCTGCTGCAGATCCTCGATGAGGAGGAGCTCTATGGAGTTCTCGCGCATGAGTTTGCGCACGTGCGAAACCGCGACATCCTGATCAGCTCTGTGGTCGCGGTGCTGGCCGGCACGATCACTTTCATTGCCAACCTCGGCCAGTGGGGCTTGATGTTTGGAGGTTTCGGAGGGCGTGACGACCGCGATGGCCAGGGCGCCGGAGGCCTCATCGGCGGCCTCCTGCTGATAATCGTCGCCCCGATCGCAGCCACGCTGATTCAGCTGGCGGTATCCCGCTCACGCGAGTTCGAAGCCGACCACACTGGCGCCGAAGTCTCGGGCGACCCGTTGGCGTTGGCATCAGCCCTGCGTAAGCTCGAGCGCGCCACACAGGTCGTGCCGTCGCGGACCGCGCAGCCCGCGTTCGCCCACCTCTATATAGTCAACCCGCTCTCAGGCGGAGCTCTGGCCGGCCTTTTCAGCACTCACCCGCCGCTGGAAGAAAGGATTCGCAGGCTCGAGGCGATGGCCGCCGGCATTCGCCGCTAGGCCCGCTCTCCTTCCCTAGGCAGGGTGCCGCCGCGGTCGGTCGAACAACGTGCGCAGCTCATCTTTCGCGGCCTCCAGCCTTTCGCGCCTCTGCTTCGGAAGCGTCGTGCCCGCCCGGTTGATGTAGAAGGTGAGCATCGACATCGCCGACCGGTAAGGGTCGCTCTTCCGGCGATTGCTGACCTCAGCCGAGTGTTTCAGCGAGAGCGCGATGCTGCGCGGGTCGTCCTTGGTGAACAGGTTCGGCTCGAGGTCGAGCGCGTTGCTCTCATTGGTGACACGCTGCGACCAGCCTCCCCGCTTGCGGGGAAGGTGGCCCGCGGGGCCGGAGGGCTTCGCACGTCGTCCGGTGCCTGCCACTAGTTGTTGGGTGGGGAGGAGCTGATGTCCGCGAGCGCGGGGCCCTCGTCCATCTCCTTGGCTAGATCGCCCAGCGACACCACACCGACCAGGCGTCCGCCTTCGACCACCGGCAACCTCCTGATCGCCTTTTCGCGCATGAGCTGGGCGACCTTCTCGATCGGCTCGTCCGGGCCAACCGTCACGACCTCGCCCTCACAGACGTCGGACAGCCTGACTGACCTGGGGTCGACGCCCTCAGCGACCACGCGGACCGTGATGTCCCGATCGGTCAGGACTCCACGGACTGGACCCCCTGGCTCCTTGAGGACGATGATCGATCCGAAATCTCCATCCCGCATCGCCCTGGCAGCGTCCACCACGGATGCTTCGTCTTCGAGCGCCATCGGCCCGGGGGTCATCACTTCGCGAACCTTTTCCGCCAATCCGGTTTCCTCCGTCGAACCTGCACGAAAGCCCCTCATGACTTTGAACGCAGGGCCGATCGGCGAGTACTCGCCGCCCGATTCAGCCGGCGCGTTCGCCCGTGAGCGAACCGCGGATCAAATCGAAGGATGTGCGAACGTCGCGCTCTCGATTCCTGCCGGCGCCGTGATCCGTGGCGTGGCGGCGCACAAGCGTCCGGTTGTCCGGCGTCGCCAGTGCGAGATAGGTGAGGCCTGGGGGCTTGCCGTCGTCAGACTTCCCCTCGAGTCCGACAATCGCGAATCCGATGTCGGCGCACATGAGCTGCTTCACGCGGTGGGCCATCTCGCGGGCCACCTGCGGGCTGACAGGCCCATGTTCGGCGAGCACCACGGCATCGACGCCAAGAGTGTCCCGGTGCCACGTCACGATGCCGCCGCGAATCACCTCTCCCGCCCCCGGAACGTCGGTCAGCAAAGCGGTAATGGTGCCGCCGGTGCACGACTCTGCCAGCGCAAGCGTGTACCTGCTGGCCTTCAGAGCTTCGATCACCGTCGCGGCCTCACGTGTCGGAATCTCGGGCAGATACTGCCGCTCGCCCAGCCACCGGGCCATCAAGCGAAGCGTCACGTAGATAACGACGCTGACGACTGCCCAGGTGACCAGCGCGGCAGCCAGTCCGATAGCGGGTTGGCGAGGGAGCACGGTCATGGCGGTCACAGAGAAGCCGATCATGCCGATCGATCCGATCACAGCCCCCCTCACGTCAGCGGCGGCTTGGGCGAGCCCGTCCTTCTTCTCCAGCAGGGTCAGCGTGGCGGGCAGGATCGCCGGAAACGCCAGGAAGAGGCCGCCGAAGAGGGGCCCGAATGCCAGGGTCAGGATGCCCGCGATCAGAGAGATCGAAGCGCCAAAGGCGAACCGGATGAGGTAATCGCGGGGTTGAACCGACTTGATCTTCTTGAGGTCGACCTCGGCGGGCTCCTGGTCGGGCCGGTCCGCAGGCGAGGTCATCGCAACACCACGGCCCACAGTCCAATCGCCACGGCGAGCCATGGAACCATTGCCGCGATGGCGCCTTGCATGCCCCCGAACCTCCTGACCGACTCGATGCCGACCAGGCAGTAAACGAAGAGGGCGGCAGCCCCAGCCACCATCGCCGTCGCCTGGTTCGTCGCCGAACCCGCGCCGCTCGCGACGCTGGTGACCGCAAGACTGGCAAGCGCCACCGAAGGAGCGGCGGCGAACATGCCGGCCAGTCCGCGAGGGCGCAGAAACTCTCCGATGGCGGCGAAGCCGCACACGACGGTTCCACCGACGAGAGCCTTGGCAATGAGTGTCACGAGTGGGCTCACGTCACTGAAACGCGCTGGTTTTAACCTCCTACCTGCTAAACGGCAGGGTCCGGCCAGGAGGGCAGCGGCCGCTTGACCGCCGCCCTGGTGGTGTGGCTAGAAGGCCTTGACCGGCATCGTGGCGAGCGTCTCCGGGTTCACCACTCGCAGCACCAGCTTCGGTGCCTCTGGTGTTCGCATTCCCCGCCTTGGCGGTACGGACGCCGCCGTTATGGGGTCGAGGAGCTTTCGAAGGTCGGATTCGAGCCGCAGTTCAAATTCGTTCATTTGTATTAGAAACGCCTCCCTCAAGCGCAGTACTCGGGCCTGGCTCTACTTCAACTGTGCGAGCAAAAGTCCGTCCTGCCGTACGGCGACCGCCATGGGGTCCGAGCCCGAGAGTAAGGCCATAAACCGACGGCAAAAATTCACTTAGGGGGAATTTGGATGGCGGAGGCGATATCGGAGTCAACGGCTTCGAGCGGCGAGCGTGAGCAGATGACCTACCAGCCGGGCAACGAAGCGGACTTCGAGCGGCTCTACCAGGCGTCATACGGCAAGATCCTGGGCACGCTGACTGCCATGTTGGGCGACAGATCAGCCGCTGAGGATTGCGCGCAGGACGCGTTCGAGCGGGCGTACAAGAAGTGGGACACGTGGCAGCCGATTGCACCGGCTGAGGCCTGGGTTCACCGCATCGCCATCAACGCGGCCGTCTCGTACCAGAGGAAGATGCGGCTGCGAGAGGTGGGTGAGGTGATCCGCCGGATCGGACGCCCGAGCCTTGGCCCGGATCCACAAGCATCGGTGGAGCACCGCGACCTGGCGGACGCGCTTGCGCAGCTTCCGCCCAAGCAGGCCGCTGCCATAGTGCTCCGCCACTACCACGGCTACACGAATCGTGCGATTGCTCAGGCCCTGGGCATCCCGGAGCGGACCGTCGCATCGCGCCTCGCCGTGGCAAAGTCCCGCCTGCGGGTGATGCTGCAGCAGTCGAACGCGGAAGCCGCCGAGGGTCACGCCCGCGGCCTGACCGTAGCCGCCGAGTAGGTCCAGCCGGGGCCGGCGAAAGGCCGGCCCCTCACCTCTGGAGACGCGTGCAGGGTGGCCGGCCTGAGCCGGGCCTGGTGGGGTGGGGGTCCCGTTGGAGGACATCTTGGTTGGGGTGGGGCCGCCGAATCCAACCCAGAGTCGGACGGCTACTCCGGGTAGCCGCCGGCGATTGGGGACCCAATTTGTCCCCGTAGCAGTTTGAGGAACAGGAAACCGGCGGATTCGGCGTTAGGCCTGTTGTGTTCCCTGCCGTGCTGCGCCCAATCGTGGAGTTCACCGGCGTCACCCGAGCCTACGGCTCGCGCCTGGCCCTCGATGACGTCAGCCTGTCGCTCGAGCCAGGCGAGCTGACATTTCTCGTCGGCCCCAGCGGCGCGGGAAAGACGACCTTCCTGAAGCTGATCAACCGTGAGCTTCGCCCCACCAGGGGCGAGGTCTGGGTGGATGGCATCGCCGCCCACTCATTGAAGGCTTCCCATGTCGCCGACCTCCGCCGTCGGGTTGGCGTCGTCTTCCAGGATTACAAGCTCCTGCCTCGCCTGACGGCCAAGGAGAACGTTGCCTTCGGGCTCCAGGTCGGCGACCTGCGTATCTCGGATGCCGAGGCCAACGATCGCGCGCTCGACGCGCTCGAGGCGGTGGGCCTTGGGGACCGTGGCGGCAGCTTCCCGGACCAGCTGTCAGGGGGTCAGCAGCAGCGAGTCGCCGTGGCGCGGGCGATGATCACCCAGCCCCGTGTCCTCATCGCCGACGAGCCGACCGGCAACCTCGACATGGAGACGGCCTGGCAGATCATGGCCTTGCTTGAGAACGTCGCGACCTCCGGCACCACGGTTCTGGTCGCCACCCACAACGTCGAGATCGTCCGGCGCCTGCAGCGCCGCATCCTGACGCTGGTTGAGGGTCGCCTCGTGCGCGACCAGCCGGCGGGCGGGATTGGCAGGATGGAATGGCTGGCCTCGGCATCGTCGTGAAGGACGCGCCGCCGAGGGGCGCCATGGCGCGCACGGTGGTGGGAAACACGTTGCGCTACCTGTTCTTCGGCGCTGCTCGCAACTGGTTCCGGAACATCGGAAGCATCGCGCCGGCACTTGGCTCGATGACGCTCCTCCTTTTGATGGCCGGCATTGCCGGCCTGGCGGGCTTCGCCATCAACAACCTCGAGCAGGTCGAGTCCGGCCAGGCCTCCCTGCTTCACGTCTACATGCGCAGCGGCGCGCCCAGCGCTGACGTCAACTCGCTGTGGGATCGGCTCGCCGCCGACGCGCGCGTGGCCAGCGTGAACTATGTGACCACTGCTCAGGCCCTCGAGCGAGCACGGAGGATCCCCGGCCTGCCGCAGCTCGCCGATGCCAGCCAGAGCAATCCGTTCCCAGCCAGCCTCGA
This sequence comes from Candidatus Dormiibacterota bacterium, assembly GCA_036495195.1. GTDB lineage: Bacteria > Chloroflexota > Dormibacteria > Dormibacterales > Dormibacteraceae > Palsa-872. Next base: position 30,632 of record DASXNH010000010.1, read on the forward strand.
CGTGCAGGTCAAGAACATCGATGACGTGGCGGCCATCGCGGCCTTCGTCAGGACGGACACCGCGGTCGATCCTGTCTACCCGACCTCATACGACAAGGGTGCCTACCAGCGCATCCAGGCTGTGATCTTCGGCATCGCGGTGGCCGGCATCGCTTTCCTGGCGGTCCTCGCATTCGTCGCGGTGACGGTGACGATCAACAGCGTCAAGGCTGCCATCCACTCGCGCCGGGACGAAGTCACGATCATGCAGCTGGTGGGGGCGCCGCGCTGGATGGTGCGCGGGCCCTTCGTTGTCGAGGGAGCCATCACCGGCGCACTCGCGGGGGCAGCCGCCGGCCTGGCGACCTTTGCCCTGACCATGGTGGGGATGTCGGCGGGTGCCGATACATTCACCCGCTTTGCGCCCGGGATCACGTTCAGCATCGCGGCCGTTGCCGCTCTCATCGTGATGGCCACCGGTGTCGGCCTTGGTTCGGGATCCTCACTGGTCGGCGTGCGCAGGCACCTGGAGTCGTGAAAAGGCTTCTCGTCGCGGTCTCGCTGGCTTTGGTTCTGCTGGGGGCGGGTTCAACCGGCGCCGGCGCATCGCCCGGCACCGATCCGGCGCGGCAGAAGGCGGTGATCGACCAGATCAGGGCCCAGCTCGGCAGCAACCTCGCGGATGCCATGGCCGCTCAACAGCAGCTGAAGCAGTCGCTGATCGACAACACTGCGCAGCAGGTGGCGGTCCAGGGCCAGATCGCCGACGCCCAGCAGCAGATCGACGATCTGGATGTTCAGATCGCCGCATCCATGGTGCGCGAGGCGATGCTTGGGATGCGAATCGACGCGGAGCGCGCTCAATTGAGCGAGCTGGCCAGGGCGATTTACACGGCGCCGACCTCTGTGCTCGTGATCCTCGGTCAGGCCCAGAGCTTGAGCGACCTCCTGACCCGCATCTCCGACCTGAACGTGGCCGGATCGCGGGCCGCCGAGCTAAAGCAGCTGCTCGCCTCCGACCTGACGGACCTGGAGGCGGTCAGGGTGCAGCAGCAGGCGGATCGCGACACGCAGGTCAGCTTGCGAAACCAGCTCGCCTCCGAGCTGGTACAGCTTCGCAAGCTGCACAAGCAGCAGGAGAAATCGATGGTCCAGCTCCAGGCGAAGATCGACGAGACGCATTACGAGCTGGCGCTGCTCAGGTCACAATCGGCGAAGCTGGCACAAGCCGTGGCCGACATGCTGCAGCAGCAGCAGGATGCCATCATCGCGGCGGCCATGCAGTCGGTGTGGACGCAGGTCCAGCTCTGGTCTCAGTCGAACAACGTCGGCCAGATTCCGACCAGCTCAGGGCACTCGACCAAGTATCGATTCATCTGGCCTGAGCCAAAGGCGCAGATCTCCCAGGGATTCGGGCCCAGCAAGCTCGTGCTCGAGCCCCCGTTCGGAGGCTACCCGCACTTTCACACCGGCATCGACCTGGTCGAGCCGTTCGGCTCTCCGGTCTTGGCAGCCGACGACGGAGTGGTCGCCCTGGTCGGCGCTTCGAGCAGCGGTTATGGAAGGTATGTCGTAATCGCGCATTCCGGCGGACTGGACACGCTTTACGGCCACCTCTCCACCGCCCTGGTCAAGGTCGGCCAGCAGGTGGTTCAGGGTCAGACGATCGGGCTCGAGGGCTCGACCGGAAACTCAACCGGCCCGCACCTTCACTTCGAGCTGCGCATCAAGCAGCAGCCGATCGATCCGACGCCCTACCTACCGCCAGGAGCGCCTTCCGGCTACAACGCTTAGCGCGACCGCCAAAAGGCCTCTTCGGACTTCACGAAGGACTCGGGGGTAATTCCCGTCGATCGCGCATTGCGATGCGTGCGCCCGTATCGATCAAGCGCGGAGCTCGGCCCTTCGGACCACGTCGGTCTTGCCGGCACGCGGCGGCGAGAAGCAGTCGCCGCGTCCGGATGCGGTGAAGACCGGCAGATAGACCTGGGAAGTGCCAATTACGAGTGCCCGCACTGGCTCGTCTGCCGGGTCGGTGCAGGCGGGCTCGAGGTGGACGAGGGCAACGGTGTCGAAGGATTCGGGTTCGAGGTTGCGGGTGCCAGGTGGGCTTTGATGAAAGCGGTGGGGTTGACGAAATGATTGGGAAACGCTGGAAATCCATCGCAGGGGGAAGGCGGCAGGGCTCCCCGCCACGCGTTGGCCTGAACGTCGCCGCGGAACACGGCGAAATGGAGATGGGTGCGGCTGCCCATGCTGGCGACGTCAGCGAACACCTGGCCCCTGCTGACGACCTTGCCTGGCCGGAAGCCGGGGCGCGGCCAGACGTGCCAGTACTGAGTTAGAACAATCCCGTGAGCGGTTTGATGCCGGATGAGCACGCCGCCTTTGAATGTCGGGTCGACTGTGTAGCCGACGATCACCCCGTTGGCGGCAGCTCGCACGGGCTGGACACCAGTGCGAATGTCGACGCCGGTGTGCAGCCAAACCGCATGTGTCGCTGCGCAGCTCCGGAGGACAGTGCCGTCGCAAAGCTTCCACTGGCTGCCGAAGCCAAGGCAGTGCTGCTTCCAGGTCGGCAGCGGGAACTGAAAATAGTCGGCTCGCTGCGCGGAGACCGTGAGCTGAGTCACCGGCGCCGCGGCGCAACCGGCGGTGGTCGCGCAATTTGCAATCAACACCCACGCCGTGGCGAAAGCGGCGGCCGCGGTGGCCGGGCCTGTGTTGGTTCGGGTCATCGCGCAGCTAGCGGCCCTCTACGAGGCAGCGCGCGACGCGCGCCGCGACCCGCGCGTTGTTGACTACCAGGTCGACGTTGAGCTGGAGCGACCGTCCGCCCGACAGCTCCGCTACCCGCGCAAGGAGGCGAGGCGTCGCCTCGGGCCCGACGACGTCGGCCAGCTCGCGGGTGGCTCGCAACACGATCTCCTCAGCATCCCCGAGCTCACCTGGCGGCGGTATCGCGACCACCACGCCACGAGAGCCGCTTGCCCAGGCCGCGCTCAGCACTGCCGCCGTTTCCTGTGGCCCATCGACTCGCGCGGGAACCCTGCATCCGCTGTGTCGGGTGTAGAAGGCCGGCAGCTCATCGCAGCCGTAGCCGAGCACCGGAACGGAAAGGCTCTCGAGCCGCTCGAGCGTCAGGGGTAGATCCAGGATGATCTTGGCCCCGGCGCAGAAGACTGCCACGGCCGTCTGTCCCAGCTCGACCAGATCGGCCGACTGATCCTCCGGGTGGCCACGGTGCACTCCACCGACTCCTCCCGTGGCAAAGCAGCGGATGCCGACCATGGATGCGGCGCGCATCGTAGCCGCGACGGTGGTCGCGCCTACGTCGCGGCGTACAAGCGCGGGGCCGAGGTCGCGCGCGCTCACCTTGATCGCGCCGGCGGCGATCCGCTCGAGCTCGCCCTCGCTCAAGCCGACCACGATCTGGCCATCCAGCACCCCGATCGTCGCGGGCACCGCGCCCTCCTCTCTTATGGCCGACTCGCAGCCTCGCGCCGCCTGCAGGTTGTGAGGCGCGGGGAGCCCCTGTCCCACGATGGACGTTTCCAGCGCAACCACCGCGCTGCCGCGCGCCAGCGCATCCGCCACCTCGTCGGCGACTCGAAGCCGGTCGCTCACGTCGGCCGTGCTCCGGCTCTGGTGACCGCCCCCGAGGCGACGACCACGGCCTTCTCGGCGGCCTCGACCGGAGTGGCGCCATCCAGGTAGGCGACGCAGAATGCGGCCGCGAGGGCGTCGCCGGCGCCGGACGCATCCACCTCCTGGACGGTCGGAGAGGGAATGTGCCGGCCCCCGACCCGGCAGCCCTCGGCTCCCAGCTTCAGGACAGGAACGGTGGCCAGGTCCGCCATCAGCACGCCAAGTGTCTCGGATTCGGCAGCCGTGCCGAACAGCACGTCAGGTTTCAGCTGGGCCAGCTCGGCGGCAAAACGTGCGGGTCCGTACTCCTTCAAACCGGCAACCGAAGAGAGGTCAATCGAAAGCAGCCCGCCATCGTGCCGCACGAGGTCGATCGCCAACCGCGCCGCCGCCGCCAACGGTTCCGTGAATAGCGAATACGAGGGCACGTGGATCAGGTGGACGTCGCGGAACCACGGTTTCCGCAGGTCATTGGGCCTCAGGCCCGCGCTGGCGCCACGCTGCGTCGCCATCGTTCGCTCCCCGTTGGGGCCCACCAGCACCGCGATCATGCCGGTGGGCTCCGGACCTGAGACGGCGAAGACCTCGACGCCGAGAGCCTCAACCTCGCTGACCAGCCGCCGCCCGCGATCGTCGTCGCCGACCCGGGTGACGAGCCGAACTGGCGAGCCCAGAGCCGCCACCCAGGCGCAGAAGTTGGCCGCCTGACCACCGCCGCCCACGCGGATCACCGCGGGGTTATCGTCGTCGGGCCGCAGCCGGCCGCTGGGCACGATCGTGATATCCAAGACAAGATCGCCAATCGAAAGGATCACGGTGCCCCGAGGATAGCCGCGTCTCGCCTAGCGCATTGATCCTTGTACGGTTCCGACGATACGAGCCACGGTCGGCATCGCCTCGTCCTCCATTGGCTGAGCCGCGGGGAGTGGCACGTGAGGTGTCGTGATACGGACCATCGGGCCGTCCAGATCGTCGAAGCACTCCTCGGCGGCGATCGAGACGATCTCAGCACCCCACCCGCACAGCCGCGGGTTCTCCTCGACGGTGAACAGGCGTCCGGTTTTGCGCACGGCTCCAAGAATTGTTTTCGTATCGAGGGGAACCAGGGTGCGCACGTCGACAACCATCGCATCGATCCCCAGGTTCTCGAGCTCGGCCGCCGCCGCGAGCGCCCGCGGTACCATCGCGGCAAGCGCCACGATCGTGCAGTCGTTGCCTTCGCGCAAGACCCTGGCGGTCCCCAGCTTTTCGACGTGCTCGCCGTCGGGCACCTCACCCCTGACCCCGTACAGCGATTTCTGCTCGAAGAAGAGGACAGGATCGGGGTCGCGGATCGCCGCCGCCAGCAGGCCCTTTGCGTCAGCGGGCGTCGATGGCGCGACCACCTTGAGACCGGGCACCGCCATCGCCCAGTTCTCCAGGCTCTGTGAGTGTTGAGCGCCGAAGCGCGAACCGCCTCCGTTGGCGGTCCGGATCACCAGCGGAAGCGATACCTGGCCGTCCGTCATGTAGCGAGTCTTGGCCACCTGATTCGCGATCATGTCCCAGCACGTGGCGAGAAAGTCCGAGAACATGATCTCGACGATCGGCTTCAGCCCCGTCATCGCCGCGCCCATGGCGGCTCCGACTATCGCCTGCTCCGAGATGGGCGTGTCGCGGACACGTTCGGCTCCAAATTTATCGAGTAAGCCAACCGTGGCCTTGAAGACGCCGCCGGCGGCGGCCACGTCCTCACCGATGAAGTAGACGGTGGGGTCGCGCTCCATCTCCTGGGCGATGCCCGCGGCCACCGCCTCGCGGAAGGTCAGTTCCGCCATGCCGAGCCGCCGTCGCTCCAGACCTGGCTCTCGATGTCCTCGATCCGAGCCTGTGGCGCGTTGCGCGCCTCTTCGGTCGCGACGTCCACCTTTCGCCGCGCGTCCTCATCGATCTTGTTCAGGGTCTTCTCGTCGACCCCGGCCGAGATGAGTCGCGCGCGGTACTGCGTGATGGGATCGTGGCTCATCCATTCGCGCACCTCCTCTTTGGGTCGGTAAGAGGCGGGATCGCCACGCGAGTGGCCGCCGTGGCGGTACGTGAGCGCTTCAACCAGCGAGGGTCCCTCGCCGGAACGAGCCCTGGCGATCGTGCGCGAGGCGGTCTCGTACATCACGTCTGCGTCGTTCCCGTCGACCAGGATTGGCTCCAGGCCGTAGGCCGACGCGCGGTCGGCGGCTGGATGCTCGACAGCGGTTACAGATTCGATGGGCGTGTACTCCATGTATCTGTTGTTCTCGCACACGAAGACGACGGGCAGCTTCCAGACGACGGCCAGGTTCAGCGCCTCATGGAAGGCGCCGATGTTGGTGGTGCCGTCACCGAAGAAGCAGACCGCGACCTGGCCTGACTTTCGCACCTGCGCCGACCAGGCGGCGCCCGCGGCGATGGGCATGTGGGCGCCGACGATGGCGTAAGAACCCATCGCGCCGCGGCCGACATCGGTCAGGTGCATGGATCCGCCCTTGCCGTGAAGCATTCCGTTGGCGCGGCCGAGCAGTTCGCCCATCGCCGCCGCCATCGACGCTCCGCGCGCCAGCGTGTGTCCATGACCGCGATACGTGCAGAACGTGTAGTCATCGTCTCGCATCGCCACCGCATAACCGGCCGCGATCGCCTCCTGGCCGAGAGCGAGATGGCTCGTGCCCTTGATCAGGTTCTCCATGAACAGGTCGTAGGCGCGCTGCTCGAAATTACGAAGCTCGACCATCAGCTGGTAGAGCCGCAGCCAGGTCTTGCCGTCCACCTGTCCCTTTTCGCTGTGAGGAACCGGTCGTGAGGTGGCCGGTTGGCTCAATACGGGTTCGCGATCATCAACTCTTCCGCGGGGAAGAGTGTGATCACCTCATGCCCGGTAGCCGTCACCACCAGCTCCTCCTCGATCCGAGCCGCGGAGTGGCCGTCGTCAGCGGGACAGTACGTCTCGAGCGCGAAGACCATCCCTTCCTTGATCTCGACCGGATCTTTGAGCGAGATGAGGCGGCTGATGATCGGCCGCTCGTGCAGGGCCACGCCAAGCCCGTGGCCGAACTGAAGCGCGAACGCCTCCATCTCGCTGTCGAACCCGAAGTCTTGCGCCTTCGGCCAGACCTTGGCGATCGCGTCGGTGCTCACGCCAGGCTTCACCAGGTCGATGGAGGCATCGATCCACTCGCGCGCCTGCTTGTAAGCATCGCGCTGGCTCTGCGTGGCGCGCCCCACGTTGAACGTCCTGTAGTAGCAGGTGCGATATCCATTGAACGACTGGATGATGTCGAAGAAGGCCTGGTCCCCGGGACGGATCAGCCGGTCCGAGAAGACGTGAGGGTGCGGATAACCGCGCTCGCCGGAGACTGCGTTGATCGCCTCGACGTCGTCCGACCCCATGTCATAGAGCTGCTTGTTGGCGATCGCCACGAGCTCGTTCTCGCGTATCCCGGGCTTGAGCGCCTCGAAGATCGTTTGATAGGCGCCGTCCACCATGGCTGCCGCCATGGTCAGCAGGGTGATCTCGTCCCTCGACTTGATCTGACGCGCATCCAGCATCGCCTGCTGGCCATCCACCACCTTGATGCCGGCTTGCTGCAGCGCGAAGATCATCGGGAGCTCGGCGATGTCGACGCCCAGCGGCTCGCCGGCGACACCTTGCTCTTGCATGATGTCTTTCACCATCCGCGCCAGGTCGTCTGACAAACCGGCATCAGGCGCAACCGATCCCCGCAGACCTGTCATGCCTGCCCTCGAGTTCTCAGGGCGCAGCCAGGGCGCGTGCAGCCGGTGGACCTTGGCCGCAGATCCGAAATCCCACAGGATCGGCTCGCCTTTCGGGGTCAGCAATGCGAACCGCGCCACTTTGTCCCGCGCCCACTCGCCGATGTGTGTGCTTGTGATGTAGCGGATGTTGTTCATGTCGAACACGAGCACCGCCCCAAGTCCCGCGTTGGCGATCGCGTCGCGCGTCCGCTTCAGGCGGTACTCATGCAGGCGGCGGAAATCGACTCGCTCCTCCCAGTCGACGTTCATCCGACCAGGCGCGGGCAGCGAGGCGACAGGAAACTCAGCTTTGGACATGCTTGCCACGCTTACCGTTTGAGGCCCTCGGGGATCGGTTACCTGGATGCGCCTGCGCTTTGTCCTCCAGCCCGTCGGATACCTTTCGGTTCTCAGGAACCAGCTTGAGGTGGGCGCCCCACGCTTCCATCTGGAGCAGGGCGGCGAAATCCGCATCGCCCAGCTCGAAGCCGATCATGTTGGTCACGATCTGATGGACGAGCGACGCCACCGGCATGGGAACGTCAAGCTTGCGGGCGGCCTCGAGTCCGAGCTCGAAATCCTTGCGCAACAGGTTGCCGGTGAACGTCGGGGTGAAATCGAGATTGACGAACGCCGGCGTCTTGTAACGCGTGAACGTCGAGCCCATGACGCTGCCGTTGAGAAACTCGAGGTAGTCGGCCCGGGAGACTCCGCCCTTTTCAGCCAGGACACTGGTCTCGGCCATGATCTGCGTGACCACGCCGAGGACCAGGTTGTGACAGATCTTGACCAGGCGCGCGTTCTCGCCTTCGCCGACGTAGCTCACGGTTCCTCCGAGCATCTCGAGATAGGGGAGAGAGAGCTCGAAAGCTTCGCGGGGACCCGAGACCGCGATGCTGACACGCCCTGCTCTCACCACCTTTGGGTTGCCGCTGACAGGTGTGGCGAGGAGTGCGCTGCCAACGTGCTCGGCCTTGGCGCGGACCTTCCGCGAGACGTCCATCGACACCGTCGAGGAGTCGATGATCACAGCCGGGACCGGCCCACCGTTTGAAAGCACGCCGTCGGGGCCGGTGGTCACCTCCGCAAAATCCTGCGAGCCGGCCACCGAAGTGAAGACGATGTCGCGATCGGCGAGGTCGGCGGGACGGCTTACAAGCCGGGCGCCAAGCTTCACCAGTGGCTCGGCCTTCGCTCTCGTCCGGTTGTAAACGGAGACGTCGCAACCGCGTTCCAGGAGCCTGGTCACCAGCGCGTAACCCATGCGGCCCGTGCCGATCCAGCCGAGCGTGTGCTTCGAGGACTTCATGATTTAGCTGCCTCCGTGCCTGCCTGCCTGCCGGCACGGCAGGGTAAGAGCAAACGTTTGTCTAACATAGCAGCGAAAATTTGGGGCTGTCAACGAACGGCTACTCGGCCGGGCTTCGTGGCGCCGGGCGAGGTACCAGCTGCTCATCGGCGCCGGCGCAGCTCGACCCTCGAATCACGAGCTGCGGCGCGAAAACCACCCGCCTGGGCGTGAGCATGCCGGTCTCGATCTGCTCGAGCAGCATGCGCGCGGCCACGCTTCCGAACTCATGTATCGGCACGTGCACCGTGGTCAGTCCTGGGATCAGCCGCCCGGCGAGCGGGATGTCGTTGTAGCCGACGATCGCGAGGTCCTCCGGGATGCGAAGCCCTCGCCTTCGGGCAGCGCCATAGGCGCCGATGGCGGTCATGTCGGTCACCGCGAATATCGCGGTCGGTGGGTTCTTCAGCGCCAGGAGGCGATCCATGGCCTGGGCGCCGCCCTCCTCGACGAAACCGGACTCGACGAGCAGGTCGGGGTCGGCCGGAATGCCCGCCTCCGCCATTGCGGCGTGGTAGCCCTTGCGGCGCAGCACGCCCGTGCTGATTGTCGGCTGCCCGGCCAGGTGGCCGATTCGAACGTGGCCGAGGCCGATCAGGTGCTGTGTCGCGAGGGTGGCGCCCATCACGTCATCGGAGCCAACGAACGGGTCGACGCCTTCCTCGCTAAAACGGTTGACGAGGACATAGGGTGTGCGCTGATGGCGCAGCCAGCGCACCGCGGGGTCCTTCAAAAACGTGCTCGCAAGGATCACGCCGTCCACGCGGCGAGCCGAAAGGCTCTGCAGATGAGCTCGTTGGCGTTCCGGGATGCCGTCTGTGTTGCAGAGGAGCACCTGGTAACCGCGCGGCGTCGCGCCGTCCTCGACGCCGCGGAAAAGCGCCGCGAAGAATGGGTTGGTGATGTCGGGGATGACGACGGCGAGCACCAACGTCTGACGCAGCTTCAGTCCGCGGGCCACCCCGTTGGGGCGATATTCGGTCTCTCGCAGTAGAGCCTCGATGCGCGTGCGCGTGGTTGCCGCAATGCGCAGCCCGGGGTCGTTGTTGGCGACGCGCGACACCGTCGAGGGGTGTACGTTGGCCCGGGCTGCGAGCTCTTTCAGCGTTACCGGCATGGCTCACAGGGTTGCATTGACATTTTGTTTCGGCCGTGCCTAACATAAGGCAATCGTTTGTTCACCGCAAGCCGCCGCGCTACCGCAGCGCATGCGGAATGGAGGAGCGAAGCCATGCGAAGGGCCTTGATCGCAACCGTGGCGGGCGCCGGCCTGGCCCTCACCGCTTGCGGTGGTGGAACCGCCACCGCATCCCCATCACCGGGCACCCCGATCACCATCGGCGTCTCCGTTTCGCTGACCGGCGACTTCTCCAGCGATGGTCCCGCTCTGGAGAAGGGCTACGACCTGTGGGCAGAGGACGTGAACAAGAAGGGTGGCCTCAACGGCCACCACGTGACGATGAAGTACGTCGACGACGCCAGCAGCACCCAGCAGGTGGTTTCGAACTATCAGAAGCTCATCAGCTCGGACAAGGTCGACCTCGTCTTCGGACCCTACTCGAGCTTGCTCACGATCCCCGCGTCAGCTGTTGTCGACCGCCTCGGCTACGCATTCCCCGAGCCCGCGGGTGGTGGCCCCAAAGTTTTCGCGGCGGGCCATAAGAACCTGTTCTTCGTGCAGCCCGCGGCGATCGAGGACAACCTCGTCAGCTACACGAAGTGGCTGCTGGCTCTGCCTGCTGACCAGCGGCCCACGACCGCGGCTTACGCCACCGAGGACGACCCTTTCACGCAGCCGCAGATCGACAGGGCTAAGGGCTTGCTGGAGGCCGCGGGCGTCAGGACCGTGTACTACAAGGTCTATCCATCCGAGCCCATCGACTACACCCCGCTCGCGTTGCAGGTGGCGAACTCGAAGGCAGACGCCGTCATCCTCGGGACCCAGGTGCCTGACGCGATCGCTTTCGTCAAGACCTTCATCTCACAGCACTACAACCCCAAGACGCTCATCGAGACCGCGGGGCCCGACCAGGGCGCGCAGTACTCGGCCAAGCTCGGTGCCAACACCGAAGGCATCATGGTGCCGGCCGGCTGGACGTCTGGCGCGCAGGCCTACGGCAACCCGACCTTCGTCGCCGAGTACATCGCGAAGTACGGCGGGGCCGCGGCCGACATCAGCGCCGACTCCGCTGAGGCTTACAGCGTCGGTCAGGTCGTCGACCAGGCCGCCACCAAGGCGAGCAGCATCGACAATCAGAAGCTGATCGACACGCTGCACGCAGGGACCTACCAGACAGTGCAGGGGCCGATGGCCTTCGATGCGGTCGGCAAGCCGACCGGTGGCGTGGGCGTGTTCGTCGAGCAGTGGCAGAACGGCAACGCGGTCTTCGTCTACCCGGCGACCGTCGCGGCCGCGCAGCCCGAATACCCCAAGCACGACTGGCAGTAAAAATCTGACCCTAGTTCTCGAAGCTGCGGTGCTGGGCGTCCTTACAGGGGGCGTCTACGCTCTCATGGCATCGGGCCTGACCCTGATCTTCGGCGTGATGCGCATCATCAACGTGGGTCACGGCGCGCTTGTCATCCTGGGCGCCTACCTCAGCTTCGTGCTGTGGCACAACCTCAACGTCGACCCGTTCGTAAGCCTGGTCGTGACCATGCCCGTCATGTTCGTGCTCGGCGTCATCATGCAGATCGTTTTTGTGCGTCCGCTGAAAACCGACCGCGAGGCCCTGTCGGTCCTTTTGACCTATGCGCTGGCTCTGGGCATCGAAGGCTTGCTTGGTTATTTCTTCACTTCGAACTATGTGCAACTGAACGCCTGGTATGACACCGCCAGCTTCCCCATCGGCAGCTTTCACGTCACCTATGTCTACGTTTACGGCTTTCTCCTTTGCCTCGCCATCCTTGGCGCCATCTTTCTCATGCTCTATCGAACGACGTTTGGCGGGGCGATCCGCGCGACCATGCTCAACCGGACAGCGGCTCAGCTGGTGGGAATCGACGTCGACCGCGTGTCCGCGATCACGTTCGGGATCGGCATGGCGACGGCGGCGGCGGGTGGCGTGGTGTTCGGGATGACGAACGCCTTCAATCCGGGGAGCCATTACGACCTGATCTCGAGATTGCTGACGATCATCGTTCTCGGAGGGCTCGGCAGCCTGCGCGGAGCCGTGATCGCCGCCGTCGCGATGCTCGTGATCGAGGACATCACCGCGGTCGTCACATCGCCGGTGTGGGCGAGCTTCGTCTTCTTCGTGATCCTGATCGTCGTGCTGATCGTGCGGCCACAAGGACTGTTCGGCTTGAGAGTCCGCGATCGCGTATGAAGCTGCTGCGTGACCGGCGCGTCCTCACGGCTGCGGGACTGGTCGCGGTCCTGGCGCTCGCTGTATCCATGCCCGCCATCTCGCCCGACTCGGCGACCACGAGCATCGCGGTTTTCACCGTGATGTACGTGGGGCTCGCGACCGCCTGGAACATCATGGGCGGCTACACCGGCTACATCTCGCTTGGGCACGCCGGCTTCTTCGGCTTCGGCGCTTACTCCTTCGGCCTCATCCTGGCCAGGCTCGCGGTGCCGGGCGGCTACGGGCCATTCTTTTTCGTTCCCGTCGCGGGCGTCCTCACCGCGGTGCTTGCACTTTTCGTCGGATGGTTTGCGCTTCGCACGCGAGCGGCCACATTCGTGATCGTGACCATCGCCTTCATGTTCATGCTGCAGCTGCTCGCCGAAAACCTCGTTGGTTTGACGGGGGGTGGCGCGGGGCTTGCGTTTCCCTCCGCGCCGTGGCGTGGCGCCGACTATGACATCCCGTTCTACTACGCGATGCTGACCCTCGCCCTTCTCGGCCTTGGTGCTTCATGGTGGATCAGGCGCTCCAAGTTCGGCCTTGGCCTGCTCGCCATCCGCGATGACGAGGACAAAGCGCTTGCGGTCGGCGTCCCCGCCAAGGCTTTCAAGCTCATCGCATTTGTGATCAGCGCTGTGCTGGTCGGGATGATCGGCAGCGTCTACGGCTACTACGTGACCTATATCTACCCGCAGTTCGTGGTGGATCCGCTGATCGGAATCTCGATGGTGCTCATGGTCTTTCTCGGTGGGCTCGGCACCCTGTGGGGCCCGGTGGTCGGGGCGGTGATCCTCGTACCCGCGCAGCTGTGGCTGGCATACAACTACGGAGCCAGCCGGCTCTACCTTGTCCTGTACTCAGCCGTCTTCCTGCTCGTAATCCTGCTCATGCCGCGCGGGATCATCCCGTCTGTTCGCGATCTCATCGCCCAGCGGCAGGCGCGCGCGCCGGCCACAGCGGCGCGGACATCACCATGAGCCTGCTTCAGGTCGATCACCTCAGCAAGCGCTTCGGAGGTGTCGTGGCTGTGGACGATTGCACGCTATCCATTCCGGCGGGTGGCATCACGGGTCTCATCGGGCCCAACGGCTCGGGCAAGACGACCATCTTCAACCTGATCACGGGCTTCATCGCCAAGGACCAAGGCCAGATCAGCTTCAAGTCCCAGCCGATCGACGGTCTCGGTCCCGACCAGGTCTATGAACGCGGTATCGGTCGCACGTTTCAGCTCGCCCGCATCTTTCCCCGCCTCACGGCCCTCGAGAACCTTCTGGTGCCGATACGCCGTCGGGGATTGCGCGCGCTGTTTTCACGCGCGGGCTTCAGCGATGAAAGGACCAAGGCGATGGAGATGCTGGAGTTCCTCGAGATCGCGCACGTCGCCGGCACGCTCGGCGGATCGCTTTCATATGGGCAGCGGAAGCTCCTCGAGCTGGGCGCGGTGATGATGGCGGAGCCCGAGCTCGTGCTGCTCGACGAGCCGGCCGGCGGCGTCAACCCGGCGCTGCTCGAGCGCATCGCCGACCGCCTTCGCACGCTCAACTCGCGTGGAACCTCATTTCTGATCGTGGAGCACAACATGAGCTTTGTGATGAACCTCTGCTCGGAGGTCATCGTGGTGCAGCGAGGACGTCAGATCGCCAGTGGCAAGCCCGAGGCCGTGCGCAGCGATCCGGCGGTCCTCGATGCGTACCTGGGCGCTTGAGATGGGGGCGTTGCTCGAGCTGCAGGGCCTGATTGCGGGCTATGGGGGCGGCGACATCCTGCAGGGGGTCGACCTGACAGTGGACGAGGGAAGCCTGACCTGCATCGTCGGACCGAACGGCGCCGGCAAGTCGACCCTGCTGCGGGTGGTCAGCGGCCTGCTGCGACCGACTCGAGGATCCGTGAAATTCCGACGGGAATCGATCGCGGCGCTCAGCCCCCGGGCGATTCTCAGCCGGGGCATCGTCCAGGTACCACAGGAGCGCAGCCTGTTCCCGACCATGACGGTTTCGGAAAATGTGCGGCTGGGGGCTTACACGGTCCGCGATCGGGGCCTGGTCGAGCGGCGGCTGGCGGCCGTGGGCGAGACGTTCCCGATCGTGAAGGAGCGGCGCCACGAGCTCGCCGCTTCATTGTCCGGAGGTCAGCAAAAGATCGTAGAGTTTGCGCGCGCGATGATGCTCGACCCGTCGCTGCTCATCCTCGATGAGCCGTCGATGGGCCTCGACCCGAAGACCCGCACCACCGTCTTCAACACGATCCGCTCGATGAACGACGCGGGTCACACGCTCCTCCTCGTCGAGCAAAACGCGCGCTCCGGCCTGGGCATCGCCACGCACGGCGTGGTGATGGAGAGCGGCCGGATCCGGCTCGAGGGCCCCGGTCCCGAGGTGCTGAGCAACCCCGAGATCGGCCGCCTCTATCTAGGGGCGGCATGAGCCGGCACGACATCGTCTTCGCGGGCGCCGGGCACAACAACCTCGTCGTCGCCGCCTATGCCGCCCGCGCCGGTTTCCGCGTGCTGGTCCTCGAGGGCGCTCCGCAGATCGGCGGCGACACCACCACGCAGGAGCTGACGCTGCCCGGCTTTCTTCACGACCCATGCGCCACCGCGCATAACCTGATCCAGAGCAACCCGCTGATGCGAAACAACGAGCTCGAGCTCGGGCGCCACGGGCTCAAGTACCTGTATCCCGATCCTGTTTTCACAATGCCATTCCTCGACGGGACCTCGATCACCATGTGGCGCGATGTCGAGCGGACGTGCGCCGAGCTGGCGCGTTTTTCCGCCGACGACGCACTCGCGTATCGGCAGCTGCTTGCCGACTGGGATCTCATGTCCAAGGTGATCAACGATGAAAGGGCACGCGTTCCTGAGCCGCCCGACGAGGTCGTCGCGCGCACCCTGGCCAGCCCGTTGGGCGAGAAGATGAATACAATCCGCGCCGCGAGCGCCATTGACGTCGTGAAGGAGCGTTTCCACGACGAGCACGTGCGTGCGTTCTTTGCCTGGATCGCCTTCATGACGCTGCACCCGCTCGACGAACCGGAGTCGGGCATCATGGCCTTCTCGCTGGCGGCAGGGCGGCAGCGTTACAGCTGGATCCTGCCCGAGGGCGGGTCGATTCAGCTGCCGCTGGCCCTGGCGCGAGACATCGAAGAGCACGGAGGCTCGGTCCTCACGTCCAAGCGGATCACCCGCATTGCCGTCGAAGGCGGCCGCGCCACCGCGCTGGAGACTGAGGACGGGTCGACTTACGAGGCTGACCGCGCGATCGTCTCGACGATCCATGTCAAGCATCTGGCCGGAATCGTGGGCGAGAAGAACCTGCCGGGCGATTACCTCGCCGGCGTGGCGCGATGGCAGCCCAACCTCACCATGTTCGTCACGCACTACGCACTCAGCGAGGCGCCACGGTTTCGGATGGCCGATGGGCTCGCCCCAAGCGTCACGATGGGCGGCCTGGAATCACTCGAAGCCTACGGCGCAATGCTTGCGGCTTTTCGCGCCGGCCGGATCGACCTGGACGAGCCGGTATTCCTCGCTCTCACGCCTTCGGTCATGGATTCCACGAGGGCGCCTGCGGGCAAGCACACGTTCAAGGTGGTCAGCTTTCTGCCCTACGAGCTGGCGCAGGGGCCCGAGCATTGGGACACGATCAAGCAGGACGTCTCCAACGAGCTCTTCGAGCGACTGTCCCGGTTGTCGCCCAATCTTTCACGACGGATGGTCATGGCGGAGCGCGTGGAATCGCCGCTGGACCTCGAACGGAGAAATCCAGCGAACTGGCGCGGCTCGTGCCATGGCGGCGCCAACTCGCCGGAGCAGAGCGGCTTCTTCAGGCCGGTGGCGGGCTGGTCGTCATACAGGACGCCGATCGAGGGCCTGTACCAGACTGGCGCCTGCACCCATCCCGGGGGCTCGGTCTCCGGCTTGCCCGGACGCAACTGCGCCGAGGTGCTCCTCAGCGACCTTGGAACGAGCCTTGAGGAGGCCATCAGCGGAACCAGGACCGCGGCCTCGTGACAACGCCCGAGACCACCAACCGTGTCCAGGTGGCCGCCCACCATTGGCGACCGCGGTTCGTCGCGAATGGAATCGATGTCAACGACTTCGACGACACGGTCGCCCGGACCACCGAGTGGAAGGATTGGGCCCCCAACTGGAAGGCGGTGGGCGAGATGCACGAGGAGCTCGGCCGCCAGGCAGTGAAGCTCGGGCGTCATGCATCCGCGGCGGAGGCTTTCCAGCGGGCGGCGTGGAGCTGGCATCTCGGCAAGTTCCTTTGGTTCGACGACGTCGTGCTGCACGGCGAGCTGCGCGACCGATCGGTCGCCGTCTATCGCGAGGCGCTGCCACACCTCGACCCGCCGGCTCAGCGGATGGAGATCCCGTTCGAGGGCGGCATGATCCCCGGCAATCTGCGGCGGCCATGGGGAGCCTCGAGGCTGCCGTTGATCCTGATCGTGCCGGGCCTCGACTCGTCCAAGGAAGAGCTGTTCGCGATGGAGAACGATTTCCTCCGCCGTGGCCTCGCGACGCTGACCATCGATGGTCCGGGACAGTCTGAGAACTCTGTCAATTTCGCGATCCGACCGAGCTGGGAGACGGTGATCACCCCGCTGCTCGACCACCTTGCGGGGCTCGACCTGGGGGTCGACCAGGACCGGATCGGCTTGATGGGGATCAGCATGGGAGCGATCTACGGGCCGCGGGCGGCGGCCCATGAGAAGCGAATCAGGGCGCTGGTCGGCCTGGCCGGTCCTTACAACCTCGGCGAATGCTGGGATGCGCTCAATCCACTCACGCGAGGGGGCTATGTCTTCTACACCAAGTCGGCGGACGAGGCGGAGGCGAAACGGAAGGCTTACACCCTCAGCCTCGAAGGCATACTCGGCAAGGTCGACCAGCCGATGCTGGTGATCCACGGCGCCAGGGACCGGCTGTTTCCGCCGTCGCAGGCCGAGCGGATCGCCCGCGAGGCCAAGAACGCGACGCTCGTCATCTACCCCGACGGCAACCACGTGTGCAACAACATCGCCTACAAGTACCGCCCGCTCATGGCGGATTGGCTACACGAGCAGCTGACCAGCTAGCCTCCGGGCGTGGCGGTGCTGCCGCCGGGACGGTTCCCGCCACCAAATCCGCGGCCGCCCCCTCCTGTCGCGCAGGTGCCTGATGGTCCCGCGGGCGTGATCGTGATCGAGGTCGCCTGCACGTTGCCGGCCGCGTCCCTGGTGCCGTTGGCACGCAGGCACTGTCCGTTCTGCAGTGCGGCGGCGGTCACTTCCGCGGTGGCGGTGATGGTCGCCGCGGAAGCAACCGTGAACGTCTGGGTGCCGCTCGCTGCGGTCTTGACGGTGACCGCTGGGCCGCTCACCGCCGTGACCTCACCGGTCACGAATGCCATGTTCGCCTGGCCGCTTGGCGTGGGACGCGGCGTCGCGCCGGCCGGTGGCGTCGCCCCCGGGTTCGCTCCTGGCCCGAAACCGGGGATCGCGCAACCGGCTGACGCCTTGGGCGAGATACGAACGTTGGTCGCGGTGATCGCTCCCGACGTGAGGTCCTTCTGGCCGTTGGCCAGGATGCAGGTTCCCTTGATGATGTCGGCCAGCGTTGCGATCGACGTCTTGGTGTAGGTGGTGGTGGCCGTGACGGTGACAGTGGTGTCCCCGCTGGGCCCGGTGATGATGAGGGTCTGGCCGGTGACCTGGACCAGCTGGCCGGATGCTCCGTTGCGGAATGCGTTGTTGCCTGAGGGGCTGGGCGAGGTCTTCGCCGCCGACGCTGGGCTGCCGCATGCCGCAAGCACGAAGGCGGCCGCAGCCAGGAGTGGGAGGAAGCGATTGATCAACATATCCCCCTATTGCGCGCGAAGCGCTTCGATCGGCGCGAGCCTCGCGGCCCTCAGCGCCGGATAAACCCCAAACACGAGCCCGACGGCGACGGCGACAACCACCGCGATCGCCACCGGCAGCGGCGTGATGGTGACTGCGATGTTGGCCGCGCGGGGGACTATGTAGCCGGCCGCGAGGCCGGTGGCGACGCCAAGCAGGCCTCCCACCGCGGTGAGCACGCCGGCCTCGATCACGAACTGCCTGAAGAGATCGCGCGGCGTGGCGCCAAGCGCTTTGCGAAGACCGATTTCACCGGTCCGCTCCGTGACCGACACCAGCATGATGTTCATCACGCCGATGCCTCCGACCAGCAGCGAGATCGCCGCCACGCTGGCCAGCAGGATCGTGAGCGTTTGCGTTACCGCCTGGGCCGTGCTCAAGACCTGAGTCGACGACGTGATCGAATAATCAGCCTGAGTCGCATTGGTTATGTGATGGGTCTGGAGCAGCACCTGGTCGGCCTCGATGTAGGCGGAGCCAAGCGTCGCCTGGCTGGTCGCGCTGAGCAGGATCCGCTGCACCGAGCCGATGCCGCCAAAGAGCTCCCCCTGGGCCGTGGTGAGGGGGACCACGGCGAGGTCGTCCTGGTTGCCGAACCCCTGGCTTCCCGCGCTGGCCAGGATTCCGATCACCTGGTACGGGATCTGTTTCACGGTGATGAGGTCGCCGACAGAGGCGCCCAGGTTGGAGGCGGTGGTCGCCCCGAGCACTATCACGTGCGTCTGCGAGCTAACGTCGGATGCGGTGATGAACGAGCCGGCGGCGATGGTGCGCGAATTGGCGATCAGCCAGTCCGCGGTGCTGCCGGAGACCGTGGTGCTCCAGTTGCTGGACGCGCTCACCAGCGATTCACGGCCCTGGCTGACCGGCGCGACGGCCGCCACGTCCGGTGCGTTCTGGTGGTCGCGCAGGCCCGCGACATCGGACATGGTCAACGTGTTGGCGCTGCCGCCGCCTCCGAAGATGCCACCGGAGAATGTGCTGCCCGGTGTGATCGTGAGCAGGTTGGTACCGAGCGATGAGATTCGCGCCGTGACGCTGTCGGACGAGGCCTGCCCGATACCGACAGTCGAGATCACTGCGGCCACCCCAAAAAGGATGCCCAGCGTGGTGAGCACGGATCGAAGGCGATGGCCGAGCAGGCTCCGCAATCCGGTCTCGATCGTGTGCAGAAGGCTCACGCGGCGACTCCCGGTACCATCCGCCCGTCGCGCATGACCACAGTGCGCTGCGCCACAGGAGCGACCTCCGGGTCGTGCGTGATGATGACGATGGTGCGGCCCTGCCGGTTGAGGTCACTCAGGATCGCGAGCACGTCGCGGCTGGCGACCGAGTCAAGGTTGCCTGTCGGCTCGTCGGCGAGGATGAGGTCGGGGTCGGTGACGAGGGCTCGCGCGATCGCGACTCTCTGCTGCTGGCCGCCCGACAGCTCCGTCGGACGGTGGTTGATGCGATTGCTGAGGCCGACCTGGTCGAGCGCATGCAGGGCAAGCGCGCGGCGGTCGCGCTCACCTCTATATAGAAGAGGAAGCTCGACGTTCCGCCAGGCTGAGAGCCTGGGCAGGAGCTGGAACTGCTGGAAGACAAAGCCGATCCTGCGGTTGCGAACGAGCGCGAGCTGCGTCTCGTTGAGCCGGCTCACGTCGTCGCCACCAAACCAGTAGCGCCCTGAGGTTGGCGTATCGAGACAGCCGAGGATGTTCATCAGCGTCGACTTGCCGGAACCCGACGGCCCCATCACCGCGAGAAGCTCACCTGTGGCGACGCTGAGCGAGAAGTCGTCAAGGGCGACCACGGCGGCGTCACCCGTCCCGTAGACCTTGGTGATCGATTCGAGGCGGATGACGTGGTTCGCGCCGGTTGGAGGCGAAACCTCCCCCTTCGAAGCGGCCGGCCTGGGGTAGCCAGATCCCGGCCCACCCCCCTGCTGGATCATCCGCCCGCTCGAGTCACGCCGCCCGCGCCACCTCTACCGCCTCCGCCGCCCAGGACTGTTCCGGCGCCGCCGGTGCTCGGCACCGAGCTCGTGACCACCGCGATCACCACGACCTGGTTGAGCTGGAGGCCTGAAAGGATCTCTGTCCGAAAGGGATCGGACGCTCCCACCTGCACCGCCACTGATTGCGGCGCGCCGTTGACAAGGATCTGGACGGTGCTTCCTGCGGCCGTGGTGTGGACGGCGCTGGTCGGGACGGTGAGCACATGAACGACCTGTTTGACGACGATGCTGGCGGTCGCCGAGATGCCAGGCTTGATCGAGTTGCTCGTGTCCGTGAGCTGCGCAGTCACGCCGAACGTGGCGACGCCTGAGGTGATCGTCGCCGCGGGCGTGATTGCGGTGACCTTGCCGAGCAGTGCCTGCGTCGATCCCGCCGGTGTCACCTGGACCGACTGGCCCGCGGCAACCAGGTTGACCTGCGCGTCGCTCACGGTTCCAGTCACCTGGTAGGCGCCCGGCGCGTAGATGACGATCGCGTACGTGGTGCCGGCGCCGGTCACCGCTTGACCGGCTTTGATGTTGACCTGCGAGACGATGCCGTCAATCGGCGACACCAGGACGGCGCCGGCGATCTGGTGCTTGAGAGTGTTGACGTTGACCTGAGCGATCTGCACCTGCGCCGCGTCGATCTGGATCGTCTGCGGTGTGGTGCTCGCGAACGTGGCGGCCAGCGAGCTTTTGGCCGCGGCCAGCTGCTGCTTGGCGGAGGCAAGCTGGGCCGCCGCCTGGTCGTTGCTCTGCTGGGCTTTCACCTTCACAGCCGCAAGCGTCTGCTGATCGGTCGCCAGCTTCGCCTGGTCCTGGGCGCAGGTGGATAGCGAAGGGCAGTCTGCGCCCACGGCGAGGTTGTCCTGGTTGACGACGGCCTGGGAGGCGAGGACCGACTGCGCGTTGATCGCTTTCGTGTCAGCCAGGCTCGTCGTGGCGCTGTTGACGGCGACCTGTGCGGACCCCACCTGGTTCTGGGCCGGTGCCAGGTTCTGGGCCGTAGGGCCGGCCTGGTCTTGCACGACCTTCGCCTGTGCGGCGGCGAGAGTGGCCTTTGCCTGCGCCAGCTGGGCAGCCAGGAGAGTGGAGTCCTGGGCTGCCAGCTGCTCGCCTTTGACGACCGTTTCGCCAACGGTTGCCGCTACCGATAGGACGGTGCCCGCAGCAGCGAAGTTGAGATCGGCCTCGGTGACCGGGGCGATGTTGCCGGCCATGCCAATGGTCTGGGTGATGGTCCCGTAGGCGACTGGGGCGGTCCGGTAGGTGGTGGTCACCTTTGCGGCCTGCACGTAAACGGCCGTGCCGCCGAGGACGGCGAAGACCAGCACGAGCGTTGCCAGGACCCTTCGCTTCAAGAGCTTGGAAAGCACCCGCGCTCTCATCGGCGCGCTGAGAAAGCCCAGCCGTGCGGTGGCCACGTGGCCAAGATCGGCGCACCGACTGTGACTGAGTTGGGAGAAAGCTGAGAAAGTGCTGAGTCTTTGACCGCTTTGTAACGTTTCTGTAACGTTTCGCGGCGTCCGGAAACAGTACTCGTACGACGGCCGAGCAGACGGACCCAACAGATGGCCGCAGAGGAGACGAGTACATGGGATTGAGCAGAGGGATCTTTGTGGGCGCCGGCCTGTGCATGCTGGCGATGGCAGCCTCGCCGGGAGTTGCCGCAGCGTCAGAGCCGCGCGGTGGCGGCCAGGTTTACGTCAACGACAACACGGCCGGCACCAACACCATCGCGGCGTTCACCCGGCGCTCTGACGGGACGTTGACTCCGTTGACGGGCTCCCCGTTTTCGGCTGGGGGCGCCGGAACCGGAACCGTCGTCGGCTCGCAGGGCTCACTGCAGGTGGCGGACGACGGCAGGTACCTGCTGGCGGCCGACGCCGGCAGCGACCAGATTTCTGTCCTTCGCATCCATCGTGATGGCACGCTCAGCAGCGTCGAGGGAAGCCCAGTTTGGTCAGGCGGCATCAAGCCTGTGAGCATCGCGGTGCACGAGAACCTGGTCTACGTGGCGAACGATGGCGATGGCACCACTGGGAGCAACTACACGGGATTCCTGCTTGGCGACGGTGGACGTCTCAGGCCGATCGCGGGCTCCACGGTGGCGCTTCCGAGCACCGCCAACCCGGGCGACATCCTTTTCAACTCAACGGGAAAGAATCTCATCGGCATCGAGGTCGGGACGACCGATCCAAGCACGTTCCTCATCGACAGCTTCGTCGTGAGGCATGACGGGCGTTTGGTCCCGGCTGCAGGCTCTCCTTTCGCTGCCCAAGCCGCCGGGCCTTTTGGCAGCGAGTTCTCGCCGGTGAATCCCTCCCACCTTTACGTTTCCAACGCCCACGGCGGTGCCGGCAACGGGTCGGTCTCCGCATTCGATGCGGCGAGGGACGGCACGCTGACCTCGATCGGTGGCTCGCCATACGCGGACGGGCGGACCGCACCGTGCTGGGTCGAGATCACGCATGACGGGAAATATCTCTTCACAGTCAACACCGGCAGCACTGACATTTCGAGGTACCGAATCAAGAAGGACGGTTCGCTGTCGCTACTTGGAACGACCGCCTTCGCCAGCGGCACCGGCATCAGGCCCTTCGACGCCCGTCTCGATCCCACGGGGGCCAACCTCTACGTGGTTGACGCGGCGCTCGACGCGGTCAGCGGTTTTGCAGTCAGCGGCGGTTCGCTGACCGAGCTGGCGGAATCGCCGTTCGGGCTGCCCGCCGGAGCGACGCCCTTCGGCATCGTCGTCACTCGCTAGCGGAGCGGGAGCCATCGAAGTCATCCGCCGTGTGGATAACAAGGCTGGGGGCGCTGTGCCCCCAGCCCTGGCGCGTCTACGGCGATGACGCCACTATCCTTCGCCGGAGTGGGGGAGAAGCGGAGCGACTCGGACCTGGAGGCGCTCAGGTCGGGCGATGAGGCTGCATTTCGGGCGCTTATCCAGATGCATCATGGGGCGATGCTGAGACTCGCGATGGCCTACGTCAGGGATCCGGGTTTGGCGGAAGAGGTGGTCCAGGAGTCGTGGCTCACCTGCCTGCGGAACCTCGACAAGTTCGAGGGCCGTTCGTCTTTGAAGACATGGATATTTGGGATCGTGATGAACATCGCCCGTTCTCGCAAGCGCAAGGAAGCTCGCGTTCTGCCTTTTGCTTCCCTGTGGAGGCGCGACGATTCGGATAGCCGGCGGCCAACGGTGGAGGCTTCGCGTTTCGGCGGCGACGGCATGTGGTCCGTGCCGCCCGACAGCTGGAGCAACGTGCCTGAATCCAAGGTCTTGAGCAGTGAGACGATGCGGCGAGTCAAGGCGGCGATCGAGTCGCTGCCCATCAAGCACCGCGAGGTGATCACGCTTCGCGACGTCGCGGGTCTCGACGCGGACGAAGTTTGTGGCCTTCTCTCGATCACCGCGGAGAATCAACGTGTGCGATTGCACAGGGCCAGGGCCGCAGTTCGCAAGATGCTCGAGGAGTACCTCACATGACCTGCCGGCAAGTGGTCGAGCTGATGACCGATTACCTGGACGGCGCTCTTTCGCCTGAGGACCGGGCCAGGTTCGAGGAGCATCTTGCCGGTTGCGACGGCTGCACTGCCTACCTGGCTGAGATGCGCACCACTCGGAGGGTTGTGGGCAGGCTCGCCGACGAATCGATTCCGAAATCCATCGAGGACGAGCTGCTCAAGGCATTCAGGGACTGGAAAGGCGAAACCCGCTAGACACCCGCAACGTGCTCCGCGATCACCAGCACCGCAGCCGCCAGGAGCAGGGCGCCGGCGAGTCGACCACCTGCCTGACGCGAGCGTTCGGTGAGCCGCGCCCCCAGGCGCATCCCGAGCTGCGCCGCAAGAAAGGCCTGGAGGGCGATCAGACCGATCAATATAAGGAGCGGTAGCCGCAGCAGGCCGGCGCCAAACCCGATGCCGAGCTCATCCACGCTGATGCCCAGGCCCAAGACCAGCACCGACCAACCGCGAGCGGATTCGAGCAGT
>DASXNH010000011.1:0-17397 GCA_036495195.1 Candidatus Dormiibacterota bacterium
GGTCCAAGCTCCATCTTGTTGGGCACGTAGCGCTTCAGAAATCGTTCGCCTTCTTTGTTGAGGAGATAGCCACCCTCGCCTCGCACGGCCTCGGTGATCAGGATGCCGGTGAACGGCAGCCCGGTGGGATGGAACTGGACCATCTCCATGTCCTTAAGGCCGACGCCGGCTCGATACGCGAGCGCCATGCCGTCGCCGGTGCAGATGTTGCCGTTGGTGGTGAAGGCGTAAACGCGACCCAGGCCTCCGGTGGCCAGGATCACAGCCTTGGCGGTGATCGCGTCGAAGCGCCCGCTGCGCATGTCGATCGCCACCACCCCGACGCATCGCCCGTCCTCGACCAGCAGCTTGGTGACGAACGCTTCGTCGTGCCGGTGGATCTGCGGGTACTTGAGGGAGGTCTGGAAGACCGTGTGCAGCATGTGGAAGCCCGTCTTGTCGGCCGCGAAGCAGGTGCGCCACGTGGTCATGCCTCCGAACGGACGCGCCGAGATCTTGCCGTCGGGGTCCCGGCTCCAAGGGCATCCCCAGTGCTCCATCTGGATCAGCTCGATGGGCGCCTCGCGGACGAAAGCCTCGACGACATCCTGGTCGGCCAGGTAGTCGGAACCCTTGATGGTGTCGAACGCGTGGGTCTCGTAGCTGTCCTCGGGCCGGAGCACAGCGGCGGCGCCACCCTCGGCCGACACCGTGTGGCTTCGCATGGGGTAGACCTTCGAGATCATGCCGACCTTCAGACGGGGATTGGTCTCCACCACCGCTATCGCCGCCCTGATGCCGGCGAGGCCCCCGCCTACAACCAGTACGTCGTAGCTCTCAAAATCCATGTGGCACCTAAATGTTATTGGTTCGTTGGACCCAACTCGAGTGAGCACCCCCTTTTGGCCTCGACCGCGCGATGGCTACCCGGGTGAGGTTCCCGATCGTGCCGACGTGCTGGTCATCGGCGGGGGGATCACCGGGGTAAGCCTTATCTATCACCTCGCGCCTCGATGGAATCCGGTCTTGCTGGAGCGCCGGCACGTGGCAGCCGGCGCAAGCGGCCGCAACGCGGGATTCCTGCTCGCAGGTGTTGCGGAGCACTACGCGGACGCGGTGCGTACGTTCGGACGCGAGAAGGCACGTGATGTCTGGCAGCTCACGAACGAAAACCACGACGAGATGATGGTGGCGGTCGAGAACTTTGATGTTGGATATCGGCGCGCCGGCAGCGCGACGCTCGCATCAAACGATGGGGAAGCCCGTCAGCTCCAGGAATCGGAGCAATTGTTGCGAGAGGACGGTTTCGACGCACGCTGGGACGGCAAGCGCCTCATCAATCCACGCGATGGCGAAGCCAACCCCGCGGCAATCGTGAATGCGCTTGCGCTGCAGGCGCCGTTGGGCGCGATCAACGAAGGGATCGATGTCATTGCGATCGAGCCTTCACGCGAAGGGGTGACAGTGCACGCGGGAGGCAAGGAATGCGTCGCGGGTGTGGTCATCCTCGCCACCAACGCTTACACGTCGCTGCTGGTACCTGAGATTGCGATCCAACCGACGCGCGCGCAGATGCTTGCCTCCACCCCAATCCCGACATCCGTGTGCGAGATGCCTACCTACTCCCACTTCGGATATCGCTACTGGCGACAGGTCGCGGGCGGCGAGGTTCTCGTCGGCGGCTGGCGCGACACGTCGATGGACACCGAGATCGGCTATGAGGACGTGCCAACGCAAGGCATCCAGGCTCATCTCGAAGCTCAGCTTCACCGGCTGAGCCCATCGGCCACAGTCACGCATCGATGGACCGGCGTTATGGGGTTCACGGAGTCGGGCCTTCCTCTGGTGGGTCCTGTTGAGGGTATGAAGAACGTCTACGTTTGCGCCGGTTACAACGGGCACGGCATGGGCTTCGCCTTCATGAGTGCGAAGCAGCTGGTCGGCTCCCTCTAGGCTGACGGGCGAGGCGCCTTAACAGGCAGGCTTGCCTGGGGACCGTGCTGAAAATACTCTGCCTTCAGGTGTGCTGGGCTCGGGGGTGGGGAGCCGACTGGGAGGAGGGTGGGCCCCGCGAAGGGCGAGGTTTTGTTGGCCGGTCAGTCCGGAAGGGCTCGGGCCAGGAAATCGAGCCAGTTCCCGCCCATCACACCTTCGACCTGCGCGCGGCTGAAATGCTTGCGGAGGCGGACTTTTAAGTTCTCGAGCTGGCCCAGGTTGGAGAGCGGCGCGTGCCGTGAATCGAATCCGCCGTCCAGGTCGGTGCCCAGGCCGACGTGCTCCGATCCGTCGGCGGCGCGCGCCAGATGCACCGCATGGCGAACCACGTCGTCGAGAGAAGGGCGCCCCGTCTTGCGCAGGTGAGGCTGGTAGAAGCTGACGCCGAGAATGCCGCCTCGTCGCGCCACCTCGGCCGCGGTCGCATCTGTGATCTGGCGGTCGCCTGGGACGATGGCGCGAGCGTTGCTGTGGGACGCCATGATCGGGCCGCGCCATTGCTCGAAGGCATCGGCGACAGCCTGGTCGGCCATGTGGCTCAGGTCGAGGATCATCCGCTTGCGCCGCATCGCCTTCAGGAGCTGCACGCCCAGGTCGGTCAATCCGCCGGGGGCGCCAGTGCCGCCGCTGTAACGGGTCGCCCCCCAGGCCGGCCCGACGATGCGCAGGCCTCGATCGGCCCAGGCGCCCAGCTGGGATGGGGTCTCGATGGGGTCCGCGCCTTCCATGAGCAGGACCGCCGCCACCTGGCCGCGCTTCCAGCCGCGCACGTAGGCGGCAAGCTGACTCTTGGTGCCGATCAGCTGCAGGCCGCAGCTGCGGTAGTAGTTGAACTCGGCCATCGCCATGATGTGCGCCTCGTGCTCGTTCTCGTACACGAAGCGGGTCCGCATGGCCCGTCCCGCACGCGCGGGGGCCGTATACAGAGTCGCGAAGACGAGGCCGACGCCCGCCGCGGCCAGCGACGTGCGGCTGATGAGGTAGCGGGGGGCGGGTGCCGAGAGGAAGCCGCGACCGGCGGAGATGGCGTTCCACGAGATGTCCAGGTGGGCGTCGACGATCATGGCCAGTCAGATTAAGGCCGGCGGTCAAGGCACACGTCCAAATTGGCTTCCGGAGCGCTAGAATCGCCCCCGGAGCGCTAGGGGGGGTAGATCCGGTCGTCTCCGTCCGGGCCCTGAGCGACATTTTGGGGAGGCCAGACGGTGAGTTTCTCGGACAGGACGTTGCAGTGCCGTGACTGCGGTCGCGATTTCCTCTTCACGGCGGGGGAGCAGGAGTTCTATCAGTCTCGCGGGCTTCAGAACGAGCCGCGGCGGTGCCCCGAATGCAGGGCGGCGCGGCGCACGACTGAAGGCAACGGCCGGACGCGCGCCATGCACGACGTCATCTGCTCGAATTGCGGCAAGCAGACCCAGGTGCCATTCGTGCCAACAGGCGCCCGCCCTGTCTACTGCCTTGACTGCTTCCAGACGGTGGGCCGCCGCTAAGGCTGCGTCAACCGGCCGCGGATCAGCGGCTGACGATCACAGCCATGTGCTCAAAGGTCCTGTAGGCCGACTCGAACTGCGCCTTGGGGTGCCACGCCTGGCCGAACCATGGATCGTTGATGAGGACGGCGCCTGGCCTGACGCCGATCACGGTGACGGCATGCTCGGTGAGCGTGTACGCCAGCGCGAATGCCCAGGGTTGTCGCTCGGTGGGCCACCACTCATGAAAACGCTGGTGAGGGCGGTTGGCTACGGTCCTGTGATGGCGATGGGGCGGACTGGAGAACCCGTCGCGCCTCGCATCTTGAGTGGAAGGCAGACAAAGCCGAACTCGTAGACGTTCGCCGCCGCCAACTCCTCGAGGTTCAGGTTCTCGATGATCGGGATGCCGGCCCGGACCAGCAGCAGGACGTGGCCCGGGAGGGTCACGTTTAGCTCGGGGTCTGTGGGTCCGACGACATCCCACGCCACGTTGTCGGCCCCGACCGCCTTGACGTTCCGGTCTGCCAGCCAGCGTGAGCCGGCGCCGCTGACTCCCGCGGCGCGCAGGTACTCCTCTGGCCGGCTCCACAGCGCGCCGTATCCGGTGCGCACAAGGACCACGTCGCCTTCTCGAACGTCAACGCCGGCGCTGGTGGCAGCGCGCTCCAACTCTTGCGGTGTGATCGCGTGTTCCGGGTCGAGACGGTTCTCGCCCGCCACGTCGAGAAGCACGCCCCGGCCCACGATCGGAGCCATTTGCTCGATACCGAGAACGCGGAATCCCGCCGAGGTCTGCACCTCATCCACCGGGACTCCCCCATGCAGCATCAGGTTCTCAGCCTGATGTGCGAGGGCGTCGATGTGAGTGCCCGAGTGCTCGGGCATGACCACGATCCCGGATGCCCCCGTGCGCGCTTCGGAGCCGCCGGGTGCATGGTGGCGGTGCAGAAAGTAGTTGAAGCCCGGGGCGTGCGCGGGGTGCGATGGCGCCCCTGCATAGCGGAACTGTTCGAGGTCGAAGACACGCGCCGCGCCGAGCACGTCGACGAGGTCGGAGGTCAAGCTACTCGCGGTACCGGTAGACGATGCGTCCTCGCGATAGGTCGTATGGCGACAGCTCCACGCGTATGCGGTCGCCGGGCGTGATGCGGATGAAGTAACGGCGCATGCGGCCCGCCGCATAGGCGATCAGCTTGTGCCCGTTTTCGAGCTCGACCTCGAACATCGCGTTGGGCAACGCCTGAGCGACGACGGCATCCATTACGACCGCTGCTTCTTTCTGATCTCCGTCGTCGCGATCGACCTTGCGCGCTTTCGGCGTTCGCGGACCTCGACGTGGACCTTTCGATTTCCCCAAGACTCGTGCAGTCTACTTGGAGAGGGCCTCCAGAGTGGATGAGTATCGTGATGTCCCATGGCCTACTACCGCCGCCCCGGTTGGTTCACCAAGAATGTCTTCAACGCAGCCGTCGGCACCCTGACACGGCTTGGAATCAGCGTTTGGGGCTCGCGGGTCTTGCGCGTCAAAGGTCGGACGTCAGGCGAGTGGAGAACCGCGCCCGTGAACCTGCTTACCTATGAGGGCAAGCAGTACCTGGTGGCACCGCGGGGCCAGACCCAATGGGTCCGCAACCTACGCGTGTCGGGGACCGGCGAGCTGCTCCTTGGCCGCAAGGCCGTGCCGTTCAGGGCGCTGGAGCTGCGCGACAACGAGAAGATTCCGATCCTGAAGGCCTACCTCAAGCGCTGGAAGGCCGAGGTCGGCGTCTTTTTCAGGGGCGTTTCGGCCGACTCGCCCGAGGAGGACCTGAGGCGGATCG
This sequence comes from Candidatus Dormiibacterota bacterium, assembly GCA_036495195.1. Classification (GTDB taxonomy): domain Bacteria; phylum Chloroflexota; class Dormibacteria; order Dormibacterales; family Dormibacteraceae; genus Palsa-872. The sequence goes on from DASXNH010000011.1 coordinate 5,267, forward strand.
CGCCCGACCACCCGGTTTTTCGGGTGGAGCCGCTGGCGCCTGAGCAGGAGGAGGGAGTCGCTGCCTCCCGCCAGCCTTGACCGGCGCATGGGATGCCTCCGAGTTAAGTAAAGGTGCGGCGCTTTCCTCGTAGGGCATCTCTCTCGGCTTCATCAACCGCCACCGCTCGATCCACGAGCCCTGAATGTCTGGCTGCGCCGGCTCGAGCGCGAGCGTCCGTACGGCTTTCTCCACCCTGGCGGTAAATTGGCGCGAGCCCTCCTCCGGCTGGGGCACCATCGGCTTGCCGATGCGCACGCGTACAGGGCCCGGGAGTGGGAATTTCTGACCCTTCGGCATGATCTGGTACGCCCCGCGGATGTGGAGCGGCACGACGGGGGTGCCCGTCTCGTTCGCCAGGTGGCCGACGCCCGGCTTGAACTCCTGGATTCGTCCGTCGGGCGAGCGGCTTCCCTCAGGAAAGAGCACGAGGTTCCAGCCCGACTTCAGCAGCTGGCTGGAGCTATGCAGCTGGGCCTGCGCACCTCCCGTCCGCGAAAAGGGGAACGTGTTGAGAAACAGGCTGACGATGTTGCCGAGGAGCGGCCGCTTGAACCAGTAGTCCGCGGCCGCGGCCACGACCGTGCGATCGCGGGCGCGGTCGCCGAGCGCGTGGAGGATCAGCGAGGTGTCGGCGTGGCTCGAGTGATTGGCAGCGAAGATCACGGGACGCTCGAGGTCGCGCACCCACTCGCGGCCCTCGACCTTCGGGTGCGCCATCGCCTCGGTGAAGGGAAGCAGGAGACCACGCTGGATGAGGAAGCGGATGGTCCTGACGGGTTCTTGCCGGGCCCAGCCGAGGTCGCTCGCCGGCGGCGGGACGACGGTTCCCTGCTCGGGCCAGGTGCGCGGGCGGGGCGTGTCCCAATGCCACGCTTTCCGTACATCCTGCACGTCGCCGGCGATGTGGCCGGCCGTGCGGACGAGCCCGCTGAGCCCGCCCTCGCCTGAGTACCAGGGCATCAGTAGAGGGAGATCCAGCCGTCGGTGGCGCCACCTGCCTGCAGGCTCGACCTGCTGGCCAGGCCGACCGTCAACACCTCAGGTTCGCGGTTCAGCATGAGGTCGGCCCACTTCTCACTCTGCGCGCCACCTTTTCAAGACCGAGACGTTCATTCGACCTCGGCGAGCAGGATCGGCGGCATGCGCATGTGGGTCACGCTCGGATGGCGGCCCACAGTCTGCTCCGCCATCTCGAACGCGTCTTCGAGAGTTGTCGCACATTTGAAACCCAGCCGGTGCACGACGTCCCGATCGCCCCCGACGATGATGATGTCCCCCGCGTGGTCCATCGCGTGAGCCGCCCAATACCACGCATAAAAAGGATGGGCCCCGTGGTACGCGTGGGACTTGCGATACAGCTGCCGGAACCAGGGGTCCTCGGCGAACCGCTGCTCGTATTTGCTTTCGATCTCTTGCGGGTTGGTGGTGTCCGCGAGCACCTCATCGTAGAAGTCGATGTAGCTGGGATGCTGGACCGCATCGAACTCGTAACGGCATGGGTGGGTGAGGATCGCAACGCCACCCTTTCTCAATACCGGTTTGTTCTTGTAGAAGTTGAAGAGGTAGCCGAGCCCCATGCATACGACGAGGATGGGGTTCATCGGGGCGTTCACGTTGTACGGACCGAGGTAGGGCACACCGATCGTGACGATGTCCGTCTGGCCTTCGACACGAACGGCGATCTGGTTTCGCACCGCTTCCAGGGTCTTCTCGTGCACGGCATCGACCTGGCCTGCATTCACGCCCGTCAGCCCGTATGGCGCCCGCATTGCATGAAAGACGCTGCGCTTGAAGGCGGGCGGAGCAATGTCTGTGAACTGCTTCATGCCCAGGAACATGGCCTGGTCCTGCGCCGTCCAATCGGTCTCGCGCTTCTGCATGAAGTTGGCGATCGACGGGAAGGCGTGGTTGTTGACCGTGGTCTCGATGTGGAACACGCGCACCGTGTCCTCGATCAGCTGGCCCTGCCTTATGCATGAATGGTGGAGGGCGGAGTCAGGAGGGTTCATGTACGACAGCGAACCCATCAGGGTCTTCACGTTGTGATGGACACGGATCCCGCGATACGTGGCCAGGCCCGTCGACATCGACTTATGGCCACCATCCATGGGGACCAACGTCAAGTTCACGTAGATCACGAGGTCCGACTCGGCAGCGCGCCTGTGCAGAGTGACGTCCTCGCCCGCCGACGTCTTGCCGATGTAGACATTGGCCTCGGGATCCTCTCCATCGTGCTGGTAGAGGCGGTCTGGCCAGAACGTGCTGAAGATTCGGTCGCCGACGATGTGTCGGATTTCGTCGGCAGTCATGCGCCTATGCAAGCCGAGCGCCGCGATCAGATGAATGTCTTCGACCCCTGCCTCCGCCGCCATGTCGATGACCTCTTCCATCACCAGCTGCCGCACGTCCGGCGCCGCCATCGGCGGCAGCGGCAACGAAAGGTCGTCGAAGGCGATGGTCAGCTTCATGCCGCGACGCAGGAGAGTCTTGAGCGGATCGTCGTCCAGCGGCTTGGCCAGCGCGCGCTTGATGGCGCGCTCGGGGTGGGCGATCGGGTCCAGCGGGTCGGGCGGGTAGACGATACGAGCGCCGAGAGGAAGCTTCTCGAGCCGCACACCTTCGCCGAAATGAAAGAGCACGGGCGGGGTGTTGCGGTCGACCTCGATAACAGCACCCGGGCGAGCCACTACGCCCTCAATCCTCGCAGATCGAATGCGACCTTCACGGCGCCGAGACTGCCCGCGCTCATCGCATAAGCGATCGCCTCGCGATATTCGCCGAGCCCGAACAAAGGCCCGGTCAGCTTCTCGAGCTGGAGCTCGGCCGCCGCTTCCAGCGCCAGCTCGAATGTGCGCCTGCCGTTGTGACTCGGCTCCGAGCCATATGCGTACGCGCCCATCACTGTCAGCTCACGCTGCCAGATCGGCGCCCAATCAACCTTCTCCTCGCCGGGCATGCCCACCGCGATCAACCTGCCCCCACCGCGCGTGAAACGCACTGCATCGTTGAGGCTGGCGGCGTTGCCGACGCAGTCGAACGTGACATCGGCGCCACCGAGCAGCAGGGGCCGGTCCATGCCTTCGAGGCGCCTCGCGGCGGTGCCGAAACGCACGCGCTGAAACACATCGGCAGGCGAGATGACCTGGTCGGCGCCGAGCTTTCGAGCGAGGTCCCTCTGCGTCGGGTGCTTGGCAACTGCGACAAGGCGTTTCGGCGGAGTGAACAGCTTGACGGCGGCGACAGTCAGCAGTCCGATCGTGCCCGCACCCTGCACCACCACGTAATCGTCCTTGCCCGCGCCACCACGCAACGCCGCGTGGATGCAGCAGGCGAACGGCTCGACCAGCACGGCCGCCTCGTCGCTGAGCGAGTCGGCGACCGGATGGAGCTGGCTCGGGTGCGCGACCAGCATCTCGCCCCATCCCCCACCCGTGTCTGCGCAGTATCCGGTCTGGAGACCGACCTCGATCGGGCCCTCGGTCACGTTGTAACAGAGGCCCGGCCGGCCCTCGGCGCAGCGCGCGCACGGTGGTTCGACGCCCCTGACCTTGCAGCCCAAGGCCGGCTCGATGACGACGCGGCTGCCGTCGTCAAGCGTGCCAACCACCTCGTGCCCGGGAACGAATGGATAGCTCGTGAGAGGGTCGAGGTAGAGCGAGGCGTGGCCGCCGATCGCGGCGAGGTCAGAGCCGCAGATGCCGCTGAGCGTCGGCAGCACCCGCACCCAATCGCTTGCGGGAAGCTCTGGCTCCGGGACGTCGCCGAGCTTGAGCATCGACAGCGCGCTGGTGGCGACCTCGGGCCTCCCCCCTGACGCTTTGACGATGGCAAACGCAGGTATCGAGCGCACGTATTGCAGAGCTAGCACGGGCTGGCCATCACCTTCTCACCGCCTCTCGGTATTCCGGGGAACGCGGGTCAGGCATGGGGAGGCGCCAGTTTCCCGGCGCCATGCGCCAGCGCTCGATGCGCCAGCCGCGCTGCCCTGCCACCTGCGACAGGCGCGCGTCCGGGTTCACCGCCACCGGCGTACCGACGAGCTCGAGCATGCCCAGGTCCGACAGGGAGTCCGCGTACGCAAAGCTGTCCGCGAGCACGATCCCATTGCGCGCCGCGTACTCCTCGAGGAGCGTGCCGCGCGCCTCACCCGCCGGAGGCGGCGACTGGAGGTCCCCCGTGAGGCGACCGTCAGCATCGATGAGCAGATGCGCGCAATCGACCTCGACCTCGAGCAGGTCGGCCAGTGGCTGCACCACGACGTCGAGCGCTCCGGTGAGCAGGAGCACTCGATGCCCCGCACGCTTGTGCTCGCGAATGCGTCGCATGCCTTCTGGATAGATGCGTCGCAGCGTCACCGCATCGAGAGCCTCGCGGCCCAAACCTTTCATTACCTCGTAATCGAGGCCCTTGTACTCGCGATAGAAGGTGCGCTGGAAGTCTGCGCGTGATCGCCTCTCGAGGTACAGCCAGCGGGGGGCCTCGCGGAGCATCTGGGCCATGAACGAGGGCCACTCCTCCAAGGGCTGCGCGCGAAGCCGCATCCACAGAAAGTATTCGACGATGTTCGTTTCCACGAGCGTGCCGTCGACGTCGAACACGGCGAGCACATCCGCGCGACCGCTGCGCCGCTCGATGGCTGAGCGCACCGAGCTGGTCTCCGGCTTGATCGCTGTGCTCCCTGTCGGCTGCTTGCCTTTGCGCACGACGGTTTCCGCGCGAGACATCCGAACCACGGTTGGTAGGTGCACATCGTCGAAGTAGCGCTCCCATTCGTACAGTGCTGGGTCGAACGGAAATGTTTTGCGCTCGTCGTCCGGCGTCTTGTCCCAGATCTCCGTCACGTGGCGGGTGTCGAAGATGCAGTCGACCTCGGTGTAAACGCCGTAGAGCTGGATGAGGTTGACAGCGCGCTCGAGCCGCTCGCGCTCCGCGTTCAGGTCATCGGAAACCGACGCGACGCCGGCGCCAAGCGGCAGGCGCTCCACCATCCATTGGGCTCCTTCCACAAAGCGAAGCGCTGTGCTGGCCTGGGCCGACAGCTGGCCGCGAGTGGGGTACGTCCACTTGGGAGTGCCAATGGCCTGACCATACTTATCGCGCAGCGGATTCTTTGTGAAGTAGCGGCGGGCGGCGTCCTCGACCTCGCGGAATCGCAACGGATTCCGCGTACCGGACGCGGCGTGGTAGACGCGCGGCCTGGAGTCCGCTGGAGGATTCGCGGCCACCGCCAGCACCGTGTTGACGACGAAGTCGGCGGGGATGATGTCCAGCAGGGCATCGGGAAGGCCCGAGAAATCCTGCAGGATGCCACGTCCGAAAGCCAGGATCAGAGGCTCCGCCATGCGAAAGCCTTCGAGCCAGCCGGGGAACGGTTCCGCGAGCGCGCTCTCGATGATCGACGGCCGAACGATCGAAAGCGGGATGTCGCCGTGAAGCTCCACGACGGCGTGCTCGGCCATCGCCTTGGTGAAGGAGTAGATGTCGGCGAAACCCATCGCGTTGGCATGGACGCGCCCGCGCTCGACGAGCTTGTCCTTCACCCACCGGTCGCGAAGCCGCTCCGTCGTCCGTGCGACAGCGGGAGTGCCGGCCGGGCCCATCTTCGCGCCGGCCTCGCGGCGCAGCCGTTTCAGGATCTCCGGCCGTCGCGACTCTTCTTCAACGACCGGACGCAGGTTCGACAGGACGGCCGCCTCGTGGCGCCAGTTGAGCCCTGGGTCGTGAGGAGCCTGCTCGCGGACGAGTCCCCGCAGCATCCCACCGACATATGCGGTGGAGACGTGGACGAGATGCGGCCGGCTGCCCGCCGCCTTGAGCGCCTCCACCATTCGCGCAGCGCCCAGCAGGTTGGTCTGGGCCGACAGGTCCGCCGGATTGTCGAACTCGACCGCCGCCGCCGAGTGGATGACGATCTCGCACGACCGAAGCTGCTCGCGCCCCGCCTCGGTGAGGCCGAGCCCATCCCGGCCGAGGTCCAGCTCCAGGACCGCAAGCTTCTCCTTGACGAGCTTCGAGAAGGCCTCCTCGCCAAGCTCCTCCCTGAGGCGCTTGAATGCGGGGCTGGCCAGCACCTCACGCTCCAGCCTTTCGGCGGCGGGGCGGCGTGCGCTGGAACGGATGGCCAGGTTGATCCGGCGAATCTCGGGAATGGAGCGCAGGCACTTCTCAACAATCGACTTGCCCAGGAAGCCGGTGGTGCCGGTGACCAGGATGGTCTTGCCCCTGAAGGCCTCTGCAATCAAGACCGACTGATATTAGTGTCCGGAGCGAACTCGCCTATAGCTGCGTACGTTGGTCCTTGGCAAGCCAAACGACTGACGAGCCGTTGGCGTCCTTCCAACCCAGGTCAGTTGTGACCCCAGCCCAGAACCAGTAGTGCCCACCCGCCTGGCCGCGAAAGACAGCCTTGCCGGCGGCGACCTTGCCAGTCCAATTCTTGAATGCCCCGCCAGGCCCAACGACGTAGACGACGAACGCGTTGCCGCCGCCGGGGCTGGACCATGAGACGTCGATCGCCGTCGGGTCGCGGGGGTCCTGAACCGCGGTGATCGCGACCCTGGGCATCGGCACGGTCGCGTAACGCGGCGAACCGGTGAGCCAAAGGTCGCCCACGTCCTTCGAGTAGGGGTCGGGGTATGAGCCTGACCAACCATAGGGATCGATCGGTCCGCCGCCGCCAAGGCGATAGACGCCGAAGTGGAGGTGCGGCCCGGTCGCGGTGCCAGTGCTGCCCGAGAGCCCGATCACCTGGCCTCGACGCACCGGCTGCCCGACGGCGACGTCCAGTCGAGACAGGTGACCGTAGTACGTCATCAATCCGTTCCCGTGATCGATCTCGATCGTCAATCCGCTCAGGCAGGTGTGGCACGAAGGCACCGCCCAACCGGAAAGCATCACCACACCCCCCGCCGCTGCCGCCACCGGCTCGTAGTACAGGCCGTAGTCGTACCCGTCGTGCCCGTCGTAGTAGACGTAGTCCTGGCCGCCGGTGGTCTGCGCGTAGCCGGCATCGAATGTCGGGTCCGGCCCGCCCACCCGTGACGATGCGGTGACTCCGTCGTACCGGCATATCTGCCCGTTGATTCCGTAGTCAGGCGAGCAGTGATCGAAGATCGACGTGATGTATTGAGGGCCCATGAAGGGGAGCGTGAGGAACGCGCCGGCGGCGGGGGCCATCCCTGTCTTGCCCGCACCATCCTCGATCGGCCCATAGCTCATCTGGCTCGGGTAGCTCCAGCGCACGTAGCGGCCCGCCGAGTGGCCGGGAGGCAAGGCATCGGCGGCCAGCACGGGGACGGCGTGCAGCAGCAGCGTCAGGAGGGTGAGGGTTGAAACCAGAATGCGCATAAGCCCTTGAATAAGCGGTCACCAGTTTATGGCCGCCGTGCTCGCGGCGCCGCGGAGACTTGTTAACTTTCGCAAATGGAACGTCGCGAGGTGATTTCGTGGACGTCTTGAGCCAGGGCCGCGCCGCCGTGTACGAGGAGCCGATCGGCCCGGCTGGGGTACGGGTCCGCGAGCGGCCTCGCACCGACCCCAAGCCAGGCATCGTGGCGGTGGCGATAAAGGCGGCGTCGATCAACCATCTGGATCTGTGGCTCACCCATGGCGCGCAGCAGGTGACGCCGCCGCGAGTCATCGCCGCGGATGGCGCGGGGATCGTTCAAACGTCAGCCGACCCGGCCTGGAAAGCAGGTGACGAGGTCGTGATCTTCCCCACCCTGTGCTGCTGGGAATGCGAATGGTGCAGAGCCGGCGAGAACGTCAAATGCGCAAGCTTTGGCGTCCTCGGCGAGCACTCGGATGGCACCGCCTGTGAGCTGCTCCAAATCGACGCGCGCAACATTTTTAGCAAGCCCAAAGCCCTCTCGTGGGAGGAGGCGGCCGCCTTTCCACTGACCTTTCTCACAGCCTGGCGGATGCTCACCACTCGGGCGCGCCTGCGCGAGGGCGAGACCGTGCTCGTCGTTGGGGCCGGGGCGGGGGTGGCGGTCGCAGCGATACGGATCGCCAAACATCTGGGCGCGCGAGTCCTCGCGACGAGCCGCTCGGAGGAGAAGCGCAAGCGAGCTCTTGAGCTGGGCGCCGACGCCGCCTTCGGATCGAGCGGCTTCAGCAACGGCGTCCGGGTCGCGACAGGGGATGGCGTCGATGTGGTGTTCGAGCACGTCGGGCCGGCCACCCTGGACGAGTCGATGCGATCCCTGGCGACGGGCGGACGGATAGTGACCTGCGGCTCCACCTCGGGAGTCAAAGCGGAGATCAACATGCCGCGACTGTTCTTCCGCCAGGCGGACCTGCTGGGGTCGACGATGGGCAACGCCTCCGAGTTCGAGGCTGTCCTGAAAGCCATCGACGAAGGCCTGCGCCCGGTGGTCGACACCGTGTATCCGCTCGATCGGGTGCAAGACGCGCTTGCGCGCGTTGACAATACGGAGCAGTTCGGGAAAGTCGTCCTGTCGGTCAGTGATCTTTAAGCGAGGAGTCGTGCGGTGAGAGGATTCAAGGCTTTCCTGCTGCGGGGCAACGTTGTCGAGCTCGCGACCGCTGTTGTGATCGGGGTCGCCTTCGGTGTGGTCATCACCGCCTTCGTCAAGGACCTGGTGACTCCGCTGATCGCTGCCATTGGTGGCCAGCCGGACTTCTCGTCCCTGTCATTCACCATCAACAAGAGCAGGTTTGCCTATGGGGACTTTCTCAACGCGGTGATCGCTTTCGTGCTCATCGCAGCCGTCATCTATTTCCTCGTGATCGTGCCGTACACGGCATTGATGGCGCGGTCAAAGAAGGAGCCTCCGGCGGACCCGACCACCAGGAAATGCCCGGAATGCCTCAGCGAGATTCCCATCGACGCCCGGCGCTGCGCGTTCTGCGGCGAGCGGGTGGCCACCCCTGTGGAGGACGCGCCGCTGCGCTAGTCCAGCCCGGCCAGCTGGTGGATGTGCTCCTCGAGATGGCCGACGATCAGGTTCTGCACCAGCTCGCCGACCCGCGCCTCACGGTTGCCGTCACGGTTGTGGAAGTCGACAGTCAGCTCCAGGTCGTCGGGACTCATGGCCGCCAGCAAGACGAGGACGCGCCCGATCTTCTGGTCGATAGCCTTCCGGAGCTCGACCTCGGAAGCAGCGTTGCCGTGGTCGATTCCCTGCCGGCGGAGCGCGGTGCCCTCCTCGTCCCGTCCCATCCTGCCCGACCCCGCAACCGCGCCCTGGACCTGGCCGGTCCAGTAATCGAGCATCTCGCTCATGTGGCCGAGGACGTTCCCACGATGCCAGGCCTCGCCCGTGGCGGAGTCAACAGGCCCCGCGTCACGACCCTCTGAGGCGCGAGCCCTCGCCAGGTCGGCCCGTGCGGCGGCCACGCGTTCGCGCAAGGCCTGCAGGTCGTGGCTGTCGTCGTGCTCGTTCAATTCGGAACCACCCATAGTTTGGCGGCCGTGTCGTGGCTGAGGGTCACTGAGCGTTTTCCCGACCGGACGCGAATGGTGCGGGCCACGCCATCGACCTCGATGACCGTGATCTCCCGGCCAGGAGTCAGCCCGCGCTCGTGCAGGTAGGTGAGCAGGGTCGGCGCTTCGCGCTCCGCGACCTCCGAGACACGCGACACCGATGCGTGAGTTCCGAACTCGAGGCTCGCCAGCCTGACCTCTCTCGGCACCGCTTTTGAGTACCCAGGGATCGGGTTGCCATGCGGGCAGGTGGTCGGCCTGCCCAGCACCTCGTAAAGGCGCCGCTCGACGGTCTCTGAGACAGCGTGCTCCAATCGCGCGGCCTCCTCGTCGGCGGTGACCCAATCCAGGCCGAGGCCGTCGGTCAGCCATCGCTCCATGATCCTGTGCCGCCGCACGATGGCCTCGGCGGCGCGACGGCCGGAGGCTGTGAGCTCGATCTCCTTGCGCCTGTTCATGCGCACCATGCCGTAGCCGGCCATCCGCCGCAGCGCGACGGTGACGGTGGGCCGGCTGACCCCCAGCCAGTCGGCGAGGCGCGCGCTGCGCAACGGTTCTCCCTCCGACCACATGTAATAGATGGCCTCCAGGTAGTGCGCGACCACCTCCGAAGGAGCCCTCGAGCTCGCGTTAGACTTAACTAATTGTGGCTTTTGCACGTACTAATCCTGTGATCCCACTATGAGCCAAACCACAGCCGTTTTACTTGGGGCCTTCGCCGGAGCCACCATTTTCCTCGGCCTCCCCGTGGCACGGGTTCGCGGCCTCCCGAAATCCGCGCAGGGCTTCCTCAACGCCTTCGCGACCGGAATCCTGGTGTTCCTGCTCTGGGACATCCTGAGCCACGCGGGCGAGAAGGTCCAGCTCACGGTGGCCGGCGCCCGCACCGGTGACAGTGGGCCCTTCGTGATCATCGCCATCATCTTCGCGGTCGGCGTCGGGGCCGGCCTATTGGGCCTCGTCTATTTCAACCGAGCGATCTTCGGGCGCTTGAAGCACGACGCCCACACCCCCAGCCCCCAATCCCTCTCACTGGCGATTGCCACCGGCCTTGGCCTTCACAACCTCTCCGAAGGGCTGGCCATCGGGCAGTCTGCCCACACCGGGGCGATCGCCTTCGCGGGCGTCCTGGTCGTGGGCTTTGCCCTGCACAACATCACGGAAGGATTCGGGATCGCCGCCCCGATGACGATGGGCCCCAAGCCCGCCTCGTGGGGCTTTCTCGGCCTGGCCGGCCTCATCGGCGGGGGCCCCACCTTCATCGGGGCCTGGATCGGCTACCTCGCCAGCTCGAACTACTTCTACGTGGCGTTCCTGGCGATCGCCGCCGGTGCGCTGCTGTACGTGGTCAACGAGCTGTTCAACGTCGGCCGCAAGCTGAGCACGCCGCCGGCCTTCGCCTGGGGCCTGCTGCTCGGCTTCCTGACCGCCTACGCCACCGACCTGATCCTGACCTTCGCCAGCGCCTAGCCGGCATCTAGCGGCGGCAGGGTTGGCCGGGGTCCCCCGGCCATGACTTTGTCTATCCGCCTAGCTCGCGTAGTCGAAGTCGTCGGGTTCGGTGTCGTCCCAGTCAGGGAAGCGCCAGCGGAAGAGCCGCTCCTGGATCTCGAACAGGCTGTCCAGGGTGTCCTGGACCACACCCCCGTCCCGCAGCGGTTCCCGAATGTGGTTCGGCATGGTCTCAACGGCCTCCCGAAGCTCGGCCCGCACAGGCGCGGGCACCGTCTTGACCCCGTCCCGGTTCATCTCCTCCAGGCGCCACAGCACCCGGTCGGTGGCCTCCAGCATCCGCTGGAAGGCATAACGGCGCCGGTTGTGCCGGCGGAGCGCCGTCTCCTGCTGTTCGATACGCGTGCTGGTGCGGTCGATCATCTCAGCTACCTTTCTTAGCTTAGTGGCTCGCGGAGCCAATCACCAAATGGAGAGGACCTGTGAACTCCGGCCGGAATGTCGACTTCCTGGCTCGTCTCGAACGCCTGTTCCGTCCCCTGGACACTTGGGGCGAGTTCAGGCGGGGCGCCCGGAAGGCGGCGGTGGTGTTCGTCCTGTACCAAGCCGCCGGACGCTGGGAGGTGCCCTTCGTCCGACGCCGGGCCGACCTGCGGGATCACGCCGGCCAGGTCGCCCTCCCGGGCGGAGGCGTCCACGAAGGCGAGTCGGCGTGGGAAGCGGCCCAGCGAGAGGTCACCGAGGAGATCGGCATACCTGGAGGCAGTCTCGTTCCCCTCGGCGCCGGCGACCCCATCTACGCGGCCGTGTCCAACTTCTCGGTGGTTCCGTTCGTCGCCCATCTACCGGGCCCGGTGGCCAGCTTTGTGCACGATCCCAGCGAGCTGGACGGCGTGCTCCAGATCCCGCTCGAAACTCTCCTCGACGACGGCGCTTGGCTGGAGTCCACCGACCCCTGGCGATTCCGCTACCTCGCGCACGAGGAGAGCGTCGTCTGGGGCCTGACCGAGCGCATCGTGGCCGGCCTGGCGCCAAAGCTCCGCCATGCGCTATACGCCGCGCCCGACGCCGGTGGCTAGGCGGAACGACATCCGAGCGAACATTCGTAGCTGCAGTACGCCAGTCCGCCGTACAGCACGGCGCCGTACTCGAGCGAGCCTGCGCAGTGGGCACAGCAATGGGTCGAGCG
>DASXNH010000012.1:0-13296 GCA_036495195.1 Candidatus Dormiibacterota bacterium
CCGCAGGAGGATGAAGGACAGGCACTGCATGGCGTACGAGATGACGGCCGCGAACACCGCCATGTTCAAGAGGGCGCCGACGACCTGGGCTGGAACATCGCCTTTCTGCAATCCCACCTGGTACATGACGATGGCCAGCACGAGGCCGACCGCGCCGCCCGCGATCAGCGCGACGTGCGGAGTCTTGAGGGTTGGATGGGTGATGGACAGGAAGTGCGGAAAATATCCGGCCCGCGACAGGGAGTACGTGTTCCGCCCGTAGGCATAGATGATCGTGAAGAAGCTGGCGAGCAGCCCCATCAGGCCGATCAGCGCCAGGATGGCGGCTCCGGCGTTGTCGCCGAACACGGCCTTGAACCCATCGAAGAGCGGCGTGGTCGAAGAGCCGAGGGCGAGCGAGCCGCCGCCGACGGCGGGGTTGAGAACGAGGATTAGCGCGCCGGTGAAGACCAGCGTCGTCAGGCCCCAGATGGTGGCTCGAGGGATGTCCTTCTTGGGGTCGTGGGACTCCTCAGCCGCCAACGGCAGCTCCTCGATCGCCAGGAAGAACCAGATCGCGAAGGGTATCGAGGCGAAGATGCCGACGATGCCGTGCGGCAGGAAGGTGGTCCATCCCTTGTCCGGAGGGATGTTGAAGAGGAGGTTGAAGTTGAGCTTCCCGGAGAAGATCACCGAGAGGGCGAAGAACGCGAGGATCCCCAGCGCGATGACATTGATGGCCACCGTGAAGCGCATCGTCGCCACGATGCCGCGGATGTTGATCGCGACGAAGACGACGTAGAAGATGATGAACCAGGTGACGGCGCTGTTCCACCACGGGTCGCCCGTGACCTTGAACAGCGAAACCACGATGGCCTGCATCAAGAGGCCCATGGCGCCGACCACCACCGCCGGCGTGATGACGTACTCCATGTTCTCGGCCAGCCCGGTGATGAACCCGCCCCATGGACCCATGGCAGACCGTGCGAATGAATACGCGCCGCCCGTGTGCGGGAGGGCCGGTGACATCTCGGCGATGCTGAAACACAGGCCGTAGTACATGACCATGATGAATCCGGTGGCGATCAGCAGGCCCCCGAACCCGCCGGTGCCCAGGCCCAGGTTCCAGCCGTAGAAGTCTCCCGAGATGACGGCCGCCACGCCCAGCGACCAGAGCGACCAGAAGGCGGCGTGCCGCTTCAGGCCTCGCTTCGCGAAATACCCCTCTCCAGCCTCCTGATAAGCAACCGACCCGACTTTGCGTCGTTCATCAGCCAAGGCAAGTTCCCCCTTTCCGAGTCGCCGATGGCGTGCCCAGCTGTCCGAAGTTGTCTGACCGCCGGTCGCTTGCCGGTATGCTAAGCGAGCGCTCGGGGCAAGTCAAGATGGGTTCTTTGCCCGTCAATTGGCCATCAAGCCGGGCAGGCGCCTTGCCGGAAGCAGGACAAATATTCGACTTGACGGGGTAAGTTGTCTGACAAATACTACGAGTTACGATGCCTAGTCGCGGCCGGCCTGTGAAAGCTCGCACCGGGCCGCGCAGCGTCTCCGTGCGCAACGAGCTCACCGATCGGATCGACCGAGGGGTGCTGGCTGCCGGCACCCGTCTGCCCTCCGAGCCCGCGCTCGCGACGGAGCTCGGCGTGTCCCGCGCCACGCTCCGCGAAGCGCTGCGGACCCTGGAGGGTGAGGGCCTCGTGCGCAGGATGTGGGGCTCGGGCACATATGTGGCGCAGGGGCCGCGCGTGGCCAACAGCCTTGACGTGAATTTCGGGGTGACCGACGCCATCCGGGCAGCCGGCATGGAGGCGGGGACGGAACAGGGGCGCTACTGGTTCGAGCCGGCCTCGGCGGCCGAAGCCGGCCAGCTGAACCTGGAGCCGGGCCAGGACGTGCTGGTGGTGGAGCGCGTCCGGACCGCGGACGGCAAACCGGTCGTCCTGTCTCGCGACATCCTCCCCGCTCGCTTCGTGGCAGACCGTCCAGGGCTCGCGGACCAGATGCTGCTGCGTTCGATATATGAGGTCCTGGAGCGCGACCTTGGGATCGCGATCCATCACGGCGTCGCCACCTTTCGACCGGTCCGAGCCGATGTGACAGTGGCTCGCCAGCTGGACATTCCTCGCGGAGAGCTCCTCCTTGCCATCTGGCAGGTGGACTACGACGAGAACGACGTTGCGATCGTTTCATCGCATGAATATCACCTCGCCGATGCATTCGATTTCACGGTGCACCGGCGCGGTCCTGGAAGGAGAGTGCAGTGAGCTCACAGGTTGGCAAATCGATGCGGCTGAAGCGCGTGATCGATCAGGCGGGAGTCTCGGTGATCTGCGCCCTGGATCACGGAATGACATCTCCCACGTTTCTCGAGCCGCTCGCTGACATTGCGACCCGGACCGCGGAGGCCGTGGCAGGCGGCGCGAACGTGATCATGATGTCGAAGGGCATGATCCGGATCGCCGAGCCCGCCTTCTCGCCCACCACATCGCTTGCCCTTTTGCTGTCGGCTTCGGCCAACCCGGAGCAGGGCCAGCCGCAGGTGATCCAAATCGCGGAGGTGGAGGAGGCCGCACGGCTCGGCGCGGATGCGGTCGTGCTCTTCACCGCGCTGGCGGGTGAGACGGAGGCCGGCATGATCCGCACCCTGGCGGGCGTCGGCAGGGAGTGCGCGGTGCTCGGAATTCCGTTCATCGCCGAAGCCGAGTTTCCGACCACGTACGCCTCGGTGAAGGATCTGAGAGACCAGTACGGATTCGAATACCTTCGCCGCAACGTGAGGCTGTGTGGGGAGCTCGGCGCCGACATCATCAAGACCAACTGGCCGGGCGACCAGGAGTCGTTCGGCAAGCTGGTGCAGGCCGCCAACGGCCTTCCCGTGGTGCTGGCCGGTGGGTCGCGCCTGGAGGACGACGAGCTGCTTTTGCGCATGGAGCACGCGATGGCCGCCGGCGCGATCGGCTGCTCGGTGGGTCGGAACATCTTTATGCACAAGTCGCCCGAAGCCATCACCCGCGCGCTGTCTCGGGTCATCAGGGAGCGCTGGAAAGCAGACAAGGCGCTGGCGGCGCTGCACAAAGAGCTCGGCGCCGGAGCCGTGCGATGAGAGCCGCGTTCATGACCGCGGTCGATGCGGTCGAGATCCGCAGGACCGCCGAACCCGAGGTCGACCCCGAGGGGGCGCTGCTGAAGGTCGAAGCCTGCGGGATCTGCGGCACCGACGCTCGCACGTTCTTCAACGGCGATCCCAAGGCGCCCGCACCGTGGATCCTCGGCCATGAGCCGGTCGGCGTCCTCGTCGAGGTCGGGCCGCGCGCGGAACTGCCGCCCGGGGTGAAGAAGGGCGATCGCGTCTTCCTCGGTTCGATCCTGACCTGCGGGCGCTGCCACTGGTGCATGGACGGCTTCCAGAACCTGTGCGACCAGCACCTCCTGTATGGCTATGACCCATACCCCGGCGCGTACGCGGACTACGCCTCGGTGCCGCCGATCGCCATGAAGAACCTCATCCCACTTCCCGCGGATCTTCCATCCGATCTCGCGACCGTCGCCGACCCTTTCGCCTGCGCCCTCAACGGCGTGGAGGTGCTCGACATCCGCGTCGGCGATACCGTCCTGATCATCGGCTCCGGTCCGATCGGCTGCTGGCAGGCGGTCATGGCGCGTGACTGCGGCGCCGGCAAGGTCTTCCTCACCGACGTCAACCGGCAGCGCCTCGACATCGCGCTCGGCGCGGTCGGCGGCTTCGTCGACGACGCCTGGGTCGCCGGTGACGACGGCGGCGTGGCGCAGGCGCTGGAGCACACCGGCGGCAGGGGACCGGAGCGGATCATCGTCGCCGCGCCGTCCAAGCAGGCCCAACAAGCGGCGCTCGAGATCGCCGCCAAGCGGGCGCGAATCGTGTACTTTGCCGGCCTCCCGAAGCACGACCCGGTCGCCCATCTCGACATGAACCAGCTCCACTACAAGGAGCTCGCGATCCTCGGAGCCTATGGCGCCACCCACCGGCAGTACAGGCTCACGATGGATTACCTGAACCGCCGCCGGAACGAGTTGGCGGCCGTCGTCACCCACAGGTTCCCGCTGGAAAGGATCGGCGAGGCGTTCGAGACCATCCGATCAGGCTCGGGCCTGAAGATGGTCGTCATTCCTTGACAGGAGGCAGCACCCTCAGGGGGCCATATGTGATCGGCTGCGACGTTGGCAGCCAGGGCACGAACACCGCCCTGTATTCGGTCGACGGGAAGCTGGTGGCGTCGGCCTACGAGGGCTACGACGTGTCGTATCCCCAGCCCGGTTGGGCGGAGCAGGACCCGCAGGCGTGGACGCACGCGCTGCATTCCACCATCGCGCGAGTCCTCGAGAAGGTGCCGGAAGGACCATCCGCGGTCAAAGCCCTGTCGTTCGGCTCCCAGCTCGACGGGATGGTGGCGTGCGACGCGAAGGGCCAGCCGCTGCGTGCAGCAATGATCTGGATGGACCGTCGCGCCGAATCGCAGGCAGCCGCCCTTGCCACGCGGGTGTCGCGACAGGACTTCTATCACCACGTCGGCGCGAACCTTGACTCGTCGCACGCGGTCTTCAAGGCCCTGTGGATTCGCGACGAGGAGCCTGAAGTTTTCGCCAGGTCCGCCAAGCTCATGTCACCCGGCTCCTACGTGCTGTTCGAAGCCTGCGGCATTGTCGCGGTCGACTACTCCAACGCCTCGTCGCTTGCGCTCCTCGATCCGCGCACGCGATCGTGGTCGCAGCCCATCCTTGACGCCGCCGGCATCAAATCCGCGATGCTGCCCGACCTCGTGGCGGGCACTCAGCCCGCCGGCCACGTCACCGCGTCGTTCGCGGCCGCAACCGGCCTGTCGCCTGACACGGTGGTGGTGGCGGGGTGCGGTGACGAGATGGCGGCCACGCTTGGCGCCGGGGTTTTCGCGCCGGGAGAGGTGTGCGATGTCGTCGGCACGGCCGAGCCGGTTTGCGCTGTTTCCGCCGGACCGCGAGAGGACCCCACGATGCTTGTCGAGTGCCACCCTCATGCCGATCCTGACACCTGGTTGCTCGAGAATCCCGGCTTTGTATCGGGCGGCAACCTGAGATGGTGGCGCGATCAGTTCTGCCCCGAGGAGCGGGCGGCCGAGGCGCGTGGCGAGGGCGACGCGTATGACGCGCTGACCGGGCACGCCGCCGATGTCGACGCCGGAGCCGAAGGCCTCGTCTTCCTGCCATGCATGCAAGGCGCGATGGCGCCGGAATGGAATGGCGCAGCGCGAGGCGTCTTCTACGGCCTGAGCCTCGCCCATACTCGGGCGCACCTGACGCGCGCCGTGCTCGAAGGCAGCGCATTCGCATTGCGCGACATCCTCGAAGCGATGCGGAACGCGGGGCTCGAGGTGCGGCGCCTCACGATCGTCGGCGGCGGCGCCAAAGGTGCGCTGTGGCGGCAGATCAAGGCTGACGTGACAGGCCTTCCCGTGCGCGTGCCGGTGAGTGTGG
Organism: Candidatus Dormiibacterota bacterium; assembly: GCA_036495195.1. Taxonomy (GTDB): domain Bacteria; phylum Chloroflexota; class Dormibacteria; order Dormibacterales; family Dormibacteraceae; genus Palsa-872. The sequence continues at coordinate 5,467 of DASXNH010000012.1, forward strand.
AAACCACGGCTACCGGCGCGGCCATGCTCGCGGCAGTCGGCGCGGGACTATATGAGAATGTGGCAAGCGCCGCCGCCGCATTCGTCGCCTACCGCCCGGACGAGCATCAACCCGATCTCGAGCGACGCGAGATCTATAACGAGGCGTACGGTCGATACCAGGATGTCTATTACGCCCTCAAGCCGGTGTTCGAGCGGGCCTGATGCTTGACACGTCGGTCGCCAGCACTCGGACGCGGGTCTTTCCGCTGGAGCTGGATCGCCATTACCCGGTCGTCGTGCGCGGCGAAGGCGTGTGGGTCGAGGACTCGGCGGGCCGGCGATACCTGGACGCGATGAGCGGAGGCTCGATGGCTGCGACCCTCGGTCACGGTCGGCGCGACATCATTGCCGCCGCTCGCGATCAAGCGCTGCAACTTTCGTACGTCCACAACGAGCGCCTGACGAATCCGGCGCGCGAGCGGCTCGCGGCGGAGCTGGCCGAGGTCGCGCCGGCGGGCATGACCCGCGTTCGCTTCACGACAGGCGGCGCCGAGTCCAACGAGGCTGCCCTGCAGATGGCGCGCAGCTATCACGTCGAGCGGGGCGAGCCTCAGCGCTGGCATGTGATCTCGCCGGCGCAGGCCTACCACGGCCCGACGATGGCCACCCTATCGCTCACAGGAAGGCCAGGCCTGCAGCGTCCCTTCGGGCCTTACCTGACGACCCACCATCACATTCCGCCGAGCACGTGGCGTTTCGATCCCACGGGGGAGGCAGCTCTAGATGCCCTCGACCGCGTGCTGGAGGAAGTTGGGCCGGAGAACGTCTCGGCTTATTTCTGCGAGCCGATCACCGCCGCGGCGCTCCCCGCCTATTCGCCGCCCGACCTTTTCTGGCGTGGCCTGGCGGAGCGTCGTGAGAAGCATGGGTTCCTCATCCTCTATGACGAGGTGGTCACGGGCATGGGCCGCACCGGTCACTGGTTCGCGGCCGACCAGCTGCCGCTCGTGCCCGACATCATCGCGACCGCCAAAGGTCTCGGCGCCGGTTACGCCGCCATCGGCGGAGTGATCTGCAGCGACCACGTCTACCAGGCGTTCGCCAACGGCTCCCGCAAGCTCACGCACGGCCACACGTGGGATGGCGCGCCGGTGACCTGCGCTGTCGGGCTGCGCGTGATCGAGGTACTCCGAGAAGAAGGGTTGATCGAACGGATGCGAGCAAAGGGACCCCAGTTGCGGGATGAGCTCGCCGATGCGCTCGCGGACATCCCGCTCGTACACGAGGTGCGAGGGCATGGGTTTCTTCTCGGTGTCGAGTACGTCGACCCGCGTGACGGGAAGTCGTTTCTGCCACCTGAGCTTGGCACCGCGCGGCGCGTCGACCTGACTGCGATGGACAAGGGGCTCATCGTCTACTCGACGATGCCGACCCGTGACCGGTATGCCGGCGACCAGACGCTGTTCGCGCCACCGTTCACGACGACAGACGCCGAGCTGACCCGGATGGTGGAGCGGTTCGCCGAAACCATCCGAACTGTGGCCCGATCGGTCGAGTCGGAGTTGCGATGAGCTCTGCCTGGCGGCCACGAACTCTCATCCTGCAGCACGAGGAGCCCACGCCACCTGGCCTCATGACCGGCTGGCTGGCCGAACAGGAGGCCCACGTCGAGGTCTTTCGGATCGACGAAAGCGAGGACGAGGTGGATCCGCGCGACTACGACCTCATCGTGTCTCTCGGATCGGAATTCGCCGCGTTCGACGACTCGATTCCATTCGTCGAGCGCGAGGTGAAGCTGTACGAGCAGGCCATCGAGGCGGACGTGTCCATCCTCGGACTGTGCTTCGGCGGCCAGATGCTCGCCCGCGTCCTGGGCGCCCGGCTGTTCAGAGCCGAGCAGGCTGAGATCGGCTGGCTACCGGTGAGGAGTAATGACCCCGAGCTGGTCAGCACCGGCCCATGGTTCCAGTGGCATTTCGACAGCTTCACGGCTCCCCCGGGGGCGAAGCTGATCGCCGAGACCGACGCAGCGCCGCAGGCATTCACATCGGGACGCAACCTGGGCTTGCAGTTCCACCCCGAGGTGACGCCCGAGATCATGGACGAGTGGGTGCGCGCCTATCCGCACGAGCTGGAGGGGCAAGGCGTAGACGCGCAGAGATTGCTGACGCAGACCCGCGAGCGAGCGGCGGAAGCCAAACAGACGACCTGGCGCCTGCTGAATGCATTTCGCGACCGCGTCGCTCTCAAGGAACGCGCGACGTGAGCGCGGGGCGCGTGGCGGCGGATCAAACCAGCACCTTCCCACGCTTTCTCGACCTCGCCTATCCGAACGTCGAGCGCGGAGAGGGAGTTTGGCTTCACACGACGGCCGGCGACAAGATCCTCGACGCGTGCTCGGGCGGCGCGATGGTGTCGTCGCTCGGGAATGGCGCCACTGACGTGGTCGACGCCGGCGCGAAGCAGGCCGAGAAAATCGCCTACTTCTACATGGACCACTTCACCAACGAGCCGATGGAACAGTTGGCTGACCGGCTCATCGCGATCGCGCCAGAGATGGCGCGCGTCAGGTTCGCGTCGAGCGGTTCTGAAGCCAATGAAGCCGCTCTGCGCCTGGCGCGCCAGTATCACGTCGATCGCGGCGAGCCCGATCGGTGGCAGGTGATCTCGCAGGCGCAGGCTTACCACGGCTCGACGATGGCGACGATGGCGCTGACCGGCCGCAAGGCCACCATCCAGGAGCCCTACTCGCGATACCTGGCAGAGCACCTTCACATCCCGCCTTCGACGTGGCGCTTCGATCCGTCGGGCCAGGCGGCGCTGGACGAGATGGACAAACGAATTGATGAAGCCGGCGCGAGCAGCGTTGCCGCGTTCTTCTGCGAGCCGATCAGCGCTGCCGCGCTGCCTGCCTACTCCCCACCCGACCGCTTCTGGCACGGCCTGGCCGAAAGGCGCGAGCAGCACGGGTTTCTCATCTGTTTCGACGAGGTGGTCACGGGCATGGGTCGGACCGGCACCTGGTTTGCGTACCAACAGCTGCCGATCGAGCCCGACATCGTCACTGTCGGCAAGGGCCTCGGCGCCGGCTATGCGCCGATCAGCGCCATGCTCTGCAAGCAGCACGTCTACGATGCGATCGCCGCAGGTTCGCGCGCGTTCGACCTCGGCCACACCTGGGACGGCGCGCCGCAGTCATGCGCGGTGGGCCTCGCAGTGGTCCATGCGCTCGAATCGCGCCGGCTGGTCGAGCACGTGCGGGTTCGCGGGTCACGCCTTCGCAGTGAGCTGCAGTCGGCGCTAAAAGGCAACCCGATAGTTCACGACGTACGAGGCCGCGGCTTTCTGCTGGGGGTGGAGCTGGTCGACCCGCGCGACGGCAGATCGTTTCTGCCCGACGAGCTGCAGGTCGGTCTTCGCGTTGAAGACCATGCGCTCGAGCACGGGCTTTTGGTGAGCTCGACTCACTCGACCGCGGACGGCTACGCGGGCGACGAAATTCTGCTGGCTCCGGCGTTCACCAGCACCGACGATGAGCTGACGATGATGATCGAGCGCTTCGGGGAGACGATGACCCATGTGACCACCGAGATCGCGAAGCAATTGAGCGAAACCGGCACCGCCGCGGCCCGAAAATGAGCCGCGTGGACTCCCCGTCCGGCATTGCGCACAAAGCGTCCTCACGGATGGTGCCGGGCGACCTCGACCATGTCGAGTTCGTGCTGCTCGGGTTCCCGGATATCAATGGGACATTCCGCGGCAAGGCGATGCGCCCTAAGGCATTCGAGGCAGCCATCCGGCACGGGGCAGCGATGACCGACCTGCTCCTCGCGCTCGACCCTCTTGATACGCCCATCGCGGCTTACGAACGCCTGGGAATCCGGTCGGGTGCCGCGGACCTGATCGTGCATCCAGACCTCAGCACGTTGCACGCGGTGAGCTGGCGCCCCGGGTGGCGCGTGTGCCTCGGAACCCCGAACTGGCCCGATGGCACCAAGTGCGAGCTCGCATCGCGCGAGGTGCTGCGGGGTTCGCTCGAACAGATGTCAGAGATCGGATATGAGGTCACGGCCGCGCTGGAGTACGAGCTTCGCATCCGGGACGCAAGCGGAAAGTTCCCCTTCAGCGGGGTGAGCTACAGCCTGTTGGAGGTCAGCGCGCTGGAGGCGTTTCTCAGCGCGCTTCGGCCGGCCCTGGACGCGCTGGGCATCGAGTTGAGCGCGGCGCACACGGAGGGCGCGCCAGGCCTGCTGGAGATCAACCTGGCGGCGCGACCCGCCCTTCAGGCAGCCGACGATGCAGCGTTTACCAAGTTCGCGGTCAAAGGCGTCGCCGCTTCCTTGGGAATGCAGGCGACGTTCCTCGCCAAGACCGCGCCTGGAGAGGAGGGCTCGAGCGGCCACATTCACATGTCGTGCTGGCACGACGGTGTCAACGCGTTCGCGGACTCCGACCGAGTCGCGATGGAGTCCGCCATCGCCGGCGTGCTGGAGCACCTGCCCGCTGCATCGCTGCTCTTGAATCCAACCATCAACTCCTATAAGCGGCTCGTTCCGGGATTCTTCGCGCCGATCAACGTCAGCTGGGGTCGAGAGAACCGCTCGACCGCAGTCAGGGCGATCACGTCCAAGCGCGCGGAGCTGTCGAGGATCGAGTGCCGCCGCCCGGGCGCCGACGCGAACCCATACCTGGCGCTGGCCGCTCTCGTGATCTCGGCCGCGGAAGGGATGCGTCGAAAGGCCAAACCACCCGCGGCGGTCGAGGGAGACGCGTACTCTCGCTCGGACCTCGCGATGCTGCCCGGCTCACTCGAGGCGGCTCTCCTCGCTTTCGAGTCCGACGATGTCCTACGCCAAAGGCTCGGCGAGAAATTCAGCGATTACTACGCCACCTCCCGCCGGTGGGAGTTGAAGGCATTTCAAGAAACCGTTACTGACTGGGAACGCGACAGGTATGAGACGAGCGTGTAACGCCTGAAGGTTGCTGTCGGCTGGTTCGGTCCGACCGGGCAAGATCCCGGTCTAGCGGAGTTTTACCCGCATCAGACCTCTCCTGCCCACTCCATCGCCTCCGACACCGTGGTGAACATGCGCGTCGAGAACACTCTCATCCCGACCTGACTGAGTATCTGCTCAGATGCAATCTTGCCCAACCCCCGCTGCGGCACTACGATCGCTATGCGCTTCAGGCCGGAATTCACCACAAGTGGAGTCCAGGTGTCGCGAATCCACAGTTGATCCTGCTCGGTCACACCTTCCAATCTGCGGTGGTCGCTCACCAAGGCGGCGGCGCCAATGGATTTGATCGCCTCGAGGATTCTCATCGTGCTGGCTCGAAATTCGCTGCTGTTGGCGAAGCCTCTCCACTCTGCGTAGACGCAGCGACTGTCGCGGTCCCCCTGAACCGAGAGCCAGGGCTCATCCGCGGATACGCCGCCCTTCGAGGAGGGGGTCACGGCGACCCCACGTTACCACCATGGATTTGAATCCGCGGCCGCTGCCCCGATTACGCCTGGTCGGGATTCGGAATCATCACGTCGCGCACCAACGCGGCCAGATCGCTACAAGCGCCGATGAACTGCCGCAGCGTCCGTCGTGTCGGCCCGAAGTCGTCGAACTCCTGGAGGCTCAGGCCGTCCTCCGAATATGCGCGGCGGAAGTCAGAGAAATTCTCCAGGAGCTGGTCGACCATTTTGGGGTCGACCGGGTTGTCAATCCGAGGTTTCACCTCGATACGACTGGCGTTGAGACGCTGTTGCCACGCGTATGGAGGTGAGATGACCGCGTCGGCACCGATCAGCTCGCTCCAGTGCATGTGGTTGCGAAATGCGGCCGACAGCAGCCTCAGCCGGTAACCGCGCTCCTGAAAGATCTGATAGGCCTTCTTGAATACCGCAACCCCTGCCCACTCGAGGTAACCGGGGTCGACCGACAGGCCATCCCTCTCCTGCACGACCTTGAGCCAATCGTCGAGCCGGCCCACCATGATCGTGCAGACGGGCCCCATCGAAGAAATGCCCTTGCCCTCTGCCTCGCGGCGTCGCAGACCTCGCTCCACAGCCTCCGCCACCGCAATGCACTGAGGCAGGGTGAAGGACACGGTCGCATTGATGCTGACGCCGCGGTAGGTCGATTCCTCGATCGCCGCAATGCCCGCGTGGGTCGCGGGGATCTTCACGATCATGTTGGCGGCAAGGCCGTTGAACACCATCGTCTGCTCGACCATCGCCGCCGTATCGCGGAAGTAGCGCGGGTCAGTCTGGATGGACAGGCGGCCGTTGCGTCCGGCGTGCTCCTTGAATGCGGGTTCGAGCAGCCGTGCCGCTCGAATGGACAGTTCCTCTATCAGCTTCCATCCAATCTGGTCCTCGGTGGCCGTGGGCATCTCGCGGAGAAGGGTCTCGATCCGTGGCCGCCAGGCCGCCAGCTCTTTCTTCAGCACCGACACCGCGATCACGGGATTGCACGTGGCTCCAACCGCGCCGTCCTCGATGGAGCGTGTGAGCTCGTCGATCGAGGCTGAGTCGTTCCAGAGGCACGTGGGAGTCGTCTGTGTCATCTGTTGCAAAAGGCTGGTGTACGAAATGCGTTGCGCGGAGGTGGTCATGACTTGAGCCTACGCTGTAGGCAGGTTTTCCTCCGGCTCGTCATACCAGCGCACCCGATCGCCAACCCTGCTGCGAAGCTTCCAACGCGACGTCTTCGGCGCGTGCTCAATCTCTTTGAGAAGCGCTGACAGCCGCGCAGCGATCACGTCCGAAACCTCGGGGGGCAGGCCGTAGTCAGCCAAGCTCGTCAGACATTGCTGGATCGTCGACGTGCACGTCCGCCACAGTCCCCAATCCTTGGCGCACAGGTCGGCGATGAAATCAGCCTCAATCTCGGAGCCGTCGCCCGTGCTGATCTGGTGGTGGTAGGCGATGCTGTAAATGTCACGCAGGTCTCGTTCGGTGAGCTGCACGATCTGGAGCTTCGTCAGCAGAAGCTCGGCCAGTGGGATTGTCATCGGGTCCTTCTCCAGCCGGCCGGCAATGGGAATCGAGTGGCACATCTCGAACTCGCCCACGAAGACATCGAGCTTGCGGTTGTTCGCCACGTCGAAGAACAGCAGCCGGCGCGCGCCGTTGAGCGCGTTGAACATTTCGTCCCCCGCGTAGCCCGAGGATTTCAGGAAATCGGCCAGGGCTCGCCAACCACCCTGCCTGGTCGCGAGGTCGATGTCGCCGATTCGGCGCGGCTGGACTGGAGTTTCGGACGGGGCCTGTATGCGCACGGCGACTCCCCCCAGAATCCGGATCGTCAAACCCGCCCGCGCGGCGGACTCGACCACTCGCTTGGCCTCGAGCACGGGATCGGCCAGGGGGCCGGCGGACACATCCCTGCCGTTGTCGATCATCAGCGTTTCAGGCTACCCGGATGTCAGAAGGAAATCGATATAACCTCCACTCGCATCGAAGTCGACGATCGCCCCCCGCAGCAGGTCCGCCGAGTAGTCGCTACCCGGATTCAGGCACATCGTCCGCCCGATCTTCTGGGCGCCGCGTGACTCGTGGATATGGCCGTGAAGGCCGACCTCGGGCGCATATTTCTTGATCGTCTCGCGCACCGCCTTGCTGCCGACCGGGATGATGCTGGGGCGCCCGCCGCGGATCACCGGGCGCAGGGTGTCGTCAAGCTCCGCCGCAAAGTCGAGGCCGGATCCATAAGGCGGACAGTGAAAGTTGGCGACCACGTGGCTTTCCGCGGGGGCCGGATCCAGGATGGCGGCGAGTCGCGTGGCGAGCTCCTCCTCGCTGAACTCGCGCTCGGTGTTCCACGGGGTGGGTGTGACATCTCCGCAGCTGGCCAGC
>DASXNH010000013.1:0-2456 GCA_036495195.1 Candidatus Dormiibacterota bacterium
CAGCGAGCGCGACCCGTAGACGTGCTGTTTGCCCTCAACACGCTCAAGACCTAGCTTCGCTGCGATCTGATCGAGGAGGTAGATGGCGACCTGTTCGTAGCTTTCCCACGCTTTGTCCTGCTCAGCCATTACATCTTCCTCTACACCCCTCGTCGCGGAGGAGTCGTGATCCTGGCCGATGATATGAGCCCGAGCCTATGAGCCAGAACGCAACTCGCCGCACATGCCCGTGGCTCTCGAGCCGCGTCGCTGGGGGTGCACGTCAATATTGTGGTGACTGGCCAGTAACTTGTCCGGTCTCCTGGTTAGACGGCGTGTGTCTGAGAGTGCGTGGATATCAGATGACGGCAGTCGCCACCCTGGTCGCGGATCCGGTCGGTGGCCCAGAGTTCCCGTCCAGCGGAGTGGTGTTTGAGCCGACCTCCGCGTGATCTTGGTTGGTAACTCTAGGCAGAGAGGGTCAGGGCGGGCAGCTTCTTCAGTGGGCTTCGGGCGGCTCGCCGCATGTGGCGCAGACACCGGGGCGGAGTCCCCCTGCAAGTTCCCAGTAGCAGTGGGGAAAGGCGCCGGGTCCGGCATAGCTGGCCAGCGCGGCGCGCAGGCAATCGCCGCCCTTGCGGCACCGGCCACAGCAGTCGTGATCCGGGATGTTCAGAAGGTCCGCCTTCTTTTTGCATCCCATGTGGCTGCACACGTAGTAGCCGGCACTGCTCCACGAGCGGTCAGACCGGTCAGTCTGGTCGGTCATTCTCGGGCTCCATCGGGTCACGTCCGGCGGAGTGGTATTTGAGCCGGCCTCCGCGTGATCTTGGTGTGGACTCTATGCGCTGACCAGCATAAATACGATTTGACGGGATCTGAGTGTAGAAGCCGTCCTCAGGCGAACGCTCTGACCAGCCACGATCCGAAACCACCTACTTTTTGACGCACACCCCGTCGCTGGCGACAGACCGCGCTACGTCAGAACCGATCGGCACAATGGGCGACATGACGTCGTCCACCACCGCTCCGCCTCCGCCCTTCCTCGCGTCGGAGGTCGAGCAGGTCTGTCGCATCCTCGGAGATGCCGTCACAGGCTCCCAGATCCCGAACCTGATCTGGCCGCTCAAGGTGCCTGCCGAGTCCCCGCTCGACCAGCAGAACACGAAGTGGAAGCGCCTGTACAACGCGGTCGCAACCGCTCAGAACCGGCAACAGGACGGACGGCCATTGCTGCGGTTGATCTTGGATGTGATGAAGCCCATCCGTTTCAGCAGTCCAGCCGAGTTCGAGGAGCGTCGGAGGCTTCTCAACGAGCGCTTGCTCCTGTCGGGCTTTGAGGTCGCCGAGGACGGTACCCTGCACCGTGCGCGAGCAGCGACGACGCTCTTCGAGGCTCAGCGCCGTGCCGACGACATTCGCGCAGAGCTTTCTCGCCGAGATGTTCACCCCGACGTGCTTGCCTTCTGTCGCGCTGAGCTCATGCAGCAGAATTACTTCCATGCCGTGCTGGAGGCCGCCAAGAGCGTTGCCGACAAGCTGCGTACCCTCACGGGCGATACCGGCGACGGCACATCGCTAGTGGACGCAACCTGCTCGCTCAGTTCAGGTCCGCGAGTGGCCTTCAACACTCTTGCCACCGACTGGGAGCGATCCGAGCAGACCGGCATAGCAACGTTGATGAAGGGCTTGTGCAGCACCTTCCGGAATCCGACAGCTCACGCGCCGAAGGTTCTGTGGGCAGTGTCGCGCCGAGACGCTCTCGACATGCTCACACTTGCGTCCATGCTTCATCGTCGATTCGACGACGCCACTGTGCGGTAACCGATGGCGCAAAACGCAACACTCTGGGAGACCTCGTCTCCTGATGAAACGGTTATAAGCTCCCGTCTCGCAGTCGGCGCCGCGGAGTTATACCTCGATCCAGACACCGTGCGCCGGTTCCTGGCCAAGTGCCGCGTCCCTCGACAACCGCGGTCAGGCATATGTGAGCGCAGGTATGCCTTGGTACGTGTGGGCTGGGATCAGTCGGTCTGCTGTCCGCTGGGTCTGCCTATCGACTCGGCCGGCGGGGGGTCGCGGTGTTGTGCCTTATCTGATGGCCGATAGGAACCAGTCTGGGCAGTGAGAAACCGCTGGTTGTGGCTGGTGGTGAATCCTTTGCGGCCACTCGGGCGGGGTGCTGGTGCTCGGCTGGTGAGTCTTTGGGCGCGGGCTCAGCCGTGTGGGTGGCCTTGGCCCGGCGTTCGGTTATTGACGCTGCCGAGCTGATAAGCACTTTGGTTGCGCCGTCAAGGTCGGCGGCGCGGGCCAGCAGCGCGGGCTCGCTGATGCCGCGGTTGCGGAGTGCTTGCTCGACCTGTCCTGGTGGCGGTTGCTGGACGAGGCGGGGTGGGAGGGCGACTGTGCTGTGTGGAAGGTAAGGGGTGGTGAGGGGTGCGGTGGCGCGCAGGGTGATGAGGGTGGTGGGCTGTTGG
>DASXNH010000014.1:0-14742 GCA_036495195.1 Candidatus Dormiibacterota bacterium
GGGTCTTTCCAGTAATCGTTGACCCTGATCTCGAAATGAAGGTGTGGGCCCGTCGAGTTGCCGGTCGACCCTTCGAACGCGATCACAGTGCCGCGGGCGACGATCTGGCCGCTTCGCAGGCCTCGCGCGAAGGATGCTGTGTGGCCGTAAAGGGTCGAGTACCCATGCCCGTGGATGATCACGATGTAGTTACCGTAGCCATAGATGCCAGGGTAAAAGTAGATGACCCCGGTGTCCGCTGCGATGATCGGGGTGCCCCACGGCCCTGCGATGTCGATGCCGGTGTGGATCCGATGTGGGTACGGGCAGCTTGGCTCGTACTGCTCGAACCAGTAGCTGTTGCACCCGAATCCCTGGCTGATGCAGCCGTGGCCGCAGGTCGGCTCAGGCCATTCGAACTGGCCAGTTCCTCCGCCTGCAGCTTCCGCGGCCGCCCGATACTTCCTGGCCAGGTCGGCCACCTGATGGTCGATCGCCGCCCGCTGTGCCTGCAACAAGGCGTACTGGCTTGCCAGCGAAGCTTCGAGCTGGGTCTGGAAGGCTACGGCCTGTGAGAGGGCGTCCTGGTTGCTCTGCAGCTCCGCCACCACCACCTTCTGCTGCTTCAGCAGCGCCGAGACCTGGCCCCTCTGCACCCCCAGTGCCGTCGTCGCCTGCACGACCTGGGAACGCTGAGAGTTGAGCTGGTCCAGGAGCACGTGGTCGGAATCGACCACCTGCTGAGCGCCGATCATGCGGTTCATCAATTCGTTGAAGCTGCTTGCCGTAAGCACGAGCTGGATGTAGTTGATGGCGCCGTGGCTGTCCACGTATCTCAGACGCTGGTTCAACAGCTGATCGCGTTCGCTGAGGCTGGCCTTGAGGAATGTCAGGTCAGCGTCAGCGAGCCTGATCTGGCGGTCGAGTGCGAGAATGCTCGCTTGCGTCTGGGCGATGAGCTTTTGCTCCGCCGCCATCTGATTGTTGATCCCCGTGATCAGGGCATAGAGCGCATCGATCTGGGCCTGAACGTTGGTGATCTTGCTTCGAATGTTCTGGAGCTGCTTCTGGTTGCTGACCTGTTGGCTGATGCCCGCGTTGTATGCAAGGCACGCCTGGTAGACGGCCGGCGGGTCGCCCCTGTAGCAATAGATCGCCTCCGCCGTCTGGGAGATCGTTGGAATCCACAGTAGGGACGCGATGACAACCGCCGCAGGGAATCGCCTCACGTCAGATCCTCACGAAGCGGCGAACGCCGATATAGCTCCCGAGCGCGCCGAGCAGTGCACCGCCGATGAGCAGGTCGCGCGCGAGGAACGAGATGAAGCCAGGGTCGTAGGAGAGTGGGATGAAGACCAGGTCGGTATGAAAGCGGTCGACCATCGGCTGGTAGGCGACGACGAGGAGCGACAGTGCGATCGCGGCCGCGATCACGCCGGTCATGACTCCCTCGATCACAAACGGGCCGCGCACGAACCACTCGGTGGCACCGACCAGCTTCATCACCTCGATCTCTTTTCGGCGGTGATAGACGGCGGTCCGAATCGTGTTCATCACGATCACCACCGACACGACGACGAGAATCACCATCAGACCTATGCCGGCCAGGCCGAGCCAGGAAGAAAGCTCGAGCATACGGTTGACGAAGTCGCCTTGATAGTTGGTCGGATCGGCTGGGTCCACGCCAGACCACCTCCTGCCCAGCAGGTCGATGGCGGCGACATCCTTCAGGTCAATGACGCGGACCTGCAGCTTGGCGTCCAGTGGATTGCCACTGATTTGAGTTGCGAACACTGCGTTGCTGGGATCCGCTTTGAAATCGATGAGTGCCTGTTCTTTGGTGATGAACGTGACCGTGGCCACGCGCGGGTCGCCCTTCAGCTGATCGCGGAAGTCGTAGACGGTCTGAAGGGGGGTGCCGTCGGCAACGTTGATCGAGATCTCGCTGACTTTCAACCTGAACCCGTCGACGACCTGCGAAAACGTGTGACCGACCAACAGATTGACGCCGGCCAGAATGAGGATGAGGGTGATCGAAAGAACCGCGGCCAAGCTGACCGCGAGATTTCGCCAGAAGCTCTGCCAGGCGCTATTGAGCGCGAATTTGAGGTTTCGTAACTTCATCGTGATACCTGCCTGATCGGTCGTCTCTCGCGATCTGCCCAGCTTCGATCGCGACCACCCGGCGCCTCAAGAGGTCGACGATCTCGCGGTTGTGGGTCGCCATCACAACGGTGGCTCCCCGGGCGTTGATGCGGAGAAAGAGCTGCATGATCTCCCATGCGGTAGCGGGGTCGAGGTTGCCGGTGGGCTCGTCGGCGATGATGAAACGCGGCGCGTGGACAAGGGCTCGAGCGATAGCGACGCGCTGCTGCTCGCCGCCCGAGAGGTTGGCGGGGTAGGTCAGCTCCTTGCCCGAGAGGCCGACCGTGTCCATGGCTTCGGCGACGCGAGATTCGACAAGCCGGTCCGGCTCGCCGAGCACCCGCAGGGCGAAAGCGACGTTCTCGTACACCGTGAGGTTCGGGAGAAGCTTGAAGTCCTGGAAGACCAGGCCGATCTTTCGCCGGTAGTGCGGCAGCTTGCGCCGCTTCATGCGGCCCAGCTCGACGCCTTCGACGAAGATCTTGCCCTTGGTCGGCTTTTCCTCCCTGATCAGGAGGCGAACGAGCGTGGACTTGCCCGCGCCAGAGGGTCCGACGAGGAAAAGGAAGTCGCCTTCGGGTACGACAAGGTTCACATCCCGCAAGGCCTCGGTGCCCGTTGGGTAGGTCTTCCCTACGTGTTGGAAGCTGATGATGGGCCGGCTGTCAAAATCTGGTGTCAGGACCATAGGCTGAAACTCTTGCTGTGACGTACGGCGCTTGCGGGCGCGCGCGCGGCTTAAGTAGCGGGCAGTATAACGCATGCCGCCGTCAGGTCCAAATAGGTCGAAATGGGCCAAAACAGAGGTAGCCGGGGCACGCAAATTTGGCTCCCCTCCGGCGGCTTCGCCGCCACCTCCCCGGCAAGCGGGGAGGGCATGGGGCCTCTTCGGCGGCTTCGCCGCCATCTCCCCGGGGCTGCCCTTTGGTTCAGGCTCCCCTTCGGCGGCTTCGCCGCCACCTCCCCGGCAAGCGGGGAGGACATGGGGATTTTGGCTCCCCTCCGGCGGCTTTGCCGCCACCTCCCCGGCAAGCGGGGAGGACATGGGGATTTTGGCTCCCCTCCGGCGGCGTCGCCGCCACCTCCCCGGCAAGCGGGGAGGGCATGGGATTTTGGCTCCCCTTCGGCGGCTTCGCCGCCACCACCCCGGCAAGCGGGGAGGCCATTAGTGCCCTACTTTGGGTTAGGGCTGTTTTGATTCAACTTCCAGCTCAGGTAGCTCTCGATAAAAGGGTCCAGCTCACCGTCCAGCACCGCCTGGGCGTTGCCGAATTCGAAGCCCGTCCGCACATCCTTCACCAGCGTGTACGGCTGCAGCACGTAGTTGCGGATCTGGGACCCGAACTCGGCCGGTAGGACCTGGCCGCGAATCTGGTCGAGCTGTGCCGCCGCCTCCTGCTGCTGGCGCTGAAACAACCTCGCTTTCAACACCTTCATCGCCATCTCGCGGTTCTTCATCTGCGAGCGCTCGTTCTGGCAGGTCACCACGATGCCGGTGGGCAGGTGTGTGATCCGAATGGCGGAGTCCGTCTTGTTCACGTGCTGGCCGCCCGCGCCAGTCGACCTGTACGTGTCGACCCGAAGGTCCTGCGGATTGATGATGACCGCGGCCTCGTCTGAGCTCTCCAGCTCGGGCATGACCTCGACCAGCGCGAACGACGTATGGCGGCGATGGTTCTGGTCGAACGGCGAGATTCGTACGAGACGGTGAACGCCATGCTCGGACCGCAGCAGGCCATATGCACGAGGGCCGCGGACGATGAACGTCGCGCTCTTGAGACCAGCCTCCTCGCCCGGCGACGTTTCGAGAATTTCCGTTTCGAAGCCGTGGCGCTCGGCCCACTTGAGGTACATCCGCATGAGCATCTCGACCCAGTCCTGCGCCTCCACCCCACCCTGGCCGACCGAGATCGTGATCACCGCGTTGTGGTTCGCGTAGGGATCGGTGAACAGCAGGTCGAGCTCGCGCTGGCGCAGCTCGGCGCTGATCGCCTTTCGTTCCTGCTCAACCTGGTCCTGGAGCTCGGGGTCACCCGACGCGAGCTGGTCGAGCTCGATGAGGTCGCGGGCACGTTTTTCCAGACGGTCCCACATCGCGATCAGCTGGCGGTGGTCGGCAGCTTCTCGGGCCATCTGGCTGGCGCGCGCGGGGTCGTCCCAGACCCCTGGCTGGACGAGCTGCTGCTCTAGCTCGTCAGCCCTCTTCGCTTTCGCGGCGAGGTCAAAGATGCTCCTTGAGTTCAACGATCCGGTTCAACAGCTCTTTGGGGTTTAGTTCTGCATCCATTCCGGGTGGCTCCTAAAAAGGGTGGTTACTTGCCGTGACAGCGCTTGTATTTCTTGCCTGAACCGCACCAGCATGGGTCATTGCGACCGAGCTTCGCGCCCGGATCCTGGGCACCGGCCCCTGCTCCAATCGGCGTGGCGCTGCGCGTCTTGGGCGGAGCTCCATTGCTGCCCACGGCTCCGTCGGGGTCGCCCGGACCGCTCTCCAGCACTCGCCGGACGATGGGCGGTGGTGGCGCGGGGGGCACATTGCGCTGCACCGTGACCCTGAATATGCCGGCGACGATCGAGCCTTGAATGCGTTCGCGCAGCTCGTTGAACATCTCGAAAGCCTCGTTCTTGTACTCGACCAGGGGGTCGCGCTGTCCGTAGGCGCGCAACCCGATGCCCTCGCGGAAGTGCTCCATCTGGGTGAGGTACTCCATCCACTGCCAGTCAATGGTCCGCAGCATCAGGTCCCGTTCGACCAGCGGCATCAGATCCGGTCCAACCTCTTCGACCTTCCGGTCGTAAGCCTCGGTCGCCGCCGTCTCCAGGTGCTCGCTGAGCGCCTGCCGCCCTCCAGCCAGAACTTCATTGGGGATCTGCGAGCCCGGCTCGATCGGCAGGTACGCCGACAGGTATCGCACCAACCCTTCGACGTCCCAGTTCTCGTAATGCCGGCTCTCGCAGTGAGCCTCGATGCCCTTTTCAATGACGTCGTGCACGTAGGTGAGGATGTTTGACCGCGCGTCCGCTCCCTCGAGCACCTTGCGCC
This sequence comes from Candidatus Dormiibacterota bacterium, assembly GCA_036495195.1. GTDB lineage: Bacteria > Chloroflexota > Dormibacteria > Dormibacterales > Dormibacteraceae > Palsa-872. Next base: position 5,168 of record DASXNH010000014.1, read on the forward strand.
GCTCCTCGTACACGATCTGACGCTGCTTGTTCATGACGTCGTCGTACTCGACGACGTGCTTGCGGGCGTCGAAATGCATGCCCTCGACCTTCTTCTGCGCGCCCGCAATCGAGCTCGCGACCCACGAGTGCTCGATCGGTTCCACCTCGAGCGTGTCCATGAGCCGGCCGATCCGATCCGCCGCGGGTCCGAAGATCTTCATCAGGTCGTCCTCGAGCGAGATGAAAAAGCGGCTCGACCCGGGGTCGCCCTGGCGGCCGGCGCGCCCGCGGAGCTGATTGTCGATGCGCCGGCTCTCGTGGCGCTCGGTGCCGATGATGTGCAGTCCGCCGACGTCGGTGACTCCGGCACCCAGCACGATGTCGGTACCACGGCCGGCCATGTTGGTCGCGATCGTGACGGCACCAGGCTGGCCCGCCTCTGCCACGATCGCGGCCTCACGCTCGTGCTGCTTGGCGTTGAGCACGTTGTGCTTTACACCACGCTTCTCGAGCATTCGCGAAAGGCGCTCCGACTTTTCGACCGACACGGTGCCCACCAACACCGGACGATTTTCCTTGTTCATCTCCACGATCTGGTCGATGACCGCGTCGAACTTCGACTTCTCGGTCTTGTAGATCAGGTCCGGGCTGTCGTTGCGGATCATGTTTTTGTTGGTAGGGATGATCACGACATCGAGGCCGTAGATCTTGTGAAACTCTTCGGCTTCGGTGAGTGCGGTACCAGTCATCCCGGCCAGCTTCTCGTACTGCCGGAAGTAGTTCTGGACGGTGATCGTCGCGATCGTCTTCTGCTCCTGCTGAACCTTGACTCCCTCTTTGGCCTCGACCGCCTGGTGAAGGCCATCGGACCAGCGACGTCCAGGCATTGTCCGCCCGGTGAACTCGTCGACGATGATCACTTCGCCGTCTTTGACGAGGTACTCCTGGTCGCGGCGGAAGAGCGTCTTCGCTTTCAGCGCCTGGTTGATCTGATGCGCCTCGACGACGTTTTCAAGGTCGTAGATGTTGCGGATACCGGTCCAGCGCTCCATCTTGGCGATGCCGGACTCGGTCAGCGAGGCGGATTTGTGCTTGAAGTCGACCTCGTAGTCCTCGGTCTCCACGAGCCGCCCTGCCCATCGCGCGTACTCGTAGTACTTCTCTGTGGATTCTTCCGACTGGCCAGAGATGATGTGCGGAGTCCGTGCCTCGTCGATGAGAATCGAGTCGACCTCGTCAACGATCGCGTAGTTGAGAGTGCGCTGCGCACATTGCGCGAGGTCGCGTGACATGTTGTCCCGCAGGTAGTCGAAGGCGAGCTCGGAGTTTGTGGCATAGGTGATGTCCGCGAGATAGGCCTCCGCCTTGGTCACCGGTCGCAGGTTCTGCAGCCGCTTGTCGCCGTGGGTCTCGTCAACGTATTCCGGGTCGTACAGGTAGGTCGCGGCCGACCCGACGTTGACGCCTACGCTCAGCCCCAGCAGGTGATAGATCGGGGCCATCCAGCCCGCGTCTCGCCGGGCCAGGTAGTCGTTGACGGTGACCAGGTGCACGCCCTTGCCCGTGAGGCCGTTCAAGTACAGGGCCAGGCTGGCGACCAGCGTCTTGCCTTCGCCCGTCTTCATCTCCGCAATCCGGCCCTGGTGCAGCACGATGCCGCCGACGAGCTGAACGTCGAAGTGGCGCATCCCGATGGTGCGGCGGCTTGCCTCGCGGCACAGGGCGAAGGCTTCGATCAGCAGGTCGTCGAGGTCCTCTCCTTCCTGGGCCCGCTTGCGCAGCTCGTCCGAGCGCGCCCGGAGGGCGGCGTCGTCCACGGTCTGGAGCTCGGGCTCGAGGCTGGTGATCGCCGCCGCGACGGCGAGATGGCGCTTGATCTCGCGCTCGTTCGGGTCAAAAAGCTTGGCTAGGCTGGGCACTGGATCTAGGTTACCGGGATGGGACAGACGCCAAACCGGGTGAGCGCCCTACGGAACTATCGGCTCGATGATCCCGACCGAGCCGTCGGAACGCCGGAAGGCGATCTCGATCATGCCCGAGTCCTCGTCGAGGAACACGTGGAAGCTCTGCCCGTCCGACTGCAGCTCCGAGATCGCCTCCTGGAGGGACACCGGATGGAGCTTCAACCGGATCCTTTCCGGCTCCGTCTCCCTCTCCGTGCCCTCATCGGCCGGCGGTATCCGGACGGGCGACGTCGCCTTCTTGCGGGTGGTGCGCTTCTCCTTCAACTTGACCACCTGGCGGTCGATCTTGTCGAACGCGAGGTCAAAAGCAGCTTGGGGATCGGGACCCCTCTCATGCGCCGAAAGCAGCGGTGCACGACGGCCGTCGACGTGCACCTTGATCCGGCAGAGGGCAAACACCACGCCGCTCCGTTTGGCCTCCGGCGAGAACTCCACCTCAGCCTCGGCAACCTTGCCGAAGTGGTGGGCAAGGCGAGTCAGCTTGCGCTCCGCATACTCCCGCAGGTCAGGTCCGGCGAGGTCGGTGCGGTCGTGCAGGACGACCTTCACAAGCCGAGTATAAGACGGCCCTGACGGCTTTCGCGGCCTACTTGGTCGAGGGCTTGTAACCGACCGGCGGGGGGAACAAGGTGAGGATTTCCTTTGGCAGCGGGATGCCCTGCGCAAAGATCCGATCGAGGATCTTGGGCCGAAGGCCACTCGGCTTGAACTCGGCGATGACCTTGCCGTCGGGCGTCGCGCCTTTCTGCTCGAGCACGAAGATGTCCTGCATGGTGATGACTTCCATCTCCATGCCCATGATCTCGGCGATCGCCGTCACCTTGCGCGACCCGTCGCGCAGCCGGTTGAGCTGACAGATGATGTTGATGCCTGAGGCCACCTGCTGCCGGATGGCCTTGATCGGAAGGTCGACGCCAGCCATCAGCACGAGGGTTTCGAGGCGGGACAGGGCATCGCGCGGGCTGTTGGCGTGAATCGTGGTCATCGAGCCGTCGTGACCTGTGTTCATGGCCTGAAGCATGTCGAGAGCCTCGCCGCCGCGGCACTCGCCGACGACGATTCGCTCGGGGCGCATGCGCAGAGCGTTGATGACCAGCCTCTGGATGGTCACCTCGCCTTCGCCGTTGATGTCACGCGGTCGAGTCTCGAGCCGGCACACGTGCTCCTGGTGGAGCTGCAGCTCGGCGGCGTCTTCGATGGTGACGATGCGGTCCTCGACCGGGATGAAGCCGGAGAGCACGTTCAAGAAAGTCGTCTTGCCGGTGCCGGTGCCTCCCGACACGATGATGTTTGCCTTGGCGAGGACGGCCGCCTTCAGGAAGCCGAAACCCGCCTCGTTGCAGCTGCCGAACCGAATCAGGTCCTCGACCTGGAAAGGATCTCGCGAGAACTTTCGAACTGTCAGCAGCGGCCCGTTGAGCGCGAGCGGCCGGATGACCGCGTTCACGCGGGAGCCGTCGGCGAGTCGAGCATCGCAAAGTGGCTGGCGCTCGTCGATGCGCCGCCCGACGGTCCGGACGATGAACTGAATCACGTTGAGGAGCTGGTCCTCATCCGTGAACTTGATGTTGGTCAGAACCACCTTCCCGCCCATTTCGACGTAGACGTGGTCGCTGCCGTTGACCATGATCTCTGTTACGCGGTCGTCACGAATGAGCGGCTCGATCGGCCCGAGCTGCTGGTAGTACTCATCGATGTTGATACCTGGGATCCGAACTGCCATTAATCAGCCTCCGCGCTGTGATACCGCCAGGTGCGTCAGGCGCACCTTCCACTGAACGCCGACCCACTATAAGCCAGAGTTCCCGGCGAGGCCCCCCTCATAGGATCACTCTTGCCACCGACACCCCGATCACGGGGCCGGATCCAGATTTCCTGAGCGCCGCCGCGCAAGCCTCCAGGGTGGCGCCGGTGGTCGCCACGTCGTCGACCACGAGGACAGGCTTTCCGCCCAGATTTGCCCCTTCCCAGTCAAACGCGCCGCGGACGTTCTCCTTGCGCCACAGACGGTCGTGCCCCACCTGGGGCGGGGTGGCCCGAACGCGGACCAGGGCGCCTGGCGGCCTGGTGAGCGCCAGGCGCCCCCTCAGCTCCCGGGCGAGCAGCTCCGCCTGGTTGAACCCGCGCTGGCTGAGGCGGTCCGGGTGCAGGGGGACCGCCAGGGTCCAGAAGCCGGCGAGGCCCTCGACCACCAGCCGCTCCGCAAGCAGCAGGGCGAGGGGCTCCGCAAGGCGGCGCCACCCCTCGTATTTGAAGCGCCGGATCGCCAGCTCGATCGGGCCCTCGTAGGCGACTGCCGAACGCAGGCGTGACAGGGACTTCAAGCGAGCCCGGCAACCACAGCTCTTCTGCGCAGACTCCAGCTCCACGCCACACCGGCGGCACATCGGCTCCTCGAGGTGCTTGATCCCCGCGCGGCAGCGCTCGCACAACCACGAGCCGACCGCCCGGCACGCCCCGCAGCGCGGAGGAAGGACAAGGTCGAAGAATCGCGAGAGCACACCTGAAACTTAGGCGTGGCGTCAAGCGCTTCTTTACAGGAGGATCTGGTCGCCCTTCTTGAGGTCGATGCCCGCGGTCGAACCCGGCGGGAGCTCCAGCACGCTCTCGGCGCCCCAGACGAACCACACCACCCCGTACCAGGCCGGCAGGTTCCGATACACCTTCTTGACCCGCTCTTGGCGGTCGAGGAACACAGCGTCGATCGCGAACCTCATGAACATCATGTGGATCCCATTGCACGGGTTGATCCACATGCCCTGGCCGGCCTCCAGGTGTCGGCGGCCCATCAAGCCCACTGTGCGACCGATCAATGAGCGCTCCACTTCGAGGTCGTCGGCCAGCACTTTTCCACTCGGCTCGTGCACTGCCCGGGTCCGCGCGCTCATGTTCGATTAGGGTAGCCGCAGCCGCCGATGGATTTTGAAAGCGATGGCATCCGACTGCACTTCGAGCTGTACGGTCCCGAGGACGGCTCGCCGATCGTTCTCGTTCACGGCTTCGCGTCCGACTACCGGTTGAACTGGGTCGGCACACGATGGCAGGAAACGCTCACCGGCGCGGGATACCGGGTTGTCGGCCTCGATTGCCGCGGTCATGGCAGCAGCGAGAAGCCGCACGACCCCGCCGCGTATGCCCTCGAGATCATGGCCGCCGACGTGCGCCTCCTGCTCGACCATCTCGAGATCGAGACGGCGAACTACCTCGGCTATTCGATGGGCGGAAAGATCGGCGTACAGGCGATGCTCGATTTTCCCAAACGGCTCGGCCGCGCCGTCCTTGGAGGTGTCGGCTGGGGCGGCGCGTTCAGCGCTGCACACGAGATCGCCAAAGCTCTGCGCGGCGGAGCGATTGAAAGCCCGGTGGCGAAGACCTTCTACGACTTCGCGCGGGCGAGGCCGTCAAACGACCTCGAAGCGTTGGCGGCTTGCATTCTCGGGCCACAACCCGAGCCGGACCCGAAGGCGCTGGCGGCGATCAAGAACCCCGTGCTCGTGGTGGTTGGCGACCAGGACGACATCGTCACCGACGTCGACAGGCTCATCGAGAGCATCCCGACGGCGAAGCTGGTCACCATCGCGGGCAGGAATCACATGTCGGCGGTTCCCGCAGGAGAGTTCAAGAGAGCGGCGCTGGAATTCCTCGAATCCTAAAACTAGAACGATCGTGGTGATGGGGAACAGTCTGGTTCCCTCTCATTATCAGCGCGAACGATCGTGGCAGGGTTGGCCGGGGCCCCCCGGCCATGACTTTGTACTAAATGCTCCGAAGCGGTGCTTGGAGAAAACTAGTTCGTAATTAATCCCATCCCGGGAAGGAGAGCAGAGCCTGCGGCGAAGCCGCACGCTCGATGAGAGGGAACAGTCTGGTTCCCTCTCATTATTAGCGTGGCAGGGTTGGCCGGGGTCCCCCCGGCCATAACTTTGTCTCAGCCCACGCCAAACGCGGCGAGGAGAGTCCAGTCCATCAATCCCATCCCGGGAGGGAGAGCAGAGCCTGCGGCGCAGCCGCACGCTCGATGAGAGGGAACCGACTGGTTCCCTCTCATTATTAACGCGATCGCTGGCTGAAACGCACCTTTCGCTTGGTTCTCGTCGCATTGCCGGTGGACACGATGGAGATGCTGCCGTCCGGCTCCAGCACGCCCAGCTGCACTTCCTTGACGTCAGCGACGCCATGCTCGCGCATCGCAGTCTCGACTTCCTCCTGGTCGACACCCTCCTTCTTCATCACGTCGCGCAGAAACTCCCCATCCTTGATGATCACCGCGGGCGGCGCCGACAACAATCTGTGGAAGCGCGGAAACCTGTCCAGCCAGCCGACGCCGGCGTTGGTCAGCACCAGGGCCAGAACGAGGATGAATCCGCCGCCCAGCGAGTTATCCGGCCCCGTGATGGCGGGCTGCAAGGCATTGGCGACCAGCAGGATGAAGACCAGGTCGTAGAGCGTGAACTGGCCGACCTCGCGCTTGCCGAAGATTCGCAGCGCGACGAGCAGCGCCACATAGATCGCAACCGCACGAACGACCAGCTCCCAGGCCGGAATGCTCGGCAGCAGGGATGAGAGCGTTGCTGCCCCCGGGGCTTACCTGGGCGCCATGAGGATCAGCGCGGCGGGACCCAGCAGGACGATCCACAGCGTCGGGAAGATGCAGCCGACCATCGGCAACATCATCTTCAACGTTGCCTGAGCCGCCTTTTCCTGCGCCCGCTGGCGGCGCTTGCGCCGCATCTCGTCAGCCTGGATGCGCAGGATCTTGCCGATGCCGGTGCCGAACTGCTCCGACTGGATGATCGCCTGGATAAAGTTGTGCAGGTCGTCGACCCCGCTGCTCCGGCCCATCTCGTCCATCGCCTCGAGCCGAGGACGGCCCAGGCTCACCTCTCGCAGGACCTTGGCGAACATGTCCGACAGCGCGTTCTTGTACTTGTCGGTCACGCGGGCGAGGGCGGCGTCGAAACCCAGCCCCGCATCGACGGCGATGACGAGGAGGTCCATGGCATCCGGCAGGCCCTTCTGGATCGCGGCGCGACGCGCGTCGACCTTCTGCTTCAGCCACAGGACTGGCAGGTAGTAGCCGAGGATGGCGCCGCCGGCGAGGCTCACGACCACGTAGACCGGCGTTCCGAGAAGAATCCCGATGAGCAACCCAACGGCGGCCATGATGGCCGCGGCAACGAGGCGAATGGCTCCAAAGTCGGCGGGCGTGAGGTTTCCCGGGCGCCCTGCGAGCTCCAGCCGGTTGTCAAGGTCCTGACGCGCTTTCGCCGGCGTCGAACGAGACAAGAGACTTCCCAGCCGTTCGATGGCGGGCCGGAGGAACCGTTCGCTGAACGGCCTCGCAAGCTCGACTTCCTCGATGGTGAGCGGCTTTTCGACGGTGCCGCCGGCGCCGTATACCTGGAGGCGCTGCTGCACCATCTGCGCGGTGTTGGTGGACGGCGTCCGGGACAACCCGTAGAAGATCATCAGGATGCCGAGGCCGACAACGATCGCGAGTAGAAGTGTTGTGCTCATAGGGTCATACCTCGATGGCGACCACGCGCCGGATGATCAGGTTTCCGATGAAGATCATGAAAGCGCCGATCGCGATCAAGATCCAGCCGATGAAGTTCTGGAACATGGGCCGGAAGTAGGTCGGCGTCACGAAGTACATGAACACGGCCAGCACGATAGGCAGAAACGTGATCAACGTCCCTGACGCGCGCGCCTGCGCGGTGAGCGTCGCGATCTCGCCCTTGATGCGGACGCGCTCGCGGATGGTGTACGCGATGTTGTCGAGGATCTCGGCCAGGTTGCCACCGACCGTGCGGTGGATCGAGTAGGCCGTGGCGACAAGGTCGAAGTCCGGGCTCTCCACACGCTTGGTGATGTTTTGAAGCGCCTCATCCGGCGAGCCACCGAGGTTCATCTCGCGGACCGCGCGGCCGAACTCGTCAGAGATCGGCGGCACCGCGTTCTTGGCCACAGTGTCGATCGCCTGGGCGAACGAATACCCGGCCTTGATCGCGTTTGACAGCAGTGTGAGGGTGTCGCCGAGCTGGTTGTTGAAGGCTCGTAGACGCCGCGCTATTCGGTATCTCACATAGCGTCCAGGGATCAGGTAGCCGATCGCGGCCGCCAAAAAGAGCTGGATGATGCTGCCCAGTCCGAAGCCAAATCGGACTCCGGCGATCAAGACAAAAAGCACCATGGTCCCGATCTGGATCATGAAGAACTCGGAGGTACGGAGCTTCAGGTCGGCGCGGAGCAGTTGCTCGGCAACCGACGGCTTGCCCTTCTTGGCGTCGCCGCGACCCATGCGGTCGGCGGCGGGCTGGAAGATCCGGTTGAGGCTCTCCCTGATTCCGCTCGATGGCGGCAAGGCGGTGGCGCCGGCGGTGGTCACGCCGTAGGCGGCAAGCCTGGCCTGAAAGTCCTCGGCGCCTCCGGCGGACCGCCGCATGCGGCTGACCCCGAAGAACAGGAGAAATATTCCAGCGAAGGCGATCAGCGCGAGTAGCATCGAAGTCGTCGACAACTGCGGCATCAGTACCTCCTAGACGGTCAGTAGAGCTTATCGGGTGGTGGCTGGGGGGTGGGTGTGAAGAGCGATTCCGGAACGTCCTCGCCTTCAGCTTTGAGATGCTCCATGCGCATCGGGATGAGGCCAGTCGCGGTGTGATAGCCGACGGCCTTGCCCTCGGCGCTGACGCCGAGCTGGTTGAATTTGAAAATTTCCTGGTACTGCACGTCGCCGTCTTTCATACCGGTGATTTCAGCGACGCTGACGATGCGCCGGATGCCACCGCGAAGTCGCGATTGCTGAACGATGAGGTGGATCGCGGCTCCGATCGTTTCGCGAATGGCTCGCGAAGGAAGGTCCTGACCGGCCTGAAGCACCAGCGTCTCGAGACGAACGAGGGCTTCGTGTGGGTTGTTGGCGTGGAGCGTCGACATCGAGCCATCGTGGCCGGTGTTCATGGCCTGAAGCATGTCCAGCGCTTCGCCGCCGCGGCACTCACCGACGATGATGCGATCCGGCCGCATACGCAGACAGCTCTTGACGAGCTCGCGAATCGGCACCGCGCCCTTGCCCTCGACGTTGGGTGGCCTCGACTCGAGCTGAATCCAGTGAGGCTGCTGCAGCTGCAGTTCGGCGGCGTCCTCACAGGTGATGAGGCGCTCGGTCTCGGGGATGAATGACGAGAGGATGTTGAGGAGCGTGGTCTTACCAGAACCGGTGCCGCCGGAGACCAGGATGTTCATCCGAGCGCGGACGCAGGAACGCAGAAAGGTCATGAGCTCCGGGCTGGCGGAGTGGAAGCGGTTGACGATGTCGGTCGGGCCCCACTTCTCCTTGGTGAACTTTCGAATGGTCAGGCAGGGTCCCTTCAGTGCGATCGGCGGTATGACCACGTTGACACGTGATCCGTCCTTGAGGCGGGCGTCGCAGATCGGGGTCGACTCATCGACCCTGCGGCCAACCAGGCTCACGATCCGGTCGATGACCTGGCGCATCTGGCGCTCCGACTCGAACGTGACTGCAGACAGGGCCGGCTCACCACTCTTCTCGACGTAGATCTGCTTTGGGTGGTTGGCCATGATCTCAGTGATGTTCGGATCGGCCAGGAGCGCTTCCAGAGGCCCG
>DASXNH010000015.1:0-3420 GCA_036495195.1 Candidatus Dormiibacterota bacterium
CGCGGTCAAGCCCCTGGATGCGATCATCCGCGGCGACCTGGCACACCGCGGCGAGCGCTCCATCTCAACTTCGCGCGCCCAGGTCACCGTCGTCGACCTGCACAACCTGCCCGACCGGGCGCAGCGGTTCGTCGTCGGCGTGACGCTGCGGGGCGAGTTCGCGCGCAAGGAGCGGCAGGGCACCGCGCGGCCGCTGATGTTCGTCGTCCTCGACGAGCTGAACAAGTACGCGCCGCGCGAGGGCGACAGCCCGATCAAGCAGATCCTGCTCGACGTCGCCGAGCGCGGAAGATCGCTCGGCGTCATCCTCATCGGCGCCCAGCAGACCGCGTCCGAGGTGGAGCGGAGGATCCTCGCCAACTGCGCCATCCGGGTCGCCGGTCGCCTCGACGCCGCCGAAGCCGAACGGCCCGAGTACGGCTTCCTGCCGCCCGCCCAGCGCGCCCGGGCGATGATCGCCAAGCCCGGCACCATGTTCATCGCCCAACCCGACATCCCGGTGCCGCTGGCGGTCGACTTCCCCTTCCCGGCGTGGGCGACCAGGCCAAGCGAGCAGGGCGTCTGGGCCGGCGTGGACGACGGCCCGAGCGCACCAGCCGACCCGTTCGCTGCCATCCCTGGTGCCCACGACGATCCGCCGCCGTTCTAGGGCTCGCATCCGCGTAGTCACCGCTGCACCCGCGGCTGCCGCTGCCCAGTGCGACTCTGGTCATCGTTATCCCTCTACTCAGACTGTCTGTGCTGTGCGGTATACGAATGATGGGCATGCAAACTGACGACTGGAGGACTGCATTGCCGCAGTGGCAGAGAGGTGAGCGGACCATCCGATTCCTCTTAGCGCGTGGTCGCTTGGAGACACTTGAAGCGGTCAGCCTTGGCGAGGCTGCTGACGCGTTGCTCGAACGTGCAACCCTTCGACTCGCCACCTCCCAGTCCGCCCTTAAGCTCGATGATCTTGACGGCGCCTACTCCACTGCCTACGACGCCTACCGCATAGCTGCGGAGTCACTCCTAGCCCGCCAAGCTCTGCGAGCCACTGGAGGAAACGGCTCCCACATAACAGTTGAAGACGCCGTGTCTGCCCAGTTCGTGGCGGAGATTCCGGCGTTCGCCAAGTCCACGTTCGAGCAGATGCGTCGGACTAGACACTCCGTTCAGTACTTCGATCCGGACGCGGCACCGGTCACCAAATCTGATGCCCAGTGGGCGATCGACAAGGCGACTGACGCTCTCGCCGGCGCTAGGGCTCTACCTGCGAGGCAAGCGCTTGACGGCTTCGCCTAGTAGCGCGCGAGATCGATTTCCACCAGCGGCCTGCTCGTGACCGTCTCGTGAAAGGCACCCGTTCCAGTTGCCAGCCAGCCCGGAGCTCTGATCGTCGCCTGCACCGACCGACCGAGGCGCTTCTCGACGGAGTCCAGCGCCTCGTACAGCTGGTCGCGATCCGGTGTGCCGAGTATCAGGAGGTCAATGTCGGCGACCTCCCGCAGACCTGGCTGTCCGGCATGCCGCGCCGCCCACGAGCCGAAGATGAATGCCCCATCGATCCCCGACATGCTCCGGAGGGCCTCGGAGAGGACAGCCGGAGGCCCGAATGCCTTGACGAGGATGTCAGCCAGGCCCTGGTAGTACAGGCTGCTGGGGTTTGCGCGCACGAGCCTGGTGTTGCCTACCTTCCGGCTTGTGACAAGGCCGGCCTGCTCGGCTCTCTGCACCTCGCGAAACACCGACGGGTGTGGCGCTGCCGTGCGTGCGGCGATCTCCGTAAGGCTGAACTCGCTGTCGGGGTTGCCGAGCAGCAAGGCGAGGATCTCCCCCTGCTGCTGAGACCGCAAGATGGGCAGCAGTGGCGGCGATGCAGATCTTCTGTCCACAAACTGAAGAATACTCTTCGTTTTGTGAGTAGACGACCCTCGGGCGGCTTTGCCACCCGGGCAACAACTCGACGGCGCGCCGCTGGATTCAGCTCTGACTCACTTGACGGAGTGGAACGCGACGCGAAGGTGCGCTGGTCCGAGTGTCCCCGGCGGGGCTCGCGAGTTGTCGCTCAAGCGCTGTAAATGCTGCGATCGCGTCAGGTGCTTCAAAGGCCCGGTTGCGACGGCCGACGTTGATCTGTCTCAAGATGTTGGCGTCAGTCATTCGCGCGATCGCCTCGTTGACAGGTTGGAACGTGCGCCCAAGGTGCGCCGCTGCTGAGCTAACAGTGATGACAGGCGTTCCGGGTAGGGCGCGTACCAGAAGGTCTGTGGCGGAATTTGCTCGGACGCGACCGAGCCTTGCCCGCCACTCGTCCTGCAGCATTCGTGCCCTTTCCTCGAAGCTGGTTGCGTCCGCGACCGCGCGCCCACAGGCGGCTGCGAACCTTGCCACCCACAGATTGGTTCCGTCGTAAGCGGCGGTCGATGAGGCCGAGCCCCGATACCGAGTTGCTCCTAGCCCTGCGATGTAGTCGTTTGCCCCAGTCGCAAGCACCAATGAGATCGGCGGTAGCAACCGGGTGGCCAGGCCTCGTCTACGTAGGACGAAATGAATGAGCGCGCGCCCGGTTCGGCCGTTGCCATCGGCAAACGGATGGATAGTTTCAAACTGCGCGTGAGCGATGGCCGCCTGCGCCACGGCTGGCAGCGTGTCTTCATTGCAGAAGCTGCAGAGGTCTTCAAGAAGAGCGGGCACGTATTCCGGCGGTGGCGGTATGAACGCGGCTGAGCAGGGGTTGTGGTCGCTGCCACCGATCCAGTTTTGCTCCGTCCGGATGTGCCCTGCTTGTGCCCCAAGCCGAGTGTCTCTCATGAGGCGGCGATGGAACTCAAGCAGTAGATCGAGGGTAACCAACGTGCCTGGCGTGACGGTCTGGATTGCCGAGGCCATCGCGTCGATGTTCCCCAGTACCTCTATCGCGGTGACGTCAGTTGGCTGCTCGCCCAACTCCAGCACCGCTTCGGCTCTGAGTAGGCGCCGCGCTCCGACTTCCAGGCCTTCGATGCGGGATGAGGCAACGCACTCGGCGCGGAGCAGAATGCGAGCGAGCGCCTCTGTGTCTATCAGGGTAGAAGCTTGGGCATCCAGGACCGCTAGAGCTCGTTCCGCATCCGCGATTTCAGCGGTCGTATCGCCGTCCAGCACGATCTTTCGGCCGGTAAAGAAGTCGGGAACGTAAGCTTCGTAGTCACAGGAACGCCGGTCGCGTCGCGCCATGCCCGCGCTCGTCTCGGTGATCCAGTGTCTCCGGATAACCTTCGCCATCTCGCCTCCTTATTTGAGGTTAACGCATAACCTAAAATAAGAGGTGCAGCTTATTTCATGTTGCGGATGGTCGTCGGCCAGCCACAGACATCCCGCTGGCTCCGTGGGCGGCCGCAGCGGCGCCGCGCCTGGCCTGGTATTCAGAGCGGGGCCGGGGCATAACGCCCCGGCCCC
>DASXNH010000016.1:0-9466 GCA_036495195.1 Candidatus Dormiibacterota bacterium
TTCGCATGGGGGCCATCGTCATCGGCATCGCGATTGGAAGCGTCTTGGCGCAATGGAAGATTGGCCCTGACGAGGACGTCTATTCAACCGTATTCCTAAACACGGTCGGCACGGGTTTTGGGATCGGCAACATCCTCGTACTTGCGACCCCATTGATACTGGCCAGCCTGGCCGTCGCCATTCCATACCGATTGCGTTTGTGGAATATCGGTGGCGAGGGACAGCTCTACATGGGTGCGTGGGCTGCCGCCCTCGTTGGATTCACGTTGCGCGGTCTGCCGAGTCCTCTGTTGCAGATCCTGATGCTCCTTGGAGCGGCGGTCGGAGGGGCTTTGTGGATCTTAGCTCCGGCGATCCTAAGGGCCTACCTGAGCGTGCACGAGATTGTGACGACGCTCCTGCTCAACTTTGTCGCCACCTTCTGGACGTCCTACTGGCTCACCGGACCGTGGCGCCCCGCCAGCTCGGCGGGCGGCGTGCTGCACAGTGACCCATTGCCGGCGAATGCGCTCCTGCCGCAGATCTCAGTGGGCGATGTTCAGTTTCACGTCGGGTTGTTCATCGCCGTTCTAATCACGGCGCTGCTGGCGTGGGCTCTGAGCAACACCAGATTGGGATTTGCCCTTCAAATCATGAGCTCAGGCGAGCGGGCTGCCCGCTATGCCGGCATCCCTGTCCGGCGCGCCACCATTGGAGTGTTGCTTTGCTCAGGTGCGTTGGCGGGGGTCGCCGGCGCCGTCGAGATGATGGGCGACATCCACACCTTTGCGACGTCGCTGTCGGGAGGAACCGGTTACACGGCGATCGTGGTTGCGGTCCTGGCCGGGGGATCATTGGCAGCCGTGGTTCCATTTGCGCTGATGTTTGGCGGCCTTGACACCGCAGCCTTGTCACTGCGCGTGATGGGTATTTCCAACAACGCGGCGTTTGCCCTCACCGGCCTGATCCTCATGCTGGCTGCCGCAGCGCAAGTACTGGCTAAATACCGCCTGGTCAAAGTGGCTTCGCAGCCGCCCGCTCTGAATCGCTTGCCGGCGCCCGGCGCAGAAGCTGCAGTGACGGTCCCCAAGCGATGAATACGTCCCAGCTGATCGCCGTATCAATCGCTGCGGCCCTGGTTTCCGGGACCCCGATTCTTTGGGCTGCTGTCGGAGAGCTCTTCGCCGAGAAGGTTGGCGTCTTCAATGTTGGAATCGAGGGCGTGATGTTGATGGGCGCGGTCAGCGCCTTTGTGGTCGCGTTCAATACTGATAACGCACTCTTGGGCCTGGTCGCTGGATTTGTGGTCGGTGTTCTTTTTATCGCCCTCTTTGCTTTTGTGACGTGCATTCTCGGTGCCGATCAGCTGGTTTGCGGCATCGCCCTCGTCTTGATCGGTATCGGGGCATCCAACCAAATCGGCCAACCGTACGTCACTCAGATCTCCCAGGCAACGATCGCAGCATGGCACGTACCGTTCCTCAGCGAGATTCCATTTGTCGGACGGGCGGTCTTCCAGGAGCCCTGGCTGGTCTATCTGTCCTGGATCGTTGTGGCAGGCGCCCACTTCCTGTTCAAGTACACGCGCCATGGAATGAATCTCCGCGCGATTGGAGAGGATCCTGACTCCGCCGAGGCGGCTGGGATACCCGTGGTGAGATGGCGAATTCTGTACGTGCTATTCAGTGGGGGTCTGATCGGGCTGGGCGGTGCATTCATCACGCTCGGAGACGTTGGCCAGTGGAACGATCTCGTTACGGGCGGAGCCGGCTGGATCGCGTTGGCTGTGGTCATCGTCTCCAACTGGCGACCCTTGCCAATCGTCGCGATTGCGTATCTCTTCGGTGCCATGCGGATCCTGGGCAGCGTTGGTCAAAGCCTTGGTTGGCCCATCCCATCGGATGTCCTATCCGCCTTACCGTTCCTCGCAACCCTCTTGTTCCTTGTGGTCCAGGTATGGCGCTATCGGAGAACGCCAGGATTCAACGCCGGGCCGGCGGCTCTGGGCCAGGTCTTCGCGCGCTAGATTCGGCCCAAATCGCAGTCGATTCGAGCGAACTCCAGGCTAGCGTCAGGACGCCTGCCGCTGATGTATAGTGAATCTGACGTCACCTTTACTCCCGAGTCGGAGGCCACCCCGATACTCCGCAGCTTCAAGACATCACTTCGTCGAATGGCTTCTCTGGCTGCCGACACCATCCAGTTTTGCGTGTATCAATCACATGCTCACGAGGGCGTCCAATACATCTGGGTAACACCCGACTTCAGTTACCTCTGGGTCTTTCCTGGGGATGACTCCAGCGGGGGCCTGGACCAAGTCGTGCGGCCCACAAATGAGCTGCGTGTCCTCCCGCTTTGGACCTCGAGTGAGCAGGGACCGGGTGCGTAGCCATTCCACCTGCTGGCCTTCTGCATAGAGGATCAGCGGTAGCGAGAAAGAGTCGAGAATTGTTTGCGATGCTCCGCACCTCTCTTCGAAGCACGGAGGGGTAGTCTGTCGCCGTCTCTGCCGCGACCGTTGCTGGGTCAGGGGTGGAAGACGAGTGAGTACCCCCGCCCCGGCTTGTTGACGATGTCGACAGGGATCGCGAGGTCGACAAGGATCTTGCGCAGCCGTCTGATGTAGTTGCGCACCTCTTCAGGGAAGAGCGCCGGGTCGGCCCAAGCCTGGCCGAGGATCTGCGTGGTGGTGAAGTAGCGGTGGGGGTGGCTCAACAGGAACTGCAAGAGCTGAAACTCGCGCTTGGTCAGTGAGGCGTTCTGCCCTTTGTGCCGAATCATCCGGCCACTCGGATCGAGCCATAGGCCCTGGAGGTCCCAGATGCGCTTGTACCAGAGGTCAAGGCGCGTCTGGTAGCCCTGCATCTGGTCGTCGATTATCTGGAGGTCCACCATCGCGGCCTTCTGGGCATCGGGCCGCAGCGTGGCCAGGTCGTGCCGCACGCGATCCAGGATCCCGCGCTTGAACTCGAGGAGGTCGGCGTAGATGCTCATCCAGTGGCGGGCATCTTCCCAGTGGGTGGTCTTGAGGTCTTCACCCTCAAGCGGGCGCGCTGCGCGGACCCTGGCACGAACCGCCATCATCGGCGATTCTAAGCGCGGATTGTTACCCTCGCAACGTACCACGGAACAAATTCGGGATCCAACTCGGCAGGATTTGTTGCTGAACTTCTTACGTGTGCCCTCGTAGAACTGGGGAACGATGGCTAAACGGGCCAGACCAGATGTGGATGCGGCGGAGCGTGGCGGCGACTGGACGAAGCGCATGGACGGCGAAGGCATACCCAAACACGCCAACCTCGAGCAGGCCGTCTACTGGAGCCAGGTGTACTCAGAGATCCTCGCGATGGAGGAAAAGGTGCTTGACCGCATCCGAGAGCTGATGCTGACTCAATCCGACACCGCACGGCGCGAGGTCGAGCTTACGAACGTACCGGTGGTCGTAGCTCAGGCGGAAAGATTCCGCCAGCGCCTCGGTTACTGGGACTCCCGCGTCGCCGATCTCCGACTCAAGGACAACCCAACCAGCTAGCGGATCACTCGCCTAACTTGCAGATGAAGCGGATCACCGCTTCGATGCCCGTGTGGTAGTGGTCGATCGCCAGGTGCTCATTCGGTGAGTGGACGGCGTCGTCGGCCTGGGGGATCCCGCTGATCATCAGCGGCGCGCCGATCGCCTGCTGGAAGTCCACCGAGACAGGGATCGAGCCGCCGACCCGAACCAGGGCCGTCTGCCTGCCAAAAGCCTCGCTGTAAGCGGATCGCAAGGCGTTGGCCGCCGTGTGATTGACGTCGCACAAAACCGGGGGAGCGGAGCCCAGCAGCTCGACCTTGATCTCCACCCCTGGCGTCGTGAGGGTTTTGACGTATTTCTCCAACGCGGACAGGATGGTCTTCCAGTCCTGGTCGGGAACCAAACGCATGCTGACCTTCGCCATCGCGCGGGCGGGGATCACCGTCTTCTCCCCGACACCGGTGAAGCCGCCGATGATCCCGTTGGCGTCAAGAGTCGGACGGCTGCCGGTGCGTTCAAGAGCGAGGTACTCAGGCTCACCCTCGAGGGCGCGCGCTCCTGACATCTTCAAGATCATTCGCGCGTAGTGGTCGTCCTTCTCCTTCCACTCCGCCAGCTCGTCGGCACTCGGTGCGCGCACGTCGTCGTAAAAGCCTGGAATCGTGATGTGTCCATTGCGATCCTTGAGCTCGCCGAGCACCAATCCAAGCGTGTTGATCGGGTTCGGTGCCACGCCGCCATACATTCCGGAGTGAAGATCGACGGCGGCGCCGCTTGCATGAAGCTCCACATAAAGGAGACCGCGGAGCGCAGTCGCAAGCGTGGGGTTGTCCGCCTCATCGAAGCCGCCATCCCAGATGAGGACCGAGTCAGTCTTGAGCTTGGCGCCGTTTGCACGCAGGTATCGCGCCAGGGATTCTCCGCTGATCTCCTCTTCTCCTTCGATGACGAAGCGGAGGTTGATCGGCGGCCCACCCGCGGCGAAGAGGTGCTCGACCGCCTTGAGGGTGGCCATGTGGTTGCCCTTGTTGTCGGCACAGCCCCGCGCGTAGAGGTGACCGTTACGAACCTCCGGCTCGAAGGGAGGGGACTTCCATTCGTCGAGCGGGTCTGGCGGCTGCACGTCGTAGTGGCCGTAGATCGTGAGGTGCGCCTTGCCCGGCGCCCCGTTCCAGTCCGCGACCACGACCGGGTTGCCATCCTTGATGACGTGGACGATCTCGACCTGCATGCCCAGGGCGACCATGCGATCGCGCAGCCACTCGGCATTGCGCAGGCAATCACCGCGGCGCTCAGGCAGCGTGCTGACCGAGGGGATGCGGAGCTCCTCCACGAGGTCGGCAAGGTCGGCGTCACGGGAAGCCTTCGCCTTCGCGATGGCTGCATCTCGTAGCGCGTGGATGCCGGCCATCACGATCGACCTCGGGAGCGGTCGATTTGCATGGCGTGATCGTGGCCGTGGCTTGCATAGATGGTCAGCCAGTCCTCCACCGAATATCGGCCGCTCTCGCTGTGAGTGCCGGCGCGTTGCCATTCCTCTTCGGTGAGGCGCTCCAGGATCTGGGCGGTCGACTCGCGCGCCCAGCGCATCGCTTCGAGGGAGGGCTCGATGGGACGGTCGGAGGTGAGCTTCTCGGCGAACTGCTTCTCGTCGTAGCCACTGATCACCGGATCGTCCTCGGCGATCAATCGCCGCAGCCGGATTGCGGACGTCATCTCGCTGTCGGCGAGGTGGTGGGCGATCATCCTGGGAGTCCACTCATCGCTGGCGGAGCGGTCGAGCTCCTCGTCCTTCACGTCTCGATAGGCCTCGACCACCGCGCTATTGCCTTCTCGATACCGGCGGATCAGGGCCGTCCTCTCCTGAGCGTCCACATCACCCTCCTGATTGATCATCGTTTCGGCGTTGGAGCCGGTGTCGGCGATGGAGCCGGCGACAGGAATCGAACCCGTAACCTGCTGTTTACAAAACAGCTGCTCTGCCAATTGAGCTACGCCGGCGCTGTCACCGAAGGTTAGCTGAAGCCAAAAACTGACCAAGCCGCAATGGCCGGCCGCCATCGAGGCAGTCGCCTCCGGCCTCATGTGCCCGCCGACGACTTATTCCGGCCACTATTTGGGGTTGACCAGAGTTCCGATTGGCGTTAGAGTCGCCGTATTCGATTGCAAACGAAAGCATCTGAAAGCCGCCGCTACCCAACCGAGCGACGCCAGGTCATCGCCGAGATGATCGAAGAGAACGCGCGCGCCTCGGTGGCGGAGCTGAGCGAGATGCTGTCGGTGTCCGAGGTGACGATCCGCAAGGATCTGGCGATCCTGGAAACGGAAGGCGCCGTCCTTCGTACACATGGGGGCGCGATCACGGGCGGCCGGAGCCGCTCCGAGCTCGCCTTCGAAGTCCGGGAGCGGCTTCACCGAACCGAGAAGGAACTCATCGGAGCCGAGGCGGCGAGGCTGGTGGAGGACGGCGACAGCATCGTCCTCGACGCCAGCACGACAGCGTTTCAAGTCGCGCGCCACCTCAAAGCACGTCGCGAGTTGACCGTTGTGACCAACGGAATCAGGGTGGCCACCGAGTTGGCCGGCCAGCCGAGCATCACCGTCCTGATGCCCGGAGGAGCCGTGCGCTGGGAGGCGTTTTCTCTCGTCGGGAATTGGGGCACGCAGATGCTCCGCCAGCTCAACATCCAGAAAGCCTTCGTCGGCGCGGTGGGTTTCACGCTCACCGAAGGCCTGACGGACGTGAACGCGCAAGAGGCCGAAATCAAGAAGGCGATGCTCGCCACCGCCAAACAAGTGATCGGCGTCTTCGACCACACGAAATGGAATCGAGTGGCGATGGCTACCTTCTGCGCGACAGACCGGCTGCGGCTTGTCATCAGCGATGAGCGAGCACCTGCAGACGCTGTGGCAGCGGTCAGGGCACTGGGCGTTGACGTGCGATTGGTCGGGAGCCGGTGACCCAGTCGACCCCGATCCTCGAGCTGGTCGGAGTCTCCAAGCGGTTCGGCGCCGTTGAGGCGCTCAAAGACGTTTCTATTGCGCTCGAGGCAGGCGAGGTGCACGCCCTTGTGGGCGAAAACGGAGCGGGTAAGAGCACTCTGGTGCGGATCCTGGCCGGCGTTCATCGGCCCGACGCCGGCAGCCTCAGGCTCGACGGCCAGGAGCTTGTCCTACGTGGGCCGGCATCGGCTCGAGATCACGGCATCGCGGTCATCCACCAGCATCCGAACCTGTTTCCCGACCTCGAGGTCGCCGAGAACGTCTTCATCCGTCACCTGCCGCGCGGACGTTTGGGTGCAGTCGACTGGCGCGAGCTCCATCGTCGAGCGGAAAAGCTGTTCGCAAGTCTCGGTGTGGCCCAAAAGGTCAACGTCCCAGTGCGAGGCCTGTCGGTTGCGGACCAACAGCTCGTCGAGATCGCAAAGGCGCTCTCAGTGGAGGCTCGCGTCCTTGTAATGGATGAGCCGACCGCCGCGCTCTCAACTCACGAAGTTGAGCGCCTTTTCGCGATCACCCGTCAGTTGCGGGACCGCGGCGTCGCGGTCCTTTTCGTTGACCACCGAATGGACGAGGTGTTCGAGATCGCTGACCGCGTCAGCGTTCTCCGCGACGGAAGTCACGTCATCACCGCGACCGTTTCCGAGCTGACCCCCGAGGAGACGATCCGCCACATGGTTGGCCGCCGCGTCGAAAGTCTGTATCCCAAAGAGGAGGCGTCCGTCGGTGAGATCGCGCTCGAGGTCCGAGGTCTAACGCGGAAGGGAGTGTTCAACGACGTCTCCTTCACGGTGCGTCGCGGTGAGATCGTGGGGCTGAGCGGGCTGGTCGGTGCGGGCCGATCCGAGATTGCGCGGGTGCTCTTCGGCATCGACCGCGCGGATGCCGGCGAGGTATCGGTGCTCGGAAAGCAAGCCGTCATCGACAGCCCCGCAGACGCCATGCGACTTGGGATCGTGTACGTGCCCGAGGACCGTCATGAGCACGGATTGGTCCTCGACTTCTCGATTGCCGCCAACATCAGCCTTCCCATCGTCAGGAGGCTGAGCCGCCTCCTGGTGATGGACCGCGGTCGGGAACGTGACCTCGCGACCGACTACTCAAAGCAGCTCCAGGTTCGCTCGACCAGTGTCAGTCAGAGGGCTTCTGGGCTCTCCGGTGGCAATCAGCAAAAGGTGGTCATCGCGAAGTGGTTGGCGACCAAGCCCACAGTTCTGCTGCTTGACGAGCCAACTCAAGGTGTCGACATCGGAGCGAAGGCCGAGGTGCACCGCATCATCTCTCAGCTCGCGGTCCAGGGATTGGCGATCGTCCTGATCTCCAGCGAGCTGCCCGAGCTGATGGGCATGGCTGATCGGGTATTGGTCCTTCACGAGGGGCGCGTGGCAGCCGCCTTCGGCCGCGACGAGCTGTCACAGGAGCGGATCATGGCGGCAGCCACAGGTCACGCGGAAACGTGAGCGTGCGAGCAGTCGAGGCACCTGCCTCGTCGAACCTGGCGGGGCGGATCGGTCTCGAGCGGACCCTGGCGCTCGCCGCGCGGCTCCGTGAGCTTGGCATCCTGCTGGCGCTTGCGGTGATCGTTCTGGTGGTCACCATTCAGACGCCGCTGTTTTTCACAGTCGCCAACTTCGAAGAGATACTGATCTCGGTCGCTCTCATCGCGATCGTCGCGGTCGGCCAGACCGCTGTTGTGCTGACCCGCAACGTCGATCTGTCGGTGGGGTCCGTGGTCGGACTTGTGGCGTTTGTGACCGGGGATCTCCTGAAGGAACATACCCTCGGCGTTCTGGCCGCGATCCTGGCGGGATGCGTTCTGGGCCTCGGGCTCGGAGCACTGAATGGGCTGATCATCACCGTCGGCCGCGTGCCGGCCATCGTTGCGACGCTGGGCACCCTCAATATCTACCGGGGCCTGGCCTTCCTTATCGCCGGAGGCAAGCAGGTCAGCTTGATCGATCTGCCAAAGAGCTACCTCGACATCGCGTCCTCTTCGATCCTCGGGGTTCCGACGCTGATTTTCAGCGCGGTTGTGATCGCGGCGATCGCGGCGTACTTGCTGCGCTACTCGGGGACCGGGCGGCAGCTTTACGCGATTGGCAGCAACCCGGCCGCCGCGGGCGTGGTCGGCATCCCTTCGCAACGCCTTGTTTTCGGCGCCTTCGTTTTGTGCGGCGTTCTGGCCGGGGTCGCCGGTGTCCTCTGGGGATCGCGATTTGGCACCGTCAACGCTTCCGCTGCGAGCGGCCTCGAGCTCCAGGTGATCGCTGCCGTGGTGGTGGGGGGAGTCAACATCTTCGGCGGTTCCGGCACTGTGGTCGGAGCGGTGCTGGGCGCGATCTTGCTCGGGACCATCCAGAACGCGCTCACGATCAGTCACCTATCGCAGTTTTGGCTTCAAGCGATTGACGGGGCGGTCATCCTCCTCGCCGTCGGCACTGACGCCGCGATACGCAACTACTTCCAGCGGATTCTGACGAGAACGGGACGTCGATGAGCGCGCTAAGGGACCGGCTGCTGGCACGTTGGGAGACGCTCCTCGTGGTACTGCTCGTCGCGTTCACGCTGCTGGGGACCAGCCTCTCGCCCTATTTCCTATCGGCGTCCAACTTCTCGAACATGACCAGCGACCTGATGGAGAAGGCGATCATGGCGCTGCCGCTCGCCCTGATCATCATCGCGGGCGAGATCGACCTCTCAGTCGAGTCTATGGCCGGGCTCTCGAGTGCGCTGCTTGGGTTCCTGTTCCTTCTCGGTTGGCCGCTCTGGATCGGCATTCCGTTGGTGCTGGCCGTCGGCGCCCTGGGTGGACTCTTCAACGGACTGCTCGTGACGCGCGCCGGCCTGCCCTCGCTGGTTGTCACGCTCGGCACCCTGGCGCTGTATCGCGGCCTCGCATCGGTCGTGCTGGGCCCGCAGTCGGTCAGCAGTTGGCCAGACTGGTTCACCAATTTCGGTTTCGGCGTAGTGCCG
>DASXNH010000017.1:0-3275 GCA_036495195.1 Candidatus Dormiibacterota bacterium
ATGTCGCGGCCGGCGCCGACCCGATCAGCCTAAAGCGCGGCATCGAGAAGGCCACCGCCGCCGTCATCGAGGCGCTCATCTCCGGTGCAAAGGAGATCGAGACCAAGGAAGAGATCGCGGCAACCGCATCCATTTCCGCTGGTGACCCCGAGATCGGCGCTCTCATCGCAGAGGCCATCGACAAGGTCGGCAAGGAGGGTGTTGTCACCGTCGAGGAGTCGAACACCTTCGGCACCGAGCTGGAGCTCACCGAGGGCATGCGCTTCGACAAGGGCTTCCTGTCGGCGTACTTCGTCACCGACCAGGAGCGCCAGGAGACGGTCTTCGAAGACCCCTACATCCTGATCGTCAACAGCAAGATCTCGAACATCAAAGACCTGCTGCCGATCGTCGACAAGGTCATCCAGGATGGCAAGCAGCTGCTGATCATCGCCGAGGATGTCGACGGCGAGGCTCTCGCTACGCTCATCGTCAACAAGCTCCGCGGCATCTTCAAGTCCGTTGCCGTCAAGGCTCCGGGCTTCGGCGACCGTCGCAAGGCTCAGCTGCAGGACATCGCGATTCTCACCGGCGGCCAGGTCATCTCGGAAGAGGTTGGCCTCAAGCTCGAGAACACCACGCTCGACCTGCTCGGCCGTGCACGCAAGGTTGTCATCACCAAGGACGAGACCACGATCATCGAGGGTGCTGGTGACGAGGAGGCAATTGCCGGCCGCGTCAAGCAGATCCGCGCCGAGATCGAGAACACCGACAGCGACTACGACCGCGAGAAGCTGCAGGAGCGCCTGGCCAAGCTGGCCGGCGGTGTTGCAGTCATCAAGGCCGGTGCCGCGACGGAGGTTGAGCTCAAGGAGCGCAAGCACCGCATCGAGGACGCCGTTCGCAACGCGAAGGCAGCCGTCGAGGAGGGCAT
Organism: Candidatus Dormiibacterota bacterium; assembly: GCA_036495195.1. GTDB lineage: Bacteria > Chloroflexota > Dormibacteria > Dormibacterales > Dormibacteraceae > Palsa-872. The sequence goes on from DASXNH010000017.1 coordinate 914, forward strand.
CGTCGCCGGTGGCGGCGTCGCGCTCATCCAGGCCGGCAAGGTCGCGTTCGACGGCAAGGCCCTCAAGGCTCTCGTCGGCGACGAGGCGACAGGCGCGAACATCGTGCGCGTTGCCATCGACGCACCGCTCAAGCAGATCGCCCTCAACGCCGGCCTCGAGCCTGGTGTTGTCGTCGACAAGGTCCGCAACCTGCCTTCGGGCCAGGGCCTCAACGCTGCGACCGGTGAGTACGTCGACATGCTCGCTGCAGGCATCAACGACCCGGTGAAGGTCACCCGTTCGGCTCTGCTGAACGCGGCATCCATCGCCGGACTGTTCCTGACCACCGAGGCCGTTGTCGCGGACAAGCCCGAGAAGAACCCGGCTCCGGTCGGCGACCCGTCGGGCGGCATGGACTTCTAGTAGTCGAAGACGCGCAAGCGTCTGAGGCTGCTAGATCGAGTGATCGGCCCTTCCGGCCGATCGTATCGAGATCTCAGCCCGCAATAAGGAGGGCGGTCCCGTTGGGGCCGCCCTCCTTTGCGTATCTCGCGAGTGGCTTGGCGCGTGGGTGCTTGGCGGGAGAAACTGTCCGGCGGCGGGAGTAACAACCCCCGCCACGGGAGCTTTTCTCCCGCCGGCGGGTGCAGTTACTCCCGCCACAGCGGCCGGCGGGTGCAGTTTCTCCCGCCACAGCGGCCGGCGGGCGCCGCTAGTGCGCGAACAGCCGCGCGTTGGCGGTCTCCGCCTCCGCGTACTGCTGGCCGGCGATGGTGAGCGCCTGCCCGATCGACCCGAGGCTCTGCTCTACGCGCTGCTGTGTCGCCCGCCACTCGCTCACCACGGACTGGAACGCGACCGAGGCCGTTCCCGTCCAGGAGCTCTGCAGGTTCACCAACTGTCCGAGCAGGGCACTCGTTTCGCCGGAGAGCCGTTCCATGGATGCGTGGATCGAGCCGGTCGCGTTCAGTACCGCCTCGCTGTCTACCTGATATGTCGTCATGGCAGCACGGTAGGCGGCCGTGGCACGAACCACCGACGCTGCGCGAGAAGGTGTGTGGTTTGTGCCGGTGGCGTCAGGCGGGGAGGAGCGGAAGCCGCACCCGGAAGGTTGCGCCGCCTCCTGGGGTCTCCACGACATCCACCTCGCCCTTGTGCGAAGCGACGATGGATGCGACGATCGCGAGCCCGAGACCGCTTCCGCCGGTGTCGCGGTTGCGTGACGAGTCGGCGCGCCAGAACCGCTGGAAGATCTTCTCCCGAATCTGTGGGGGGATTCCCTCGCCGTGGTCGACGATCGAGATATACGCGGAGTTCGCCGGTTCATCGACCATGACCACAATCTCGATGGGGCTGTCCGACGGCGTGAACCTCATCGCGTTGCCCATCAGGTTCGTGATCACCTGGCGGATCTTGTTCTCCTCGGCGAGAACGGTCGCCGTGGCGGGAGCCGCGGAATCTTCGATGACGGTTTCCACGACGAGCGGTTTCTGTCGCGCCCGGCTGCGGCGGGTGGTGAGGCGCGCGATAGTCGCTCCAGCCCGGGCCATGCCTCGCGTCGCTGCCGACGCCGGCTTGGGGGTCGGCGCCGCGGTCGTAACGAGAACGGGCATGGTGCGGGGGGAGAGAATCGGCTCGCTCACGATGACCGTTACCCGACGATCCGGTGCGGACGCCATGGCGTCGAGCGCGGCATCCTGTGCGAGGGGCACGAGGTCGACCTCGGCGAGGTTGAGAGGCTTGGCTTCGTCGATGCGGGCCAGTTCGAGCAGGTCCTGAACGAGCTCGGCCATGCGGATCGCCTCCTTCTCGATGCGCTCCATCGCCTGGGCGACTTCCTCATCGGTCGTGAGCGCGCCCATGCGGTAGAGCTCCGCGTAGCCGCGCACCGACACCAGCGGCGTCCGAAGCTCATGGCTGGCGTCTCCGACGAATCTCCGCATCTGCTCGACCGTCTTCAGGCGGTCAGCGAACGCCGAGTCGATTCTCGACAGCATGGTGTTCAGCGATTCGTTGAGCCGACCAACCTCCGTGTTGTGGGGCGCGCGCTCAAGACGCTGGCTGAAGTCGCCAGCCGCGAAGCGAGCCGCGGTGTCTTCAACCTCTCGCAGCGGCGCGAAGGTTGACGCGACCAGCAAGCGGGTCAGCGCTCCGCCGAGCACCACGACGGTCAACGCGAAGAACAGGAAGATCAGTGCGAAGGTCCCGATCGTGGACTCGTTTTCGCTGAGGTTGTAGCCGACGATGACGGCGCCGGTCACGGTGCCATCCGCCGATGTTGTCGGGTAGCCGACCGCGCTCCAGTGCGTCAGCCCGGGCTTGTCGCTCAAGGTGAAGGCTTGGCCGCTGTGGATCACCGGAGGGAGCGTCTTTTCGCTGACA
>DASXNH010000018.1:0-4480 GCA_036495195.1 Candidatus Dormiibacterota bacterium
GCCGCCCACCCCGAACATTGCGATGAAGCCGAGGAGCATGGGCGTCGGCGACACACCGGCGACGTCGAAACCGAGGTGAATCGCCCCCAGGACGCCGCTGAAGATGTCGTCCAGGACGAGGGTGAGCAGCAGGAGGCCGCCGCCGGCCAAAAGGCAGATTCCGAATACGAGGTCGGCAGTGCTCATTCCATACCCACCAGCGCCTGAATCTTAGGACGCCCCGCGACGAGTTGCTGCGCGGTCGAGGGCTACTGGTCCAGGAAGTCGGCGATTCGCCCGCGCTGCCGCCGGGGCCATTCCCACGGTGTAGTGATTGGCCTCGATCTCCACCCCCTTGGCGGTTGGCACCTCGCGCAGGAAGCGGGCGTACTCCTACACGTACCTCAAGGTAACGTGACCGCGCCGAATCGGTAACGAGCAAGGCCCAGCGATGGACACCGGACCGTGGCCTTGGGTAAGGTCAGAGCATGACCACACTCAAGAACCGGCCGAAGACCGCACTCCTCGTCGTCGACGTGCAGAACGGTGTCGTCGGCGGCGCTCACGAGCGCGACGCAGTGGTCGCGAACGTCAGCAGCCTCGTCGAGAAGGCGAGGCGGGAACGGGTCCCCGTTGTCTGGGTCCAACACTCCGACGAGGAGCTGACGAAGGGGAGTGAGAATTGGCGGATCGTCCCCGAGCTCGCTCCCGGCGAAACCGAGCCTCGGGTCGAGAAGAAATATGGCGATTCCTTCGAGGACACCAACCTCGAGAAGCTGCTGTCTGGCCTCGAAGTCGGGCGGCTCATCGTCGTCGGCGCCGAAACGGACGCCTGCATCCGCTCAACCATTCATGGCGCGCTCGCCAGGGGATACGACACAACCCTTGTCGGCGACGCCCACACGACGGGTGACAAGTCCGCATGGGGAGCTCCGCCGCCGGACATGGTCATCGCGCACACGAACCTCTACTGGAAGTACCAGACGGCGCCGGGGCGGACGGCAGGCACGGTCGAGACCAAGGATGTGGACTTCAGCGAGAAGTAGTAGGGGCGAGATTCGAACTCGCGGTCTGTAGATCCCGAACCAGAAGCTAAGCCCGGCGGGAAACTACATCGCGAGTCCGCTGGCCAGGCTGGGCAAGCAAACCCGTCACAGCTATCTCGTCTCACCTCATGTGGAAGCTGATGCCCCGATACCTTCGTCCTCACCTGCCACGTCCTCGTCACCCTCTAGCTCGAGCAGAGTGTTTTGACATGCGAACCCAGGTCAGACAGCTGCAGCCTGTAACCGTCCAGTCGACTGCGTGTGCTGGAGCCCGGGTGCCAATCGAATTTCAAGTGGCCAGACACTTCCATCGGCTGGGCAATGTTGCGCACGTCTTCCGATGGGATGAGCAAGCACGCGTCGAAGAATCGTTTCTCATCTCGACGCCAGGCAAACACAACGAAGTAGGTGGTCGGACTTGTTCTGAAGCTGGAGGCCAAAACCTTGACCGTCCCCGTTGGATGCGCGAAATCAACTTCGGTCGTCTTGATTTGCATTCCAATCACGCGGCGGGTTTCCAGATTCAGCGCCAACAACTCGGCCGTCTCAAGGTCAGGAAATGGCCGAAACAGGTTCAGGTCGGGGATTGCCGCAAGGAGCCGCATCGCTTCCGATTCGCCGAGGAAGCCCAGGTCGCTTCGCCAGGACGGCCGTGACTCGACCGGAGCCTCTTCGGCCCCGGACTCAACTGCTCGTGACAGCCCGAATCTTTCGACCAAGCGTTCCGTCGGCACCAGGAAAGGGAACCATCGGCTACGCGATCGTGGTCGCATCCCGAAGCTCATCGAGTAAACGACATCGCCGTCAGCGGATGTTTTCTCCGCCAGGCGCTTGAATTCGCGAACGGGTACCGCCAGCATCGTCGGTCCGAGGCCACCCTCGACAATGAGGCCGCTGATGAGCAGCGCGTCGTCGTCCACCAGCGCAGTGGCCCATACCGCGAGGCGCACTTCCCCGCCGATAAGGCTCGACCTGCCCTTCGCCTGCACCCGAGAGTAGGTTCCGTCCGACAGGCGGTGGACGATGGCGTCGATGCCACGATCCGATAGCGGCAGGAAGATGTGGAGCTGCCCGGCCGATTGCTCGACGAGGGCCGACCACAGTCGAAACTCGAACACCTGCCCAGACGAGCTCGCCACGTCGCGCGTCCACCGGGCGGCCATCCGGGCGGATTCTATGCCGGCATGTCGTCGGGCGGGCGAGATGGGCTCGCGGTCCCAAAGCGGACTTGTCGACCTACCGTATTCGGCCCGATCTTGGCGTCTGATCCCGAGCCGGCCGTAAGTCTCTTTAACTAAGAACCTCGCGTCTCGCCCAGCGCAGGAAGCAAAGAATCGCTCAGTGGGACTCCAGGATGGTCATCGGCTGTGGGGGCTGGCCATGCCGTCGGCCCGGCTTAGTCGCGAGCCTGGCGGGGCCTACGGAAAAAAGAGTCTCGGAGATGGGCCGACTTCTTGCCTTAATGTATTGACCTACGAACGTATGTTTGGTATGCTTCTCTCATGTTGGGGGAGGGGGGTACAGCGCTTTCGAAACTCGAGGCGGCGATTCGCGAATTTCAGGATTCTGAGGGTCGCGAGCTAGATCTCCAGGGTTTGCGCCGGTCGATCGATTCGCTCGAGGGCACCTTCTCGGCTGACACCCGCCGGGCTCAACGGACGGGAGCCCATCTGGCCGCCGGCAGCGCCACCGTCGTCACCTGGGCGAGCCGGCTCTGCGGCATGTCCGCCACCTCGACTGCCGACCGGCTCTGTGTCGGCAAGCAGCTCGAGTCACTGCCCAAGCTGGCTGAGGCCCTGCGTGAGGGCGCGCTCAGCTACCAGTCCGCCTCCCTGCTCTGCCACCTGCGCGACCAGCTCGGCGCCAAGGCGGTGCTCTTCGACGAGGAGGAGATGCTGGAGCACGCCCGCAACTTCTCGGTCGGCCGCCTCCGCTACCTCTGTCGCACCGCCCGGCACGTGGCTGACCCCGACGGCTTCTTCAATGACGCCGAGGCCGACTTCTCCAACCGCCGCCTCGACATCAGCCAGATGGGTGACGGCATGTTCTGCGTCGACGCCATCCTCGATCCGGTCAACGGGGCGGCTTTCAAGACCGCGCTCGATTCGCTGGCGAAGCGGCTGGGTCCTGATGACGAGCGCAGCCACAAGCAGCGGATGGCCGACTCGCTGGGCGAGCTGGTGCTCCATGCCATGGACGAGGGCCGGCTGCCGCGCCGCAACAGTGTCCGCCCGCACCTCAACCTGACCACCAGCCTGGAGGGCATCAAGAACGAGCTCGGCGTGCTGCCGGCGGACCTCGAGCTCTCGCTGCCGATCTCGACTCGGACACTGGAGCGCATCGCTTGCGACGCCACTGTGTCTCGCGTGCTGCTGGCGGATTCCTCGGTCATCGACGTCGGCCGGGCGACGCGGGTGGTCTCGGCGCCGACGCGCCGCGCCTTGCGAGCTCGAGATCATGGCTGCCGATTCCCCGGTTGCGATCGCAACGTCGATTGGTCGCAGCCGCACCACATAGTTGCCTGGGCGAGGCGTGGTCTGACCAAATTATCGAATCTGGTTCTGCTCTGTTACTTCCACCATCGCCTCGTGCATGAGGGTGCCTGGCAGGTGGTGCAAGTTGGCCGAGAGTTTCGTTTCGTGCCGCCCGATCATGTTGTGTTTAGGCGAGCGCGAGCTCGTGGGTTGCGCTGGGCGGCTTAGAGCCCCGACTCCAAGGCTCAGCTGTTTGCGATCAGTTCGATTCAGTTGGCGAGGGAACCAAGATCTCGCTCGGTGGCTAAGCCTCGCGTACGGTAGCGCAACCCGCGGGCAGCTGAATATATCGACACCGCCAATCGGGCAAACAACATCAAGCCACAAGCACCCAGCGCAACATTCGTCACTGGTGAGTAACCGGTTCCACCGCCTGTCCGAGAACCGGTCACCCCGCCGAACGCTGTGCCCCTAACTCAGAACCCCCTCGTCTTCTGCCGGAACTCATCGTTGCCCGGGCCTACCAGCTTTCGATACGCCACACGGCGATCTTTCCTGAATCACAAGCCAGTGCACCCTTCCCGGGAGCTGCGTGCGGAGAACCGCCCCCGAAGGTGTGAATGAGGGTGTAGCCAAAGTTCACTGCCGCGCCATTTAATGCCTGGTCGTACGAGACGCTGTTGTAGCTGAAGTCCTTCAGTTCGAGCCGATCGCCCCTGGTGTGCTGGGCCGCGAAGTAAGCTGGCAGGCTTCCCCGATCTGTGGAGGCCGCGTCATCAGGGAACTGTCGCCCCGGCGCCCCATACCACTGGAACTCCGGCACTGGTGCGATGAACTGGTCAGTGATCTCAGGCGCGCCAGAGTTGTAGGCACCCAGGAACGCCGTGATGATCAGCTGAGTGATCTGAGGCGAATACTGCTCACACGGAGGCGTGGGCGCCGCTGACATTGTTGTCGACGGGCGCGCGACCGCTGTCTGAC
>DASXNH010000019.1:0-3115 GCA_036495195.1 Candidatus Dormiibacterota bacterium
GCGTTCGCGCTCGGGCAGCTTCGCGTACAGGTTCCGGGCGCGGTGCACACAGCAGCGCTGACGGTCTGACGCGGGCCAGCACTGCTCGATCGCTTTGACCAGTCCGGGGGCGCCGTCGGCGACGATCAGCATCGGCGCGCCGAGGCCTCTCGCGATCAGGTCGCGCCCCAGCGCCTGCCAGTCTTCGTAGGCCTCGCGCATCCCGAGCATCACCGCCAGCAGGATGCGCTCGCCCTGATCGGTGAATCCCCAGGCGACCAGCACGCCCTCCTTGGGCCCTGAGGGGCGAACCGAGATGAACGTCGCATCCAGGAACAACGCGACCAGGTTGACGTCGTACAGGCTGCGGCGCCTGAACTGATCGAAGCGCTCGCGGATCTCCTCGCACATCCGCGACGCGGTCGACCTGGACAGCTTGCCCAGCCCGGCCTGCTCGCACAACGACTCGACATCGCGCATCGACAGGCCGCGTACGAACGCGCCGATCACCAACGCCTTCAACGGCTCGGTCCGCAACAACTTCGGCGTCCGCGGGAACAGCTTGGACGCGAACGTCTCCGCCGCCTCGCGGACCTGCGGAATGTCGATCTCAAGCTCCCCCTCGGCGGTCTGCACCCGCCGCGGGCGAAACCCGTTCCGCAGCGCGCTCTCGCGCACCCCGCTCTCGTAGTTGCGCAACCCTCGCTGATACTCCGGACGGCGCTCATAACGAGCTCGCCCGAGCCAAGCGTCGAACTCGTCCTCCACCGCCCGCTGGATGATCAATCGGGCACCCAGCCTCGCCAACTCCCCCAGCGACTCCCTCGGGTTCTCGCCGACCCCCACGGCCAGCAGCTGCTCGATCTGAGCCTCAATCTCCGCCGACGGCGGTACGGTACGTCTCACGGGTCGCGGTAGGGACGCCCGTTGCCGAGCGCCCCCCGCGCAGATCCCAGCATGCGGAACTACCGCACTGGGCTCCTCGCTTGGGTTCTGGCGCGGAATCGCGCGTCAGGCCAGGGATGCAGGATCCGGGGCGGTGGGAGCCATCGATCCGCCAGGCGGCTCATCCGTTCCCAGTCCAATCTGAAGCGCTGGCTGCGGCGCCGCAGCGCCGTAAACCAGTGCCGCTGGACTTGGTCGCGGAATGTTTTGGCCGCTCTGATGTTGCCGGGCACGGCGTAGTAGCGGTAGTGCCCTTGCACCACGCGCTCGAGCCACCGCCCCTGCTCGGGGATGGGCAGGTGCCGGCGTCGCTTCTGCTCCTCCTTGACCGTCTTCAGCTTCGCCCGCAACCGCTTCTTCTCCGTCACGCGCCGCAGCGCGAACCGCCCGCGCCTGTCCTTCGCGCAGATGTGCGTGAAGCCCAGAAACGCGAACGTATCCGGCTTGCCGAGCCCACGCTTGTGTCGACGTTCGGCGGCGAACCGCCCGAACTCGATCAGGCGCGTCTTCTCGGCCGCCAGCTCCAGATTGAACTTCGCGAGCCTGTCGCGAAGCTCGTTCAGGAACCGCTCGGCGTCGTCGCGGTGTTGGAAGCCCACGATGTAGTCGTCGGCGAAACGCACGATGATCACCTCGCCGCGCGCCCGCCGTCGCCTCCATCGATCGGCCCACAAGTCGAACACGTAGTGCAGATAGACGTTGGCGAGCAACGGTGAAACCGAAGCGCCTTGTGGCGTCCCCTCCAGCGTGTCCGTCCATACCCCGTTCTCGATGACCCCTGCGTCCATCCATTTCTGGATCAGGCGCAGGACCCTCCGATCCCCGATCCGGTGTTCCAGAAACCGAACCATCCACGACCTGTCGATGTGCTCGAAATAGCCGCGGATGTCGGCGTCCAGAATCCAGCTCACCCTCCTCTTCTGGATCGCGGCCGCGAGCGCGTCCAACGCTTGGTGCGGTGAGCGCCCGGGCCGAAACCCATAGGAGAACCCAAGGAAGTCCGCCTCGTAGATGGCGTTTAGCACCTCGACCACCGCCCGCTGGAGGATCTTGTCCTCCAACGTGGCGATCCCAAGCGGCCTCTGCCGCCCGTCCGGCTTCGGTATGTACGCCCTGCGCGACGGCCTCGCCCGGTAGCTGCCGCGGTGAACCCGGGCATGCAGATCGCGAAGATTCTCCTCGAGATCAAACCCGTACTCCAGCCACGTGACCCCGTCCACCCCAGTCGCGGCCCTCGGGTTCAACGCCCAGTAGGCCGCCCGCAAGCGATCGACGTCGACGTGGTGCAACAGCGCGGTGAACCGTGCACCCTTGTCCTGCTGTGCGATACGACGCACGCGATCAAGCGCACTTGGCCCGCTCATTCCGGCTCTGAGTCCGGCGCGGGGTTTGCCTGCCGCGTTCCCCTCGCGCAGGCCCCTTCCCTCCACCACCTCCGCGGCCGCCTCGGCGGCGTTGTTCGGCAGCTTCACAGGTACTACGAGCCTGTCCGACTTCTCACGCCCGTTCATCGAGGGATTACCGCCTCGGCGTTCCCCTCGCGGCCCGCCACCCAGCGATACGCCACCCCGCGAACCATCCAGGACGGGGCATCACCACCAGGCGAGGGCAAGCGCGAGATCTCCCGGTTCTCAGCATGAAGAGATCGCACACGTGCACGGGTTCTCCGACCACGCAGGGCCCACTGACGACTCGCGATAAACGCCGCCAACGATGTTGCCTTCCGCACCTACGACCGCGTCGGCACCCTGAACAATGGAGTTTTCGAGGCTCAATAGCCCGGCCCGCGTGCACCCCTGTCAACGCTTCGCTGCGCCCTCGCGGGTCGCCAACGCATGACTCGGGGCCACCGTGACTCGCTAGATCTTCGACGTAGGGCTCTTTCATCCCCTTCCTCATGCCGGTTGTCCGGCGCTTTCCGTAGGCCTCCTTCATCGTCTGGCAGGACTTGAGGGAACCTACGCCGTCGCTCTGACAGCACCCCACTCGTATTTACAGCAGTCCTGGGACGCAACCAGCGCCGAGCCGCGCACCTCTTATTCGCCATTTGCGCGACTGGCCGCCTCGCCGGCCGCTACGCCCGAGGGTGGTCGTTCCGAAGGCCCTGCTTTTCCACGGAAGGAGGAGCCGGTGCTAGCCGGATTCGAGCTAACCCCGACTGCCCCTTGGACGACACGCAGCAGCGCCGGGC
>DASXNH010000020.1:0-4491 GCA_036495195.1 Candidatus Dormiibacterota bacterium
CATGTACCAGACGATCCTTCCACGCCTCCGAAGCGCCCGGGCCCACGCGCTCATTCCCTTCGCCTATGTGACGTTTAGTGCGATCGGCAGCGCGTTCCTGGTCCTCGCTCCGATCCTGATTGCGACGCAGCCGCAGTACTCGGTTCCGCGCACCTGGTTCGACGGCCTGAACTGGCTTGGCACCCAGCCGCAAGGTCGCGTGCTGTCGATGCCTGGCGTCGGTTTGTTCGTGCCGGCATACAGCGCAGACACCGTGTACGTCGGCCACTACGACGAGACCTTCGATTACGCGAACAAAACACAGGCGGCCCTTGACCTGTTGACCGGCAAGGCGGATCTCGCCCAGTTCGACACCGCCAACCACATCAGGTATGTGATCTGGACGGCCGATCTCCCCACGCCGCCGCCGACCGTCTTGGGTCCGCCCGCCTATGACTCGCCGAACTTCAAGATCTACCGGGTTTACTGACTCGCCCTGACGAAGATCGTCGCCACCTTGTCCTGGTAAACGACCTTCCACGCGGGCTGCGTCGTCAGCACGTTGGACAGCGCCTCACCGGTATTGAAGATCACGTAATCGACGTGATACTTGTCCAGAATCGCGGTCCAATCCGGCCGTAGGTTCTGGACGTCGTTGTACTCGTTGAGCAGCGGATCGCCCATCAGCTCGGCCTCGCCGAATATGAAGACCTTGCGGTTCGGATCCGGATAGAACTGGTTCGCGAGGTAGCCGCCCCAGCCGTACTGGTTGTACATGTGGGTGCCGACCTCGGGATGCGCCGCCAGAAAAGCCGCGGCGCCGATGGGATAGCTCGATGCATCGAGCTTCGCCTGCACTGACGGAGCTATGTCCGAGTCGATCTTGATCGCAGCCACCAACACGACAAGCACCAGCGCCACGGCGGTGACGATTGCAAAGGCGGGCCTCGCCGGCAGCTGGAATTTCCAGCCACGGGCGGCGGCGAGCTCCTTCCAGTAATCGGAGTACAGCGAGATCATCACCGGCGTCGCAGCAGCGACGAACAGGGCGATGTGGCGAACGGATTGCAGAGCCAGGCCGAGGCCGGCGATCACCAGCAGGAACTGGTACAGGCTCGGCCGGCGCAGCGCCATGCCGGCGATGACGATGAAGACCATGGCCTCGAACGGCCGCAGGTAGACCTGGTGGAAATCGGGCGAGAACCACTCGACGATGAGCTTCTGCTGCGCCACGCTGCCCTGCGTCTGAAACGGATAGAGGTAGAGGCTAAGGCCGTGCGGCGTCGCGAGCACCGCCACCGCGGAAGCTGCGGTGATGATCGCCAGGAACCGCACATGCGCCTTGTGCGCGGGGTTGGACCCATCCCAAGCCCACATCACCAGCTCCGACACAAGGGCGACACCGAGCCACGCGAACCCGATGACCCACCCCCCGTGAAGGTTGGCCCAGACGGCCATCACCAGGGGAAAGAAGGTGAGTGCGCGGCTGCGTCCGCTGAGGTAGCCCTGCAACCAGTACAGCTCGAGGCAGCTCAGACCGAAGGTGATCATCTGGGCGCGGGGGCCCCAGATCGGCCATCCGGCGAGGGCGCCCAGCGCTAGCCCGAGTCCCACGATCACGAACGGCTGGCGCCGCACCTGGCGGTAGATCAGCCAGAAGCCGGCCCAGGTGATGAGGCCGAAGGCGATGGCCAGGCCGACCGTCCCGGCGGCGGAATAGACCAGCCACATGAGGACCTCGGTCAGGTACTCGTGGTCGGTCCAGACGTGGTCCGGAACCGTGTAGGTGAAGAGGTCGTGCGACGGAAGCTTTCCATTTTCGACGATCCAATGCCCGACCCGCAGGTGCCACCAGACGTCGGGATCCTGGATTCCCGATACGAAGAGCATGACCAGCGCCAGCATCACGCCACCGATCAGCAGCGTCCGGGCGCTTAGCCACTCCGTCAGTCGCGAGCGACTGTTCAGGTCAGGGCCTTGAGAGGGTTGGGCGCGTATCGGGGGACCCGCTGGGCGTACGCGGGGTACTCCTGTGGGAACGCACGCGCAAGGACGCCTTCCTCCCAGCGCATGCGGAGCAGCTCGCAGACCACGAAATAGAGGACGCCCAGCGCGCTCGGCCAGCCGGCGGTCGCGAGGTTGACACCGATCGCGGTGATGATCTCGCCCAGGTAAACCGGGTGGCGGCTGAGCGCATACGGTCCGCCCATGACCAGGCGCCTGGCCTCCGGCACGATCGAGAACGAGCGGCGAAGGTACGCCAGGCCCCAGACGGCGTACGCGAGACCGATGGTCGCCAAGATGTCGGCCGGGATCACGAGCCAGTCGTGGCGCCCGCCGCCGGGGAGGAAGCTCGCGGCGATGGCGGAGAAGGTGCCTGTGAAGGCGATGACGACCACGGCAAATCGGTGGTCGGTGCCACGGGCGGGCAGACGGGTGCTGTAGAGGACGACGAGCATCGTGAAGTAGGCCAGGGCCAGGAGCTGCTGGAGCACGAACAGATAGTCGAACGGCCGGTGGATCGAATGCAGGCTCGACCACAGAGTGAGCAGGTACCTGACCAGGAACAGGCTGAAGAACACGGCGGGGAGGAGGCGCCCAAAGATCAGCTCCCGCCAGTAGCGACCGGTGCGCGGGCGGGATGGCACAGGCGTCGGGTTTGGCGCTCCGGATCGCACTTCTTTCTCGACGCCAGCGGCCGCCATTCCCGGCGTCAATCTAGCAGTCGGCCCCCTGGCTCACCGCCAAAACCAGCTTTTGCTTGAGTCATTGACCTTCTCGGGGACGGCCCTGTAGGATCACCGCCGCAGACAGCGCCGGGACCGCAAGAAACCTGGTCAGGGGCCGTCTAGCTAGATAACAGTTCGCATTTCTGGAAAAAGGAGGTGAATGCAATGTTGAGTCTTTACTGGAAGCTCCGCAGTCTTACGACCCGTCAGGAAGGCCAGGGCATGGTTGAGTACGCTCTGATCCTCGTCCTCGTTTCGATCGTGGTCATCGTGATCCTTCTTACGATGGGCAACCAGATCAAGAACGTGTTCTCGAACGTCGTAGCCGCTCTCGGCTAACGAGAACAAACACGTAGCAGTACCTTCAAAAGAGAGCCCCGCAAGGGGCTCTCTCGCTTCAGGGAGAGCGATTTAGGAAACCCATCGCTACAATGGCGGCACTCTTGGAGAACACATTTTCGGAGGTGACGTAAACCCTTGGCCACAGCAGCACCATCCCGACCCCGACCCGGGGGAGGTCGTCTTTTCATCATCGTCGGCTTGTTATTGGCTCTGCTCGCCGCGGGCGGCGTCTACCTTCTTGGTAGCCTCGGCGGTGGAGGGGGCATCGGCGGTGGCCCGACGCAGACCGTTGTGATCGCGAAGAACCCAATACCCATGCGGCACACGATCACCAAGGACGACGTCGACACTCTCAAAGGGGTGTCGACCAACGTTCCCAATACCTTCTCGAACGTGAACGACATGGTCGGTCTGATCGCAGAGGTCCAGATCAGCAAGGGTGGAATCATCACCAAAGACATGCTGGCGAAGGACATCGGCTTGGTCCCCGCGGGCGCCGGCCCCGCCTACCTGCCTCTCGCGAAGGGTTACGTCGCCATGACGATCCCCACGGGCGAGCAGCAGGGTGTGGCAGGCCACATCACCAACGGCGACTACATCACCGTGATCGCTTCCGCGAGCCTGTCGATCTTTGCCACCGGCAAGCAGGCATCGGGGCCGCCGAAGGTCGTGAGCAAGACGGTGTTCACGAACATCCGGATCATCGGGCTCGGGCCCGCCACCTCGAACGTCCAACCCGCAAGCGGCGGCACCGCTCCAGTTGGCGGCAGCACGGCAAGCAACGGCGGGTTGACGTCGAGCTTGACGATCGAGCTGACCCAGTGCGATGCCGAATTCTTCACATGGTTCCTGAACAACACCCAGCTCCGGTACACGCTGGAATCGGTGAACGACTACGCGTCGTCACCGCCAACGGGTCCTGACGCCCAGAACTGCCCGAACGGCTTCGACTCGGCGAAGGGAGTCAGCCAGACCGAGGTGGAAGCCAGGTACCATTTCACGTCCCTTTAAGGTTCTCGGCCGCAGCTGAATATGGGTCTCCTCGATAGGGTCAAGCAGAATCAGACGGGCGCACCGCCCGTATCGGGTCCGGTAAGTAACGGGCCTGCGGTAGCGACCGCCCCAGGCGCAGCGACCTCGTACAGCACGGCTTCGGCCGTGCCGAAGGCTCGCGTTACAGATACCCTCCCGCCGCCGTCGGCCGCAAGGCCGGCGGCCGCCGCGGTCGGAGGCGAAGCGCCGCCGGCTTTCACTGCGGCCAAGGTGCAGATCCACGCCAAGCTGATCGAGCGCTTCGCCGACCAGATCGACTCCAGCAACAAGGTCGGCGTGCGCGAAAAGATCGTGGAGCTGGCGGACGAGTATTTCCGTACGACGGCCATGACGATGACCAAGACGGACAAGGAGCGTCTTGTCGACTCGGTCCTGGACGACGTTCTCG
>DASXNH010000021.1:0-3766 GCA_036495195.1 Candidatus Dormiibacterota bacterium
CCAGCGTCCCGCGCAGCCGGATCAGCACGGCGGCGAGGGCGAGCGCCACCAGCAGGGCGGCGACCCCGAACGCGAGCCACATGAAGTTCTGCAAGTGGTGAATACCCCCTTACCGGAGCCGGCAAACCGATCAAGCAAATACTAAGTGTCTGCTGGAGGCTCCGGCTCCTTGGAGCCCTTTGGTTCTTTCGGTTGTCGGCTTGGGCGGGGCACGAAGCGGGCCAGCGGCTGCAGCAGCAGCGCGAACACGATGGCCGGGAGGACGTTCGCCTGGCCGAGACGAAGCGCGGGCAACCCAAGAAAGTCCCAGAGCTGACCGAGCGCAAAGCCGGCCGCCGTCATGACCAGGGTCGGAACATAGGCCCGGCGCCGGTACGGCAGCAGCGCGTAGAAGGCCAGCGAGAAGATGAGGACCGCAAAGACCGCGACGATCAGCCCGGGCGGGATGAGGCTGATCAGGGCCAAAGCGCTCCCTCCGGGCCACGGGGGTGGGTTGTCCTGAGCGAGCTCAGGTGGGTCCCCTGCCTTGGCTCTCCAAGTCCCGTCTCGGGGCCCCCGCGAAATCGAAGATTTCGTGGGGCTCTCTTGCGGGCTTTTGGTCGGCGACCGGACTCCGAGGTCCCTAAATGCTGTCTATTGGGCAACGCGCACATCGCCCGCAACCCATCGGGAGCCCACCAATACTACGTGGAGTCTTTTGGGGCTGGCACGACACGAATGCGCAGCTCCTCGAGCTGCGACGCGTCAACATCGGACGGCGCGCCCAGCATCAGGTCCGACATCGATTGAGTCTTCGGAAAAGCGATGACGTCGCGGATGTTGTCGGTGCCGCCGAGCATCATCACGATGCGATCGATGCCCTGCGCGATGCCCCCATGCGGCGGCACCCCGTACGTGAATGCGCGCAGTAGGGTTCCGAAACGTTCGCGGATCAGATCCAGGGGCATACCCAGCAGCTGGAACACCTGCTCCTGCATGGCCGGGTCGTAGATGCGAAGGCTTCCGCCCCCGAGCTCGTAACCGTTCAGGACCACGTCATACGCGTGGGCGCGCACGTCATAGGGCCGATCGCCGACAAATGACATGTCCTCTTCGAACGGTCGCGTGAACGGATGGTGCGCGTACGTCAGCTTGCCCTGGTCGTCCTCATCAAAAAGATATGTGGGGTTGATCCAGAGGAACTTCCACTCGTCCTCCCTGATGAGACCGCGGCGCCTCGCGACCTCCTGGCGGATCAGGCCCATCACCGTCTCGGCCTTGCGCCTTCGATCCGCCGCCACGAGCACCAGGTCGTCCTCGCCTGCCCCCGTCGCCTGCTTGATTCCGGCAATCTCGTCCGCTGTGAGGAACTTGTCGATCGAGCTTCCAGGCAGCCACGCGAGGCCTTTGCCCCCCGCACCCTTGGCGACGGTCACCAGCTCATCCAGGTCGCGGCGCGCCATGTCGCGGCCACCCGGCACCTTCATCCCCCTGACCACGCCGCCGGCGTCGAGCGCGCTGCGGAAGATTTGCGCCTTTGTGCCCGCGAGAACCGATCCGAGGTCGGCGATCTCGAGGTCGTGGCGGAGATCCGGCTTGTCGCTGCCATACCTGAGCAGCGATTCCTTTATATCCATGCGCTGAAACGGAGTCTTCAGCTCGACCCCGAGAACCTCATGCCAGAGCTCGCTGAACAAACCCTCGATCAGCGCAAAGACGTCCTCCTCGTCGCAGAACGACATCTCGATGTCCAGCTGCGTGAACTCCGGCTGTCGATCCGCCCGAAGGTTCTCGTCGCGAAAGCACCGCGCGATCTGGTAGTAACGCTGGACTCCGGACACCATCAGCAGCTGCTTGAGCATCTGCGGTGCCTGAGGCAGCGCATAGAAAGATCCTGGGTGCAGGCGCGATGGGACAAGGAAGTCACGCGCGCCCGACGGCGAGCTGCGCGTCAGGATCGGTGTCTCGACCTCGATAAACTCCCGACGGTCCATGTAGTCGCGGATGATCTTGTTGACGCGGCTCCTGAGCTCCAGCATTCGCGTCATTCGTGGCCGGCGAAGGTCGAGGTACCGGTACTCCAAACGGGTCTTCTCGTCCGGCTCTTCCTGACCTTCGATCGGGAAAGGAGTCGTCTCCGCCCTGTTGACGACCTCGAGCTCCGAAGCGGTGACCTCGACCTCACCTGTGGCGATCCGCGGGTTCTCGGAGCCCGGCGGGCGCTTGCCGACAAAACCCTTGACGCGCACCACGAATTCGGCGCGCAGCTCTGATGCCGCGGCGTGTGCTTCGGGCGCCTTTGCCGGGTTGAAGACGACCTGTACCGCACCCCAGCGATCCCGCAGGTCGATGAAGATCAGGCCGCCCATGTCGCGACGTCGCGCCACCCAGCCGTAGAGCTCGACCTCCTTGCCGGCGTCCGACGCACCCAGAGAACCACAGTGCGGAGCGCTGAATCCGCTCATGCCAGGGTCACCGAAAGTTCGTTCCACGGAACCTCGACCTGTGCGCCGGTCGCCATGTCCTTCAGCTGCGCCACGTGCCGCTGCGCCTCCGCCGTTCCCAGGAGGACCGCCCAGCGCGCGCCCAGCTTGTTGGCCGATCGCATCTTCGCCCGCAGACTCCTGGGCTCGTAGTCGACGGCCACCGTGCGCGCGCCGCGACATAGCCGGGCCACCTCCGCAGCCTCCACCTCGAGGCCTGCATCCGCCAGGACCACGACCTCGGCCGGCGGTTCCGGGATCACCTCCGCCCCACTCGCCGCGACGAGCTCGGTCACCCTGTCCAGGCCGCCCGCAAAGCCGACGCCCGGCGTCGCCGGCCATCCCTCCGCCGCTGCCAGCCCGTCGTAACGGCCGCCGGCGATGAGCGCATCCTGCTGGCCTGACGCGCCGCCCGGGTAGAACTCGAAGACCGTGCGCGTGTAGTAATCGAGGCCCCGAACCAGATATGGGTTCAATCGGTACTCGATGCCCGCCGCGTCGAGCACCCGCCTCACCAGCACCCATGCGGCAGCGCACTCCTCGCACAGGTGATCTGTGATGCGTGGCGCTTTGGGCTTGAAGGGCTGGCACTGCGGCACCTTGCAATCGAGCAGGCGCAGCGGGCTGCTCTCGAGACGGCGCTGGCAATCGCCGTGCAGCTTGTCCTTCAACGGCCGGTAATACTCGCGCAGCAGATCGAGGTATGCCGGCCGGCACTTGAAATCGCCGATCGAGTTCAGCTCCAGCGCGACATCGCTGATGCCAACCTCGCGCAACCATGTGGCGCCCAGCTCAATGATCTCGGCGTCCACCGCGGGGCTGGCGCCGCCGATCGCCTCGATGTCGAACTGGAAGAACTGACGGTAGCGGCCCTTCTGCGGACGGTCGTAGCGGAACATCGGGCCGATGAGAAACAGGCGCGCGGGCTGCGGGCCCTGGTTGAGCCCGCCCTCGAAGTAGGCGCGCACAATCCCTGCCGTCGCCTCAGGCCGCAGCGCCAGGTGGCGCCCGCCGCGATCCTCAAAGCGGTACAGCTCTTTCGCGACCGCATCCGTGTCGGTGCCAACCCGCTCGATCAGGTCCGTGTGCTCGAGGATCGGCGTGACGATCTCCTGGTATCCAAAGCTCCTCGCGACACGCGCACCGGCCCTCTCGACCGCGCGCCACAGGGCGCGGTCCATGGGCATGAGGTCGCGCATTCCGCGGACGGCCTTGATGGGTTCGGTGCGAGGCATCGGAGTGACGATTGTAAGAAGCTGAGATCAGTAGGACCGGGGCGCGCCGGTTAGTATCTGCCCGAATGG
>DASXNH010000022.1:0-5287 GCA_036495195.1 Candidatus Dormiibacterota bacterium
GCAATGGCGTCGTGATCGGATCGCGGGCCCTCGACCACGATCAGGTCGCCGAGCTCCACGCCAACCTTGGCGAGCTGCGGCCGACAGTCAACCGCATCGAGCTGAGCGGCTCCGCCCGCACGATCCTGGTCCTTCCGCTTCCGAGTCTGGGGGAGGCGGCTCGACTGGTAATTGTGGCCGGCCCCTTCACGCCGGGATTCGGTGGAGACGAGTCGAATCGAGTTCAACAGTTCCTCAGCGCGGTGATTGGCGGCTTGGATCGCGCACGTCTCCTTGAGGAGCTGCGTGTCGCCAACGTTCGACTGCAGGAGGCCGATCGGCACAAAAGTACATTCCTCGCCAACATGAGCCATGAGTTACGAACCCCATTGAATGCCATCCTCGGATTCTCCGAGTTGCTCATCGATTCGAGCAATGGCCAGTATCCGGTAGAGACACGCAAGAGATTCCTGGAGCAGATCAACACGAGCGGTAAACATCTGCTTGGCCTCATCAACGACATTCTTGACCTTTCAAAAGTCGAGGCAGGTCAGATGGATCTGCGCTTGCAGGCCGTTGCCGTGGCGGAGATTGTCGATGACGTGGTCAGGATTGTCGAACCGCTCGCTTCCCAGAAGCAAATCGTCGTCCACATTGAGACGGATGGTGCGGGTGACATCGAAGCAGACGCAGGCAAACTAAAGCAGATGTTGCTGAATCTCATTTCAAACGCGATCAAGTTCACGTCCGATGCTGGGCTGGTCACGATTAAGGCCGCCCGGCAGGCCGATGTATTGGAACTGTCGGTTTCGGATACCGGAATTGGTATCGCAGAGCAGGATCGGTCGCGAATCTTCGAGGCGTTTCAGCAGGTCGATTCCGGAGTTGACCGACGCCAGGCAGGAACTGGGCTGGGACTTGCGTTGACCCGGCGTTTTGCTCGACTTCATGGAGGGGATGTTCGCGTTCAGAGCGAGTTCGCCAAGGGCAGCACGTTCACGATCAGCTTGCCGTTGCATGCGCACCCGCCGGCAGCCGCGAGCCAAGTCACACCAGCGACAGCTGATCCGACGGATCACAAGCGACCCCTCGTTTTGATTGTCGAGGACAACCCGGCCGCGATCGAGTTGATGACACGGAACCTCGAGCGCGGCGGATTTCAAACTGCGGTGGCGCGCTCCGGCACCGAGGCGATTGCTTCAGCGCGCCGCCTGCAACCAGTCGCGATCACCCTGGACATTCTGCTGCCGGAACTAGATGGTTGGGAGGTTTTGACGCGGCTCAAGCACGATGCAGCCACGAGTTCAATTCCGGTCGTGGTGGTGAGCGTAGTCGACAATCCCGAGCTTGGGATGGCCCTCGGCGCCCTCGACTATTTCGTGAAGCCTATCGACGCCACCGCGTTCCTCAAGAGCCTGAGTCGATTCAATTTCAGGAAGGCGACTGGGCGCGACGAATTCAGGGTGATGGTCGTCGATGACGAGCCGGCCAATCGAGAGATGCTGGCCGGGATCCTCGAGCCCGCAGGGTTCACGGTGATTTCCGCCGCCGGCGGCCGGGAAGCCATAGCCACCGCTGCCGAGCGCCTTCCGGACCTTGTGCTTTTGGATCTGTTGATGCCGGATGTGACTGGTTTTGACGTCGTTGAAGCCCTGCGGGCCAATCACGCCACGCACGACACGCCGATCATGGTGCTCACGGCCAAGGATCTGACGGACTCCGACAAAAGGCAGTTGAGCGGACAGGTTTCAACCATTCTCAATCGACGATCCACTGGGGCCGCGGATCTGCTCGGCATGCTGAGACAGGTCGTGAGCGAACGCGCGCCACTCAAATGAGCAACCCAGCCCTGGTTCTATTGGTCGAGGACAATGTCGCGAACCAAATGCTCACCCTTGCGCTGCTCGAGCGGGAGGGCTACGAGGTCGTTCTCGCCAACAACTCCATCGAGTTGTTCGAACTGCTGCGCACCAGAAAGCCAGATCTCATCTTGATGGACGTCCAGCTTCCAGGGCGTGACGGTCTTTTCGCGACGCGCCAGCTCAAGGCCGATCCATCGACAGCAACCATCCCGATCGTGGCACTAACCGCCAACGCCATGGCCGGTGACCGCGAGCAGGCCCTGGCGGTCGGCTGCGACGGCTACCTATCCAAGCCCATCGACACCAGAAGGTTCGGTGCCCAGATCCGCGAATTCTTGGACCGGGCCTCGTCGAAATCCAGCGCAAATCCTGATGGGTACGCCGGTTGAATGGGAGGGCATATCCCCCGGATTCTTGTCGCGGACGACGAGCCGGCTAACCTGCTTCTGCTCGAGGCCATCCTTAAGGACTCGGGAGAAATCCGAAGCCTGAACGATTCGCGGCTGATCGAGCACGCTTTCGTCGAGTTTGAGCCGGACATCGTCCTGCTGGACTTGCATATGCCGGCCCCCGACGGGCTTGAGATCCTTCGACGCCTGAGCAGCGCGCGTGCCAGCCTGGGCTTCTTGCCGGTCATCGTGCTCACTGCCGATAGCACCAGAGTCGCCCGCAATACAGCTCTCTTGCTCGGTGCGGACGACTTTCTAACAAAACCATTGGACCGAGACGACGTCGTTCTGCGGGTGCGCAATCTACTCCGGACACGTCAGCTTTACGCAGAGCTTGCAGAAGCGAACGAGTCGCTCAAGCGCCGAAACCAGAACTGAGTAGGGAAGCCTTCTTGAAGCACCGCGACGGGCGCTGCGGAGGCCTCCTGGACGGGTTCGATTTCCATCCATGCCCGCAGGCGTTCTGCACGCGACAGGGGGGCCCGATAACCTCAAGCATGTGAGCTCGACTCGGTTGGGGAACATCAGGGCGGGTCGATTGGGCATCTTTTCCGGTGCGCTTGCCGCCCAGCCGGCCACAGTCCAACGAGAAGTTGCTGCCGAGATCGAGAAGCTCGGCTATGGCACGCTTTGGTACGGCGAGGCGGTTGCGCGTGAGGCTTTCGGCCAGGCCGCCATGTTTCTGAGCGCGACGTCAAAGTTGGTGATCGCCAGCGGGATCGCCAACATCTGGGCGCGTGACCCGATGGCGATGGCGGCCGGCGGGCGGACTCTGGCCGAGGCGTGGCCCAATCGATTCATCCTTGGCCTTGGCGTGAGCCATGCGCCGTCGGTCGCCGCCCGCGGGCACGAATATGCCCGCCCGGTCCGGACGATGAGGGATTACCTCGATCAGATGGACCAGGCCCAGTGGCGCGGTCCCCAGGCGCAGCTGCCACCAATTGTCCTGGCCGCTCTTGGGCCGCGCATGGTCGCACTGGCGGCCGAACGCACTGCCGGCGCTTACCCGTACTTCACGACCGACGAGCACATCCGGCTGGTTCGCGAGCACCTCGGACCCGAGCCGTTCCTGGCGGCTGATCTGCCCGTGGTGCTGGCGCCCAGCCGCGCCGAAGCGCGAACCATCGGGAATGCGCATGCAAGCCAGTACCTCGGAATCGAGAACTACCGCAACAACCTGCTGCGGCTGGGCTGGAATCCCCACGATCTCGAGCCGCCCGGCTCAGACGACCTTTTCGATGCTGTAATCGCCTGGGGCGACATGGTGGCGCTTCGCGAGCGCATCAACTCTCGGCTCAGCGCGGGCGCGGACCAGATCGTCCTTAATCTGATCACCCGTGATCGATCGGTTCCATACCTCGCCGAGCTGCGAACCCTTGCATCGTTGAATGCCGACTGAGCTCAAGAGCCAGGGAGTTCGCACCAGCTAGCGGACCGACCGGATGCGAGTCACGAAACCGTCGCCAACAGAAAAGGAGCACGCTGCCAAACGCCACCCGATAGCCAGAGTTGGCCGCGTGGATGTTTGAGCCCGAGCCCAACCACGTCCTCGAAGCCGCTTCTGCGTGATGTCCGTGGTTCAGTAGAACGGGCGGAAAGAGCCACCCCAGAAACAAGAGGTCCGCCGAGCTTGACATCGCCTCGAGAAAGGGGTTTCACGGGTCTCAAGGTGAAATGGGTATTTCTTCCGCGCCGCGAGTCTGTCCGGATCGATGGTGTGGAACGCGACGGCTGCAAACACTGACTGGCTAGCGCTCGTCCCGGCGCCATGTCGCCTGCCGGCAACTCCACGCAAGACGTAGTCCCATGATGCGCGCAAACAGGCACGGCGCCCACCAGCGAAATCGTGGCCAGTCGCTGGTCGAGTTCGCGATCTCGTCGATGGTGCTCATCTTGCTGCTCATGGGACTTCTCGATCTGTCGCGTGCCTTCTATTACTCGGTGAACATCCAGGGTGCCGCCCGCGAAGGAGCCCGCCACGGAGCCTGGTTTGACACCGCCTCCCGCAGCAACAAGTACCTGTACGACGACGCGGTGATGCTTGCAGTCAGGCAGGCGATGGCCGGCTCGGGGTTCGACGGCACGAATCTGCCGCTGCCGACGCAGGTGAAGTCGGCCAGTTGCCTTTCCCCAGCTGACGGCAACTTCTTCAACAACAAGCCCTACGCAGTCGCGGCGGCCCCCCCAGCCACGGGTCAGGTCTACGTCTACATCTGCTACACGTACCCCGGCGGCGGCATGCAAACGGGCACGATGCCGACGGCGCCTCTCGATTCTGCGTGGCGCCTTGGGGACATCAACGTCTCCATCGTCATGAACTTCGCCCTCATCACACCCTTCATCCAGAACATGTTCGGCAAAGGCATACCTCTTGTTTACAACGAGCACTTCACTATCCAGGGCCAGCCATGAGCCATCAACTGAAGAACTGGTTGCGCAGCCAGCGGTCGCAGGGCATCACCGAGTTCGCGCTGATTGCGCCGGTGATCCTGCTCATGACCTTCGGGATCATCGATTTCGGCCGCGGCCTCTACTTCTACATCACGCTCCAGCAGGCGGCCAACGAAGGTGCGCGAGTCGCCGTAAGGGCCTCGTACTTCATCGACCCCAGCGGGGCGACGCACAACTGGCCGACCGACGCCGACGTTGCGACCGCCGTTCAGACCCATGCCGTAAACGAGGTCCTCGCCAACCCCTGCCCCAACGGTCCGATCCCCAATAGCGGGAACCCGGTCGGCTCACCTCAGCTGCCCACCTCAAATACGGGCTGGATCTTCATCACCGACCCGAGCGCCGCGGGCAACGGCACGCCCAACGGTCCACGCGGCGGACTGGGGACGCTTCCGGCGCCTGGCGCAGGGTGCAACGCCATCACGCCAGCGGTAGGCAACGAGCCGATCAAAGTCACGCTTTGGTTCAACTTCCAGCCGGTCACCCCACTCATCCAGCAGGCTGTCGGCAATCGAATAATCATCACCGCTTACGCGGTTTACCGTG
>DASXNH010000023.1:0-2025 GCA_036495195.1 Candidatus Dormiibacterota bacterium
TCGTCACGCACCGCCCGGAAGGCACGCCCGTAGCGGCTCCACAGGAGGTTCGCCAGGAGGACGAGCACGATCAGTGCGCCAAGGATCTGGATCCAGGTCAGCCATTCCTCCTGACTGAGCGACCCCGGCGCGGTGGGCGCGCCAACCGTGAGCCCTTGATCGCCCCCGAACGTGGCAGGCCACTTGTCAGCGATGGACGGGACGGCGAGGGCGAAGAGGAGGGTCATGCCGGCCAGGTAGGGGCCCTTCAGCCGGGTGGCCGGCAGGCCGATGAGGACGCCGACCACCGCAGCCACCCCGGCCGCCGCGGCGAGCTCCAGGATGAAATTGGTCCCGGTGTGGGTCATGAACAGCCCCAGCGTGTAGGCGCCGACCGCCATGAAGCCGCCGTGGCCCAGTGAGATCTGGCCGTTGGCGCCGGTCAGCACGCTCAATCCGGCCAGCACCACGATGTAGGAAGCGATCTCGCCGACTTGGTATTGGTTGTACGAGCTCAGTTGCGTCGTCATGTACCAGAGGACGACGCCCGCGAGCGCGGCGAAGAGAAAGTGACGGAGCATCGGCTGCCGGGGCACGACTTTGGCGATCGCGGCGGGGTCCATCTCAGACCCTCCTCGCCGGCGGCCGGGCAAAGATCCCCTCGGGACGCGCCATCAACGCCACCATCAGGAGTGCCAGCGCGCCGAGCGGTTCGAGCCCGGACCCGAGGTACCCGCCGACGTAAGAGATGCACAGTCCCGAGATCAGCCCACCCACGAGCGCGCCGACAGGGCTCTCGAGGCCGCCGATAACCGCGGCGGTGAAGCCATAGACGAGGATCAGGTTCATGTAATAGGGCCCGAAGGAGCTCGTCGGCGCGGCGAGGAGCCCGGCCAGCGATCCGGCGATCCCGGCTAACCCCCATCCGAGCGTCAGCAACAGCCCGACGCGCACGCCCAGCAGGCGGGCGATCTCGCCCGAAAAGGCCGAAGCCCGCATGCGCAGGCCGAGCGAGGTGAAGCGGAACAAGACGAGCATGGCCGTCATCATCACGAGGACCGCGACGAGGATGAAGACGTCGAATTGGGAGAACGCGATGATCGTGTGCCCGATGCGCAACCCGCTCTGTGAGTAGGCGGCGGGGAAGCCTCGGCTCGCGTTGCCGTAGATGGCGCCGGCCAGACCCTCGTAGACGACCAGCAAGCCGATCGTGACGATGACGGGGTTCAGTTCTGACTTCCCGACCAAAGGTCGGATCAAGACGCGTTGGCTGGTGGCGCCGATCGCGAAGCCGATGAGCAGGGCCACGACAAAGGCCCACCAGTATCCCCAGCCCCGGGAGAGGAGGCTGAAGGCAATGAACGTCGTCAGCATGCCCGCCGCGCCCTGCGCGAAGTTGACGATGCGTGTGGCGCGGAAGATCAATACGAGCGCGAGCGCGAGCGTGGCGTAGATCATCCCTTTGGCGATGCCGTCCAGCGTGTAGTCGAGGAAGAGGGTCATCGCGTCAGAAACCCAGATAGTGGTGACGGAGCGCGTCGTCAGCCGAGACCTTCACGGCAGAGTCGGACACGACCACTTGTCCTAGGTTGAGGATCACCGCGTGATGCGACACCGACAACGCGCTGCGCGCGTTCTGTTCGACCAGGACGACCGTGATGTCCTTGCCGTCCGTCTGCTCGTGCAGGATCGCCATCAGTTGGGCGGTGATGAGGGGGGCCAGTCCCAAGCTCGGCTCGTCGAGCAACAAGAGCCGGGGCTTGGAAATCAGGGCGCGGCCGAGGACCAGCATCTGGCGCTCGCCACCGGAGAGCGTCGACGCGTGATGGCGCCGGAAGCCCTGTAGCCGCGGGAACATCTCGAGGATCTCTTCGATGGCAGACTGGCGTTCGCTGCGCTTCAGGCACCAAAGCGTGGCCAGGCGGAGATTCTCCTCGACGGTCAGTTCTTCGATCACGCCGCGCCCTTCGGGCACGTGAGCCACCCCCAGCCGAGCAATCGACTCGACCGTGCGACCTACGAGCGAACCTCCGTCGAATGACACCG
>DASXNH010000024.1:0-14032 GCA_036495195.1 Candidatus Dormiibacterota bacterium
TGCTCGGTGACGCCCTTGGTGCCGGCTCTCAAAGCGGCGACTATCGCGTTCCGATGCTCCCGCACGGCGGCCTCGTCACCGGCATGTGGGGACTGCAACCGGAGGCCGAGCTTGCGGGCGTACGCAAGCTCGGCGTCAAGCACGTGCTCGACGGACTTGTCGCGGTCTCGGCCTCCACCACGTGGACCCTTGCGGAGGGAAGGCGGGGCCTTTTCGACCACGCGGTCAAGGACGGCCCACGACGCGGCAACGAGTGCCGACAACCTCCCCGCCTCTTTCTTCGTCAGCCGCTTTGACTCGGCTTTGGCGATGGCTCCCGGCGCACCGAAGTCTGTCGTCGCATTGCCAGGCAGGCGCTCGACCACATCGAAAGTCTCCCCGGGCGCGAACGCGATGCGCGCGGCCTTGGCCGCCTGCGCATACCTCGGCGCCGCCGCGGCGAGCGCCTCGAGCGCCAACGCTTCGTCCTTGCCGGACCTCGACCAGCCGGGCCAGTCCGCCGCAGATGCGAAAACGCGATGCTTGCCAACCTCCAGGTAGACGCGTATCACGGATGCGCTTCGGTCAACGTGTTGGCGGCCAGGTCGTAGATGAACCCCCGGATCTTGTCGCGGTGGGCGAGGTGCAGGTCGAGCCGGAGGCGGCCAACGTCTTGCGCAATCGCCGCGATCGGATCTTCGAAGACGGCGAACGGCTCATCGAATCGGTGGCCCGTGGCAGCCGCGATCCTGTCCGCCAGCTCTTGCTGCTTGAAACGGCCGAGGAGGCACTCCGTGTGATGGATGACCATGACCTCCCGCGTCGCCCCAACTGCCTGTGACAGCGCCAGCGCATGGCGGGCGTCATCGGTGGCGCGACCTCCCGCGTTGCGGATCACATGAGCATCGCCTGGGCGCAGGCCAAGCAAGGCGCTGACATCGACGCGTGCATCCATGCAGGTCAGCACCGCGAGCCGCTGCACCGGCTCGACGATGCGCGCGGCGCTGCCAAGGTAGTGCAGGCGCGCGTTCATGACGACTCGGTCGATGGCGTCCATTACGAATCGTCCCGCTGCATGGAGGCCGAGGCGCGAGCCTCTTTGCGCGGGCCGTGCGCTTCTGCCTCCTGCGAGCGCCGATAGCGCTTCTCCGCTTCCGCGTGGTCGCCCCTCATTTCGGCGACGCGGGCGAATGCTCGCCACGTCCAGCCCCCCAGCTGCCGCTCACCAAGCTCCTCGGAGGCGCGGATCGCGTAGCGAAGGTCGTCCTCCGCCTCGTCGTACCGGCCGAGCTCACGCTTCGAGATCCCGCGTTCGGCCCGCGCGTCAGCGAGCTCCCAGCGCGCGCCGAGCTCCCCGAAGATCTTGATCCCCTTGTCGAGCCAGACCAGCGACTCGTCGAAGCGCCCAAGATCCTCGAAGACGCGCCCCTTCTGCACGGCCGTGACCGCCACGCTGAACTGGTCGCCCGTCTCTTCAGCGAGAGCGCTCGCATCTTCGATCAGCCGCATCGCCTCATCGAAGTTCTTCGTCTCCATCTGGTTGATCGAGAGCGACGTCAGAGCGCGGACGCGAGCCCATCGATCCTTCGTGCCCGCGAGCGCCAGGGCGCGCCGCCAGATCGCCTCCGCCTCATCGAACCGGTCGCGGGTCCAAGGCACCCACCCGGCGAACAGGAGAGTGCGTGTGATCGCAAAGTCGTCGCCGAGCCTTTCGGCCTCGGACAACGAGCGGTCGAGCAGCGATTCCGCCTTGTCGACGTCGGCTTCCACGTTGATGGCGATGTCGCCGAGGAACCTCAGTGCATGCGCCAGGGCGTACGCGTCGTCTTGGACTTTGGCCAGGGCCACCGAGCGTTCGAGGGCCGCCGTCGCGGCCGGATACTCGCCCAGCCAGTAGTGAGCCTCCCCCAGCCCCGCCAGCACGCGCGCCTCTCGCACCCCCCAGTAGCCGTCCGGTCCGGACATGGCGAGGGAGCGCTCGTAGAAATCGATCGCAGAGCGGCCCTCCGTGCGCCGTCGGGCACGGTCCCCCGCCACCTGCAACCCATCGGCAGCGCGGTCGGTGGTGACGCGATCATTCGGATCCAGGTCGCGTGCGGCCAGAGCCGCGGCCTCGAGATGGTCCGCCGCCCATGAGGGATGGCCAGTTTTGAGCAGGTCCTTCGCCACCAGCTCGTGCAACCTCAATCGCTCGCGCTTCGGCAGGCTCGCGTAGGCCACCTCGCGGAGGGTCGCGTGGCGCATTCGCCATTGCGCCTCGACCCTACCCTCGTCTCGGACGATGATTTCCGCGTCCTCGAGCCTCTGCAGCTCGTCGAGTTTCGGCGCCTTGTCGACCAGCGCCAGCTCCGCCATGTCGAACGAATAAAGGAACACCGATGCTCGACGGGCGAGCTCTCGCAGGCGCGCGGGCAATGCATCCAGCCTGGCCGCCACGACCGCCTGGACAGTCGGCGGGAGGTGGGCCGCGCCTCGCCCGGGCGCGGTGCCCGCCTGGTTCATGAGCATGCCTGTCGTCTCGATGATGAAGTAGGGATTTCCGCCTGCGCGCGCGGCGATCGCGGCTGACTCCAGGTCATCGATCTTGTCGCCACCGGCAGCTCGCACCAGCTCCATCGATTCTTCGCTTGAAAGGGGGTCGAGGTGCACGAGAACGGCGTTCCCGCTGCTGGTGCCCCATGAAGGTCGCGACTCGAGAAGCTCGGGCCTTGCCAAAGCCAGGACCAGGGCGCGTCGCGATCCACGAGCGCTTTTTGCTCCAAGGCGTTCGATCAGGTCGAGCATCATCGGACGAAGGGTGTGCAGGTCTTCGAAAACGAGCACCACAGCGCTCGTCTGCGCCAGGCCGTCCACCAGCGCAACGAAGCCAGTCGTGACGTCGTGGACGAAGGCGGACTCCTCCCTCTGCCCCGCCACTCCGAACAGCAGGCCCAGCCGTTCGGCAGTCGCATCGACAGCGGCGGGATCGACAACTCGCTCGGCCAGCTCCCGCAATCGCTTCACTGTCACTTCGGGCGGTTCGCCGTCCCGGATTCCCGCCAGCTCGCCGACGATCGCCGCCGCCGGCCCGAACGTCGCCGTGTCGGTGTAGGAGCGTGAGCTGCCACGAACCACCACCACGCTGGGATCGACGCTTGCCACCAGCTCGGCTGCCAGGCGGCTCTTGCCGATGCCGGCCTCACCAAGGATGGTGACGAGCACCGGGCGCCCTGTCGTGGTCGCCAGGCTCAAGCTCTGGCGAAGGATGGCCCGCTCGCTGGCGCGGCCGACGAAGGCGATGGTGCGGCGGGCCGAACGCGCGGTCAGCGACTCGACTGGAAACGAGGCCAGCTCCACGTCGAAACCCTTCGCCTTCACCATCCGCTGGTGGCCGAATGACACGGCTTGGGTCGTCAGCGCGCGCGTCGTCTGGCCGGCCAGGATCTGCCCAGGCCGGGCCGCCGACTGCAGGCGCGCGGCGATGTTCACGACAGGCCCCGTCACCAGCAGCTGGCCCGCGGGGCCAACGCCCGTCGCCGCCTCCCCCGATTCGATGCCGATTCTCACCTCGAGTGGGGCCGCAAGGCCTTCGGCTCGGCCGAGGCGCCGCACTCGCTCCCGGATCGCCATGGCCGCGCGGACCGCCCTTATCGCGTCGTCCTCGTGAACGTGCGGCAGGCCGAAGACCGCCATCACGGCGTCACCAACGAATTTTTCGGGGCGGCCCCGCAGAGCCTGCAGCTCTTCGGTCGCAGCCTCGAAGAAGCGGCCCATCAACTCTCGAGCGCGTTCGGGATCCAACGACTGGGCCAGTCCGGTCGAGTCGACAAGGTCCGCGAACAGAACGGTGACCATCTTGCGTTCCTGGGTGCCGAGGAGCGTGCCAACGACGGCGCCGCAGTTCGAGCAGAACCTGGCGCCTGGCTGTAGTGCGTGACCGCAAACGGCGCACGGCATCGGCACTCCCAACGAAACCGCGCCAGGTGACTTCTTGTTCGCCGCCTACCTCAAACCGCTCGGACGCGGTCGAGGGAGTCGCGGCGAAGACGATCCGCCGCAGCGCCAAGGACCGTTGAGAGCAATGCGTCGCTCGTCTTGATCGCGTCGCGGAACTGGGCATGGCTCATGACCATCGCCCGAGCCGGGGTCGTCGTGACGACAGTCGCCGTGGCCGGCCCGCGGTCCAGCATCCCGATCTCGCCGAAGAAATCGCCGGCGTGCAGCGATGGCCGGGCCTTTCCATCCACGTCGACTGTCGCTTCGCCCTCGAGCAGGACGTAGAAACAGTCAGAGGCGCTGCCCTGCTTGATCAGGCGCTCGTTCGCCTTCAGCTGCACCTCATCGGTGCGGCTGGCAAGGAACTCGAGCTCCTTGCGGGTGCATCGGGAGAACAGCGGCACGCGCGCCAGAGCGTCAACTTTCGGGTCGCTCATGCAGGGCAGGATACCCCGGCCACGGCGGCCGGTAAACGGCCATCATGGCCAATATGCCGAAGCTCAGCCGAGAAGCCTCGCGCCAGCCAATTTCCGCCGCCTCGGGTCGGGATCAGCGATTCG
The DNA here is from genome assembly GCA_036495195.1 of Candidatus Dormiibacterota bacterium. Lineage (GTDB taxonomy): Bacteria > Chloroflexota > Dormibacteria > Dormibacterales > Dormibacteraceae > Palsa-872. The sequence goes on from DASXNH010000024.1 coordinate 4,515, forward strand.
GCAAAGCCTGCAGAGCGGCGACGGCCTGGTCGAGCCGCGCACGCGGCAGCCGGCCGTTCGCGACGGCAGCCTTGATGGCGTCGTAGGTCGCGTTAGCGACCGAAAGGTCGTGGGCGATCATCACCATGTCGCCACCGTTGACGAGAAGCTCGACGGCCGCTTCGGGCGCCGGCGTGCTGTTGGTGATCGCTCCCATCTCCATGTCGTCGGAGATGATCGCGCCCTTGAACCCGAGGTCGGACCTCAGCATCCGGATGGTGACCGGTGAGAGATCGGCCGAGTGGACCTTGTCGAGCGCCGGGTAGTAGAGGTGGCCGAGAAGTACGAAGTCCACCCCGTGCGCGATCGCCGCCTTGAACGGGGGAAATTCACGTGACTGGAGCGTCGCCACGCTCTCATCGATGCGAGGCAGCTGCGTCTCAGAGCTGACGGTGGTATCGCCATGGCCTGGGAAATGCTTGGCCGCCGACAGCATGTGCGCGGCATGTATGCCGTCGACGACTGGCCCAACCGCAGATGCGACAGGACCCGGGCTGCTGCCATAGCAGCGGCCCCACATGATCGACGAAGGTCCGCTGCACACATCGGAGACGGGGCCGAGGTCGAGGTCGAAACCAAGGGACTTGAGACCAGTGGCCATTTTGGTGGTCGCCGCCTGGCCGACCGGCATCGGCTCGCACGGCACAGTGCTGATCGCCAGGCAGACATGGCCGCCCTCCTGGTCGGTCGCGGCGATGAGTCGATGCCGGTCGGCGGCGCGAATTCTCGCTATCAGCGACGTCATCGATGCCGCATTGCTCGCGTTGTGGTTGAGGTTCACCACCAGCAGACCTCCGAACTGGTGCTGCTTCCAATCGGAGAGCACGGCGTCCGTGAGGCTGCCTCGGAAGCCGACCATGATCACCGCGCCGATCTCCTCGTCCAGGGTGAGACCACCGGGCCCAAGCTGGTGCGCCGGACTGGGCGACAGGGTCGCGGACGGCGTCGGCGTGGAACCGGCCGATGGCGTCTGCGACGAGCTCGTGGCGGGGCTCGAGCCGCAGGCGACCAGCACCAGCGCGAGCAGGATCGGTATCAGCCGCTTGGCGGTGTGCACACCCGGATAACGCGGGCGACGGCTTGAAAGCTACCGACCGCTGGTGACGGAAGCGCCTTTATGCCGGCGGCCTGGCTTGGAAAATCCAACGCGGACCTCCCCTTTCTCACAAATTCTTTACGTCATGCGACCCGTTTATGCGCCAATTCGGTTGTAAATTACAAGGCCTTGCCCCGGACATCAACTTCCCGCAAGCGTGTACGTAAAGTCGGCGCCGCCCAGGCTCGCAGGTCAGCAGCCCAGCTGACCGTCGAAGAGACGCGGACCTTGCTGGCTCGCGAGCTGCACGACAGCGTCGGGCAGACGCTTGCCACCATGCTGCTCGACCTGGATGTGTTTCGCGCGGAGCAACAGGGCCGCGCCAGCGTGCTCAGGCAGGTCGATCAGCTGGCGGAGTCGACCCGCCAGGCGCTGTCCGACCTGCGCGAGATGCTGATCGACCTTCGAGCCCAGCCGTTGGGGGACGAAGACCTGGTCAAGCTCGTGAAGCACGGGATGCTGGAGCGGCGCGCCAAGAGACGCCAGATCGAGTACGAGCTGACTGTCGCTCCGGATTGGCCGGAACGGATCCCGATGCACGCCGCCACCGAGCTGAATCGAATCGTTCAGGAGGCGATTGAGAATGGAGTCAGGCACAGCGGCGCTCACAAGATCGAAGTCGCCCTCGGTCTCAGCGTCGCAGAGCGCGCAGCGGTGATCACCGTCAGCGACGACGGACGCGGCCTGCCGACTCAGGACCTTTTCAGCCTCCGCCCGGGGTTGGGAATCCTCGGCATGCACGAGCGCGCTTCCCTGCTCGGAGGCGAGATCCGGCTCGAGAGCGGGCCGGGCGGGCAAGGAACGACCGTGCGAGTGACCGTGCCGTCGGGCACGCTGGTCTCCGCCCGGGCCTAGCCGCGATCGCGGTTCGGTACAGCCTCGTCAAGCGATGTCTGGAGCCTGTGCAGCGCTTCGGCCGGTAGCGGCGCATCCTCCAACCAGAAGAAGAATGCATCGGCAATTCGCCGCCAGACGAGAATCTGGTGCGCCATGGCCCTGCCCCAGTAGAACTTGGACCAGGCCGCTGCCGCCAGGCCGCCGGCCACAATGCAGCAGAACGCACCGGTGGCGACCTCGAGCCATTCGGTCCAGAAGTACGGCCGCAAACCACTCAGGATGATCAGCCCGAGGACTAGGTTTGCGGTTACGGCGACCGGCAGAAACAGGCGGTAAAAGAGCCTTTCCGATGGGCGCCCGAAGACCGTGGTTTCTGCCGACGACGGCGCTTTCCTGTTCAACATACCGCTCGACTGTGGCACGGACGCGGGTGATTAACCAATGAGACGAATGTCCTATGACCCGGGCGCCGCGGCCGCCCGGCTGCCCTATCATGCAGTCACCGCAACGCTCGGCATAGCCGCGCACGGCCGGCTTGAAGGGTGGTGGAGGAAAGTCCAATCGTCGTAGACGCCGAAGAGCTTCGTATGATCCGGATCGGCATCGTCGACGACCACCCGGTCTTTCGTTTTGGGCTCAAGCGCGCGCTCGAGAGGGAAGCCGATTTCGACGTCACATGGGAGCTTGGTTCGGCGACCAATATCGACGCCCAGATGCGCCGCACGCCGGTCGACGTGATTCTCATGGACCTCTACATGGGGAGTGGCAAGGACGGCTTCGCGGCCACCCGCGACGTCATCGAGAGGTGGCCTGGAGTCAAGGTGCTCGTCATCAGCGCCAGCGTGGATGAACGCAACGTGCTGGCCAGCGCGCGCGCCGGAGCCGATGGATTCTTGCCCAAAGCCATGCCCGTGTCAGACATGGTCAGGTCGATAAGGCGCCTGGCGAGCGGGGATGCCCCAGGGCGGCGCGTCGGCAACACAGCGACTGAAAGGCGAGCCCGCTCAAGGAAGAAGTCGACGCCACGCAAGCCCAGGACAGCGGTCAGGATCGGGGGCCTGAGCGTTCGCCAGCGACAGGTTCTCGACGAGCTGCGGCACGGCCGCACCAACCGTGAGATAGCGGAGCACATGGGCGTTTCCATCACGACGGTGAACAAACATGTCCACGAGGTGCTCAAGGCGCTCAAGGTGCGCAATCGCACCGAGGCCGCAGCGGCCGGAAGGACACTACAGGAGTAGCCGACTCCTCTAGGCGTTTGTCCCGACCGCGTTATCCGCTGCTGACGGTGGGCGCAACAAAATGGTTAGTTCTGCCCATTGACTTGGGTTTTCACTAGGGCGTTAAGTTCATTTGCGGCCTTTTTGTAGGGAAAGGGCCCGGTTCTGGGTGTCGGTTGCTCTGGGTTTTCGGACACCCGGGACGGTTCGCCGCCGGACGGATTCATTCATTTATTTATTTCCGAGGGGAGAGGGGACCAAAGGTGGCTTCGCCGCCGACTGCGCGCGACCTGACGTACGGCGGCGACTCCGCTACCTCTGACGAGATCCGGGGCCTTTTGGCTCGAGAGCTTCACGACCGCGTCGCACAAACGCTGACCACCATGCTGATCGAGCTCGAGAACTTCAAGGTCGAGCAGAAGGGCAGGCAAAGCGTTCTCCGGCAGGTCGACGAGTTGCAGGAATCGGCCCGCGGAGTTCTCAACAACCTTCGCCACGTCCTTTACGACCTTCGAGGGCAGACCGGACGGGAGCAAGGGTTTGCCGACTCGGTGCGCGCCCTGCTGGTCAGGTTCCAGGAGAGAACGCAGGTCGACACCTTGCTCTCCGTTTCCCCCTCCTGGCCGACCGATCTGCGGTCGCCGGCGGCGCTGAACATCCTGCGGATCATCGAAGAGGCACTCGCCAATGTCCGGATGCACAGCGGCGCGAAGTCCGTGGAGGTCGCCCTACGCCCCGCCGGCGCGGGCCACCTGGCCGTGGAGGTCAAGGACGACGGACGGGGTACTGATACCGATGGCGGACGCCGGGAGCTCGGACTCGGTTTCCTCGGCATGCGTGAGCGGGCGCTGATCCTGGGAGGTCGGCTCGAGGTCGACAGCGTGCTGGGCTCAGGCACCACGGTTCGTGCGCTGATTCCACTGGACCAACTGATTTGAGCATTGCATCAAAGGAGAAACTGATTTGAGTATTGCCGTACGGACCGCGCGAGTGCTGATCGCCGACGATCAGACCCTGTTCAGGTCGGGGCTCGCCCGACTTCTGGATGTTGACGATCGTGTCCAGGTCGTGGGCGAGGCAGTCGACGGCGCGGATGCCGTCAAGCTCGCCCTCGCGCTAAAGCCGGACGTCGTCCTCATGGACATCAAGATGCCCAACCTCGACGGTATCGAGGCAACCCGCCGCATCGTCAATGAGTGCCCCGAGACCAGGGTCCTGATGCTGACCACGTTCGAGGCTGACAACCACGTGATCCAGGCCCTCAAGGCCGGGGCCAGCGGCTATGTGCTCAAGGATTCCCTGGCCGGCGCCATCGTTTCCAGCATCCTGGCCGTCGTCGCCGGCGAACGAGTCATGGCGAGCGCTGTCGCCAATCGGGTGCTTGAGATGCTGACGGGCGCGACCACTCCCAAAGAGTTCTACGACGGGCTCACCGCCCGAGAGGTGGAGATCCTGAAGATGCTCGCCACAGGCATGGCGAACAAGCAAATCGCCTACCAGCTGAAGATCAGCGAGAAGACGGTGCGCAACCACGTGAGCAACATGTACGAGAAGCTGAACATCTTCGACCGGGCGCAGGCAGTCCTGTACGCGGTGCGCAAGGGACTGGTCGAGATCTGACGTTAAGTCCCGGGACGCGTGGCCCACTAGTGTCCCGGGACTAGTACGACGATCCCATTACCGCGCTGAGGCCCGGGACCTACAGTCCGGAACACAGTGGTCGTTGTTCCGGGACGTGAGATCGAAGTCGGCGAGCATGCGCGCATGGTCGGCGAAGGGCCGCACGTGTTGGTCATCGATCGCCAACCGCTGTTCGTGGCGGCACTCGCCAGCCTGCTGGCATCGCCCCCGGTGCTGGCGCAGATCCAGGTCGCGAACGATACCGAGGTGGGCCTGAGTCTCGCGATGCGAGGCGGCGTTCAGCTGGTCTTCTGCGAAGTCAAGGCGGAGCCCATGGTTGCTGTCGACCTCGCGCAGAGACTTTCTGAGCTCAGCCCGCGTGTGCCGGTCATCCTGCTTGGGGATCCTGAGGATGAGCGGCAGATGATGGCTGCGCTGCACTCCAAGGTGGCGGGACTGTTCACCAAGGACGCAAGGCTGGACGAGTTTCTGGTCGGCGTGCAGGCGGTCCTCTCCGGGCATCGGGCCGTCGGCGCCAATTTGATGAACCAGGTGCTCGCTCGGCTGACCGACCACTCGCCACTGGCCCGTCGTCCGGCCGGCCAGCTCTCACCGACGGAGCTGGACATCTTGACGATGATCGGCCAGGCCAAATCGATTCCAGCCATCGCGGAGAGCCGGGGCATCAGCCACAAGACGGTTCGCAATCATCTCGCCAACATCTACCGCAAGCTGGAATTGCGCAGCCGGACGGAGGCGATGCTTTGCGCGGCCCGGATGGGCCTCACGACCAACTAACGCCCAACCCACCCGCTCGTGGTCTGGGACAAACGACCCAGTTAGGCAGGCAATTCCCATTCTCACTTCGGGCCGACGTCCGCAACATCATCAACATGGCTCCTGAACGGGCCCGCGCGGTGCGCGACGCCCCGAAACCTCCGACCCTGCTCGGCGACCGACTCGTGGCTGCGAGCCTGATCAGCGAAGGCCAGCTGCAGCGAGCCCTGGATGTGCAGCGGCAGACGGGCCTCCACCTTGGCAGGGTCATCATCAACCTGGGGATCCTCGACGAGGATCGAATGGTCGCGGAGCTAAGCGGCCAGCTCGGAGTTCCTGTCGCCGACCTGCGGCGGGAGCCGGTTGACCCCGATGCCGCGCGCCTCATACCCGAGGAGTTCGCCCGCAGGCACGCGGTGCTCCCCATCCGGCTGGAGAACGGCATCCTGGCGGTCGCCATGACCGACCCTCACGACCTGCCGCTCGTCAATGACATCCGGCTGCTCACGGGCCTCTCCATCGCCCCCTACCTGGCAGGGCGCGGCGACATCCTTGCCAATTTGAGCCGAGTCAACAGCATGCGGCCCCGGATCCAGGAAGCGGCTCGAACCCTCCAGGAATCGCGGCCGCTCGCCGAGGTCAGCCGAGCCGCCGTGTTCGAGCTGTCGTCGATCACCGCCACATCGCCGGCGGTCGAGATCGTCAACCTCATGATCACGCAGGGACTGCGCGACCGCGCCTCGGACATCCACATCGAACCGCAGAACGACCACCTGCGCATCCGCTTCCGCGTGGACGGCGTGCTCCAGGACGTCGCGCACCTGCCTCCGGCCACCGGGGCGGCTCTCGCCTCCCGAATCAAGATCATGGCCGACATGAACATCGTTGAGCGACGCCGCGCTCAAGACGGCCAGATCAGTCTCACGGTGGACGGTCGCAGCCTCGACATCCGTGTCGCCACCATCGAGACGGTGTGGGGCGAGAAGCTCGTGCTGAGGTTGCTTGACCGCGGTCGTTCGTTGATAACCCTGAAGCAGCTCGGCTTCTCGCAGGAGGCCTATCAGTCGTTCCACACAATGCTGCACGCGCCGTACGGAATGATCATCGTCTCCGGCCCGACGGGCAGCGGCAAGACGACCACCCTCTACGCATCGATCAACGAGCTCGATCAGCAGGTTCGAAACATCATGACCATCGAAGACCCTGTCGAGTACATGTTCGACAACATCAACCAGAGCCAGATCAACAAGCTGGCCGACATCACGTTCGCCAACGGACTGCGGGCAATCCTGCGCCAGGATCCCGACATCATCCTGGTCGGGGAGATCCGTGACCGCGAAACCGCCGAGATCGCCGTGCAGTCGGCGCTGACCGGCCACCTCGTTCTTTCTTCGCTCCACGCTACGGACTCAGTCGGGGCGCTCCTGCGCTTTATCGACATGGGCATCGAGGGCTTCCTGATCGCTTCGTCGGTGGTCGCGATAGTTGCGCAGCGACTGGTGCGCAAGGTCTGCGACGGCTGCAAGGCGCCGTTTCCACCAACCCTGGAGGAGGTCGAGTTCGCGGCGTCGATTGGCCGAGAGGTGCCCGACAAGCTGTATCACGGCAAGGGGTGCGCCCGGTGCAACCACACCGGTTACTACGACCGAATCGGAGTCTTCGAGGTGCTGACGATGAGCGACGACCTCAAGCGGCTGGTCATCAACAAGGCCAGCCACAAGGAGATCCTCACCGCGGCTGTTGCCAACGGCATGGTGCCGCTGCGCGTCGACGCCTGGGAGCGGGTGGCTGCAGGAACCACCAGCGTCTCAGAGGTCATGCGCAGCGTGTACATCATCTAGGGGGGATCGGCATCGCCAAGTTTCACTACCGGGCGTATACGCCCCGGGGAACACTCGAGGAAAAACTGATCGAAGGCGATACGGCGGCTCTTGCGCATCGCAAGCTGTCGGACCGCGGTTACAACGTCGTCTCGCTGCGGCCCGAACGAGGGGGTTGGCGCTGGGCCTACCGTGAGCTGCCGACCTTCTTCCGAGTCAAGACCTCGGACCTTGTCGTGTTCTCCCGCCAGCTCGCCACCTTCCTCAAGGTCGGTGTCCCCATCACTGATGCGATCAAGCTCCTCTCCGGCGCATCCAGCTCGGGTGCTTTTCGGGCCGCCCTACAGGATGTGTGCGACGACCTGGACGAAGGCGAGTCGTTCTCGGAAGCGATCTCCCATCACCCGACGGTCTTCAACCGGCTCTACGTCGACATGATGCGCGCAGCGGAGTACAGCGGAAACCTGGACAAGGTACTTGTGCAGGTGGCGATCTATCTGCAGCGGCAGGACTCGGCGATGAAAAAGCTGCGCAGCGCCATGATCTACCCCGGGATAATTCTCACCCTCGCCGTCTGCGTCTGCACTGTCCTGATCGTTTTCGTGCTGCCGAACTTCGTCTCGATGTTCAACGAGTTTCACGCCGAGCTTCCCCTGCCGACGCGCATCCTGATCGGTGTCGGCGCATTCGCCCAGAGATGGCGCCTGGTCATCCTTATCGGCCTCGGCGTCGCCATCGTAGCCGCCACATTGTTCTTGCAGAGCCGGGTCGGAAAGAGGACCTGGGACCACGTGATCCTCCGCCTTCCTGTGATCGGAAAAATTGTCGAGTACGCCATCATCGAGCGCTTCACTCGGACGCTCGCCACGATGCTGCAGGCCGGAATTCCGATCAGCCAGACCTTCGATGTTGCGATCGCGTCAGCGAGCAATCACCGGTTCATGGTCGGCCTGGAGTCTGTCAAAGCTCGCATGGTCACCGGAGACGGCTTCTCCGAACCGCTGGAGGCCACCAAGCTGTTCGAGCCGATGATGATCCGGATGGTTCGCGTCGGCGAAGAGACCGGGACGCTCGATTCGAGCTTCGAGCAGATCGCCGACTTTCTCGCCGAAGAGATGGACTACAAGGTCCGCAACATGATCAATCTCATGGAGCCGGCCCTTGTGATCGCGGTGGGAGGGGCCGTCGGCTTCGTGGCCGTCTCTGTGATCCTGCCCATGTACGGGCTGCTACGAGCCGTCCACTGATGCCCCCTCGAAGACCGCGGCACCGAGCCCAGGCCGGTACCACCCTCGTTGAGCTCGTCGTCAGCGTGATGATCATCGGCCTCGTGCTCGTGATGCTCGTCGGGGCCTTCAGCACCGGGCTGCTCAACACGACCCTTGAAAAGAGGAACACCGCGGTCGAGGCAGTGGTGCAGTACGAGCTCGAGAAAGTGGGCGCCGCCGCGTTCACGAATACCTCTTTCTCGGAATGCTTCGCGGTCGACAACGCTGCGACCCCATCGCCCGCCAGCGGCTTTCAGGGCTCGTGCAGCTCGTCGTCGAACCTGCGCGCTGACGTGGCCAAGTCCAGCGTCCAGGGTCAGCCGGCGGTCCAGCAGTGGACGGTCACCGTGAAGACATGGCCCGCCGCCGCCGCCGTCGGCACGCCGGTGTCGGTGTACAAGGTGAACCGTTGAACGCCCGGCTTGCGGCTCGCCGGCGCAGGCAAGCAGGATTCACGCTTATCGAGCTGATCATCGCCACCTCGATCGGCCTGATGATCATGGGAGCGCTGACGTCAGTGGTACTCACCACCGCGCAGGCGGCCAACACGGCCACCGCCCGCATCGAGGCCAGCGCGCAGGTCCGCAACCTACAGCTCAGCGCCAACGACGACTTCGTTCTCAGCCGAGCGCCAAGCCCGTCCGGTTGCGGCACCAGCAACAATCCCTGCCACGCGCAGGCGTTGGTTTTGCAGGGGAGCCGGATGCCAAACGCGACGACGGGGACGCCGGCTCCCTATACGGCGACGTATGCGTGGAGCTCAAGCTCAGGCGTCGTGACCCGGCAGGTGGCGACAGGCAGCCGGGTGGTCGCGACGAGCGTGACGGCCTTCGCCTGGTAC